>JAVCCK010000027.1 GCA_030765525.1 Candidatus Lernaella stagnicola
CCGCGGCGAACTCGACGAGGCCTTGCGCATCCGCCAAGAAGAAGAGTTGCCCGTCTACGAAAAACTCGGCGACGTGCGCTCGCGCGCCGTGACCCTCGGCCAAATCGCCGACATCCTCTATCAACGCGGCGAACTCGACGAGGCCTTGCGCATCCGCCAAGAAGAACAGTTGCCCGTCTACGAAAAAATCGGCGACGTGCGCTCGCGCGCCGTGACCCTCGGCAAGATCGCCGACATCCTCTTTGCCCGCGGCGAAATCGACGAGGCCTTGCGCATCCGCCAAGAAGAAGAGTTGCCCGTCTACGATAAACTCCGCGACGCGCAAGCGGCCTTAGTCTGCAAAGCAGAGATCGCAATTAATCTATTAGGACGCAACCGCCAGGGAGACGCGGCCGAAGCCGCCGCGTTGCTGGAAGCCGCGTATGCCGACGCCGCGCGCCTGCGCCTGCCGGAGACCGGGCAGATCCGCCAAATCCAGAAGCAACTCGGGTTGGACGTGCGGTAGACGTTACAAGTTCTGCAAGAAAGCCTTTCGCGACGGCGGTGTGATTTTGTATCCGCAGGTTTGGTGATGCCCGAGCCTTGAGCTAATTATTTCCCGCAGCCGTTGTCGTCGTCATTGTCATCATTATCATTATCGTCGTTGTCATCATCGTCATTGTCGTTGTCGTCATCGTCGTTGTCATCATCGTCGTTGTCATTATCGTCGTCATTGTCGTTGTCGTTATCATTGTCGTCGTTGTCATCATTATCGTTGTCGTCATCGTCGTCGTCGTCATTATCGTCGTTGTCGTCATTATCGTCGTCGTCGTCATCGCCGGGGGCCATGGAATTCACCAGCGGCGCGGTACTCACGCACTCGACTTTGTTTTCCAGCGCGTAGCACGCCAGCACTTCGCCCTCGCCCGCCCACAAGCCGAAGGGCGTGCGGTCCATTTCGGCGTCCACCGCGTCGCTGAGCACTTCGGATTCCCACGCGGCGCCGGTCCAGTGAAACAGCGTGGCCGCGCGTTGGCCTTCTTCCAGGTCCACCACCAAGGCCGCCCACGGATTGCCGGTTTCGTCCGGCTGCACGGCCTCGACCTTCGCGCCGCTTTGGAGGCTGGTCACGGTCCACGAGTCGGCCGCCTGCGTCGCGTGATAGGCATCCACGCCGTCATCGAACACCACATGCACTTCGCCGGTATCGGTGCAGCACACGCCATGGCCGCGCGACAACTCGTAGCCGGCGGCAACAACTTCGGTGGTCCACGGTTCGCCCTCGGTGCCCAGCATCACGTTTGTGCCGTCGCGATATACGATGCGCGCGCTGCCATCGGGGCATACGGCGACGCGGGGGTGACGCCCGGTCTCGGCCACAACTGCCGCCTCGCCAAAGGGGCCGCCGGCGGGTCGCCGCGCCAAGCGAATAATGCCCGGAGCGCGTGACAGCTCGAGGCCCAGGAGCATTTCATCGCCGGCGGAGATTAAATCCGCGCTGTTTATTTGCTGGTAATCCGGCGGTTCGGCTACGTGGGCCGTTTCATACACCAACCCGTCGTCTGTCCAAGTGAACAGCTCGTAGGTCAGTTCGTCACCCTCTTGGACGTCCAAGGCGTGCGCCCCCTCGGCCGAGAGTGCGAGAACCTGCGGCGCATAGATGCCGATCGACCCGCTGCCCCAGCGATGCGCCACGGGCCATAAGTCGTCGCGTTTGCCGAACAGGTGCAAGCGCTGGTAGTCGAAGCCGTGAATCATCATCGTTTGCAGGAACGGCCGGAGCCCTTCGGGCGTCTTTTCAGCGGCGACGAGCAATCTCGAGTCGCACCGCCAGAGGGTCGGCTCGACGATGATTTTTTCGTCCGCGCGATCCTCGTGGTCGTAATTGTAAACGACGTCCGGCCAGTCGAAATAATACCAACTGCCGTAGTTGAACATGACGTTGTGGGGCGTGCCGTCGGCTGCGGTTGCCGCATACCCCCAGAACTCCGCCGCCGGGTCGAAGGAGGAATCGCCGCCGATGCTGCGCAGGTTGTGGCCACCCTGGCTCAGGCCCGACCCCCAGGCGATCACGTCGCCCGGCGCGTCGGTTTGGAAGTAGAAGTAGCGATACCGGGAAAACGTGGCTTCGCCGGCCGGCAGCGCCGCGACGCTCAATAAGTGGAGTTCTTCGTACTCGTAGTAATCCGCCTTATCGCTCGAGAAGAGGTGTTCCACATTGCCTTCCGGATCGATGGTGAGTTGCCCGTAGGCTTCATCGCTGCGCCGATAGAACAGGTGCACGTAATCGCCGGAGACCACGACGCCCCAGGATTGCGGCGAGTAATAGGTGTAAAGGAAATCGGCCAGCACGATATCGTCCACCCACTCGCCGCCGGGCGCGCGGTGCACGTGTGATATCTCGAAACGCCGATCCGGATCTTCGTATATCCGAACCCGCATGCCGTG
Organism: Candidatus Lernaella stagnicola; assembly: GCA_030765525.1. NCBI lineage: Bacteria > Candidatus Lernaellota > Candidatus Lernaellaia > Candidatus Lernaellales > Candidatus Lernaellaceae > Candidatus Lernaella > Candidatus Lernaella stagnicola. Next base: position 2,428 of record JAVCCK010000027.1, read on the forward strand.
TATCGTGCCGTCATCGCTAAAGGCCAAACCTTGCGGCCCGACGTCAAACGGCGCATCGATGTACGACCACGTATCGCCCTCGCGCCACGCGACGCGGTTGCCTTCGGCATGTTTGTTACAAAGGACGGCCAACTCGCCGGTCGGGCGGTGGGTGACGCGGCCCAGAGACGTGCAGATGTCGGCCGGCACGAGTTGTTCGCTTTGCCAGCCGGTGTCCGTTTCGCGGTAGGCCACGATGCCGCCCGGCGTGTTGTCGGCAATGCCCAGCCCAAATTCGTCCCGGAAGAGGTAAAGCATGCTGAGATACTCGTCGAGAACCACCGGCTCCTGCGTGCAAGCATCCGGCGTGCACCGGGCGAGCCACAGATCGGGGCGGTAATACACGACGACGAACTCGCTTGTGACCTCATCGTACAAGATCGATTGATATCCGGCGGCCTGTGGTTTGACCAAAATGCGGGCGTCGGTCGTGTGCCACTGGGCGGCGGCCGGAGCGGCAAGCACGAAAACAACAAGAAGTGCTAACCAAAAACGTTTCACGGACAATACCTCCAACTCGATTCGCTCCCCGCCTGCTCGTTACGCCGCGACCGAAACATCTCTACCGTTTTCTATTTCCCGCACCCGTTGTCGTCATCATCGTCGTTGTCGTTATTGTCATCGTTGTCGTCGTTGTTGTCGTCATCATCGTTATCATCATCGTCGTCGTCATTGTCGTCGTCGTTGTCGTTATCATCGTCGTCGTCATTGTCATCGTCGTTGTCATCATCGTCGTCATCGTCATCATCGTCGTCATCGTCATCGTCATCATTATCGTCGTCGTCATCGTCGTCGCCGAAAGGTTCTTCAGCAACGAAAGCCGTTGTGGCCCGGCATTCCACGCGTACGTAGGGCTCGCCGGGCACGTAACAAACGGCCGCTTCCTCGCCGCTTGTCCAAACCGGTACCGAGGGCATATGCAAGTCGCCCGCGAGTACTTCGACGCTCCACGTTGCGCCGTCGTACTGCAAAAGCACGGCCTCTTCGGTGTCGCTGTCGATCGCGCCCGCCAAGGGACGCCCCGCCGCGTCCGGCTTGGCCTGGTAGAGCGTCAGGGTTTCATCGACCAACGCCACATCCCACGCCTTCGCGTCGCTCGAAACCGCGTGCTGCAAGCCGTCGGGCGAATCGAAAAGCACATGCACCGTGCCGTCGGCCTGACACGTCACGGCCATGTTGCCGTCGGGCGTGTAGGAATCGGTAACCAGCTCGATCTCGAAGGGCTCGGCTTCTGTGGCCAGGTAGACCGCGCCGGCCGGGGTTTGATACGCCACGAGAGCCGTCCCGTCGGGGCACTCGGTGACGGCCGGCGTGTGGCCGGAATCGGTAATCTGGACGGCCGCGCCGAGGGGGCCGCCCACCGGACGGCGGCGGAAACACACCCCCTGCGGCGTGTCGTAGTAAGCCAGCGCATACGCCATCAACGCACCGTCGGGCCCGGCGTGCAGGTCCACACCGACAACCCGATGCTGTTCGTAGTCGTCGCGTTGATGGTACGGCTCTTCCACGCGATTCTGGCCGTCATAGGTGACGAGCCACCACGTTTGCGGCGGCGCCCAGTCGTGTGAATACGCGGTTGCGTACGCTTCGGCGCCATTGCCTGCGATGCCTTCGCGCCATTCGAGCGTTTCGTCGAGTAATTGCTGGCTGAACAGGGCCTCAAAATCTCTGCCGCCAAAGTGCAGCAATTCGTAGAACGTGTAGTAGTTCACATACGACCTGTTTCCCCGGTATGCGTACAGGTAGGGCACCAAGCCCTGCGCCGTCGGTCGCGCGGCGAATCCAACGAAGGAACCGTCGGCAATGAACTGCGGCGAAGCGATTGACGCACCGGCGCCGATGGGATTCGGGCTGTAGTAAACACTGGGAGCCGGGCTCTCAGAGTATTGATTAAATACGAGCGTGTGCACCGAGCCATCGTCGGCCAGGGCTGTCAGCGCCTGGTAATCGGGCGCCCACCAAGGGTCGTCATAGCCACTGGCGTAACACACTTCATAGAAGTCGCCCATGGAGGTATTGGCCTCGACCCATGTGTACCAGTATTCCGGCCACTTCCCTTTGTCGTAGACGTGATTGTAACCGACAACTGCGTACGCGAATTGACGTGAGGCGTTGGCCGAAAGATTGGTCCGATACGACCAAGAGTACGTCATCTGTTTCGGCGCGTCGCCCGCCTTGCGAACCTCTCCCGCCGGCGAAATGACGTAGGTCATCGACGCGTTTCCCATATAGCTGGTCATCAAATACACGTTGTCGTCGGGGTCGACGGCGATGTAACCCACGCCGGGGTAAGTCACGACGATTTCACCGTCGGCCACGTATTGGCTTTGCCAATCGCCTGCGGCGTCACGGTAGTGATGGGTGATTTCCCAGGTTTCGTCGTCGGCCGTCACGGTTCCGGCGTGAGGCAGCCCGGCGCTGTCGTACCCGACATAATAATCGTGGGCCGCAAAGGGCCACACTTCGGTCTGCCAGCCCTTCTCGCCGGGCCAGGCGTGCCAGTCGTCGTCGAATTCGTCGCGGCACAGTAAGCCGTAGCCGCCTAACGGATACCTCACAACAGCCTTCAGAGATGTACAAACGGGAGGCAAATCGAAGGCGCCTTCTTCCCACCCGTCATCACCCTCTCGCAGTACACCGATCGCGCCGGCGGCGTTGTCGTTGTACAAAATCGCCAAGCCCTGATCGTCGCGGACGACATAGGGCGACGACTTGTCCGCCACATCGAGTAGGACGGGCTCCTGCTCACACGCGCCGAGGTCACAACGCGCCAGGAACCAACCCGGACGACCATAGAGCGCCAGGAACTGTCCGGTGACGGTGTCGTGCATGACGGATCCGGGTCCGAGCCGGCCGGGACTTATTTGAAGGGGAACCGTTTCGACGCACCAATCGTAAGCAACGGCGCTCGAAGTGAATAAGGGAATCATGAGGGCAAGAAGACAACTAGCCGAAAAAAGGAAACGACAACGATTCATAGCGTTATTCCCCATCGGCCTACGACATTTGGAATCAAATCATGTTCTTTGTGTAATTGCAAATGGTATTCAACCTTTTTGTTATTTGGCCGCACGCCGATTGACTGCCTCCCGGTGCCGAATAAGATGAAATATCCTTTCCAAAAGGCGGTGCTCCATGAAGCAATTCGTGATTTGGGCTCTGTGTTTGGTGTTGATAACCGGATTGATCGCCTCGTGCGCCGGCGATGACGACGACAACGACGACGCCGGGGACGACGACACGCCCACCGGCGATGACGATGCCACCGCCACCGATCCGCTCGACGAAGTGAATCCCTTTATCGGCACCGGCGGCGGCTTCTGGGGTATGGGCGCGATGATGCCCGGATCGCTGGCGCCCAACGGTTTGGTGAAGCTGACGCCGGATACGGCCATGGGCGATTTCTATATCAGCTATTTCCACGCCGGCGGGTATTGGTATCCCGATAATTCGGTGCGCGGTATTTCCCACCTGCACCTGCCCGGCACGGGCATCGCCGATCTGGCCAACATCAACGTCATGCCCGTCACACAAATGAACGACGAGCGCGTGACGATGCAGGGTTACCGCTCACCCTTCAGCCACCAGTCGGAAGAAGCCCGGCCCGCGTACTACAAGGTGCACCTGGACCGTTTCGACGTTGATGTGGAACTCACCGCCACCGAAAACGTCGGCTACCATCGCTGGACCTTCCCCGAGGGAGGCGATCCACACGCGGTGGTCGATGTGAGTTACTCCGTCGCCCGATACACGACCTGGTGGAACCGCGTGTGGATCGATCACGAGCGCAATGAAGTGGTCGGCTTCGCCTACCAGGCCGGTGGTTTCAGTCGCATCTACATGGGGATGCCGATTTACTTCGTCGCCCGCTTTTCCGAGCCGATCGTCGACTACGGCACCTTCGTCAATAACGAACGCCTGCCCGGTAACGAATTCGCCGAGGGGTTGCGCGTCGGCGCATACGTCGGCTTCGCGCCCGGCACGCGGCATGTAGAGGCGAAGGTGGCCATCTCGGTCATCGGCCCGGCCCAGGCGCGGGCAAATCTCGAGGCGCAAGTGCCGCACTGGGATTTCGACGCCGTGGTCGCCCAAACCGAAAGCAAATGGCGCGACCGCCTCGCCGATATCGTCATGGAAGGCGGGACCGAAACCCAGCGGCGCATTTTCCAGACCGCGATGTACCACCTGTACGTGCTGCCCACGACCTTTACCGAAGCGGAGGGCCGCTACCTGGGTTTCGACCGCGAAGTGCATGAGGTCGACGACTTCACGTACTACAGCGACCTGTCGTTGTGGGACACCTTCCGCACGCTGCATCCGTTGATGGCGCTGGTGCGTCCGGATTTGAACCGCGATTTCGTCCTGTCGATGCAGCGCATGTACGAGCAGCGCGGCGCGTACCCCCGTTGGGCGCAGGGCGTCGGAGAAACGACGATCATGATCGGCACGCACGCCGATACGATGATCGCCGACGCTTATCTGAAGGGCACGCTGCGCGACGTGGACATTCACGAAATCTACGCGGGGCTGCGCGAGCATGCGGTCGGGCATGTGCCGATCGCCGAACGCGTGGGCATCGAGGATTGGTTGGCGCTGGGTTACGTGGCGCACGATAACTACGACCAGTCGGTATCACGCACGCAGGAGTTCTCGCTCAACGATTACTGTCTCGCGCGCCTGGCCGAGGCCATCGGCGAGGATGAAGACGCCGAGATGTTCTACGAGCGCTCCCGCAATTACCGGAATCTCTGGGACCCCGACACGCTTTTCTTCCGCCCGAAGATGTCCGACGGCACGTGGTTCGAGGCGTGGAGCGAAGATGAGTGGCGCGGCAATCTTATGGGCTACACCGAGGGCAACGCGCGGCATTGGCGCTGGATGGTCATGCATGATCCGGAAGACCTGATCGACTTGATGGGCGGGCCGGAGACTTTCGCGGCGACGCTGGACGACTTCATGGAACGCGGCATTCCGCCCACCAACGATATTCAGGTCGACCCGTACTACTGGCACGGCAACGAGCCCGACGAGCACGCCCCGTACTTCTTCGCCTTCGCCGAGCGGCCGGACCTGACCGCCAAATGGGTGCGCTGGATCATGGCGAACAAATACGCCGATTCGCCGCTGGGTTTGGACGGCAACGACGACGGCGGCTCGCTGTCGGCGTGGTACATTTTTTCCGCGCTGGGTTTCTTCCCCCTGCCCTGCACAAACCTGTACGTGATCGGCAGCCCGCTGTTTCCCGAGGGAGAAATGCGCATCGGCGAAAACACGCTGACGATACTGGCCCCCGACACGTCCGAGACGAATCAGTACGTCAAATCCGTCACGCTCAACGGCCGCACGCTCGCCGTGCCGTGGTTCGATCACGAAGAGATTGCCGCAGGCGGGACATTGGAATTCGAAATGACTTCCGACCCCTTGGCGGGCCGGTGGGAGTTCCCGGCGCGCTAACCGGCGCGGCGGCGCTCAGGAATCCGGTAGGTCGTCGCCCGCGACGCGGTGCACTTCGTCGATCACGAAACGATAGAGCCGATCAACGCCCCGCACCCACTCGGGCACGACGGTCCACTGCGGCCAGGTTTCCCGAATGCGATGCAAACCGGTATCGCGATCACCGGCATCGATTTCGCACAGCGCCAGAACGAATTGCGTCATCAAACTCCGCGCTTGTTCCTGCGGGTCGCTCAGTTTTTTCTCGATGGGATCGAGTACGGAAACGGCGGTGCGCGCCTCACGCAGCGCCGCATCGAAGCTGCCCCTGCCGCGCCGTGCCAAAGCCATGGCGGCGTGACTGCCCGCGAGAAAGAAGCGATGGCGGCGTTGGCTTTCGGCGTAGGCGAGCATTTGTTCCCGCACTTCGATTGCCGCCGCGAGGTGGACGGTTGCGTCGTCCCATTCGGCCAGAAAGAGATGTACGAGCCCGAGGTTGTGCAGCCCCACGCCGTAGTTGGCGCGCAGCCAGAGGTTGTCGGCGCTCTCGGGATTCGCCATCGCCGTCGTGTGTAACTCGATGGTGCGGCGAAACCAGCTACCCGCCTCTTGCATGCGCCCCAACAGAGTCAGCAAGCCGGCGCGGCTGTTATAGGCGCTGGCCAAACGTCGCGCGTGCGACTCCTGCTCCGGCTCGGCGGCCATGAGTTCTTCATTGATCGCCACGGCTTTCTCGGCTTCGACAAGCGCTTCCTCGAAACGTCCTGCCGACCATAAGAACCCAGCGAGCGTCTTCGCGTTTAGTGCTCGACGAGCTCGAGTACCGACCGAATCGCGATCCGAGCCGAAGCTTTGCTCCCAGGCGTCACTCGACCGACGCACCCACTCTAACGCTTCCTCGAGCCGCCCCAGGCCGCGAGCCACGAATGCCATCGATTCACAAGCGTTGGCAAAGTTGCGGTGCAGCAGCAGGTAGGTTGAATCGTCACCCCGCAACCGTTCGTACAGATCGATGTTCTCGCGGTAAAAGTCGGCGGCGGCGTCCAAATCGCCACGATCGAACGCCGTAATGCCGCTGTCGGAAAGCAGCACCGCCAAGTTGATGTGCGCCTGCTGATTGGCCTCATCCAACGCTACCAGTCGCCGCTGCAACGCGACCGCCGATTCCAGAAACGCCAGGGCCGCGGTGAATTCGCCGCGCCGCCGGTGCGCGAGCGCAATGTTTCGGTAGCCGATCGACAAATCCTGCAACAGTTCCTGGCGATTTGGATTCTGCGCCGTCAACCAAGCCAGCCCGGCGACCGCGCGTCTGCGATATTCTCCGGCGTGGCTCTCTTCACCCTGCGAGAGGAAAAAGTCAGCTTGGCGATTCAGGGCCGTAGCGTAGGACCATTGCGCGTCGACGCCGGTCGGCTGATGCACAAGGACTTCCTCCCGCAGCGCCATTCCCTTGCGAAAGCATTGTTCCGCTTCGGCCATGTCGCGCAGGTGCTGCGCTACGTTGCCGAGGTTGAAATAGTCGACAGCCAGCCAGGACCGAACCGCTTCATGGCGGGGGTTCTCGTCGAGGATCTGCTGATGCCAGTCCAGCGCCGTTTCAAGGTAGGTGCCGGCTTCTTCCCATTGGCCCTGTTGGCGAAGCAAACCACTAAGTCGGCTGGCCGCGGTGGCGGCATCGCGCCGGAAATCGCGGTTCGTGGAACTTGTCTCGCACAGGGTTTTTCGAATCGCAAGGCAATCGCGCAAGAGACGGACCGCCTCGCCGACCTGCGCTTGCTGCACGCGCACGCTCGCCAAATTGAACAAGATCGTGGAGAGAGTCCAATGTGGCCCCGTGTCGGTGGGATTTTTTTCCGCGCAATAGCGCGCCAGGCGAAGGCTTTCCTCAAAAAGATCGATGGCCTCACCAAGCGCCCCGCGGTCTTTGGCGAACACAGCCGTATCGTTGATGCATTGCGCGAGGGCCCCGGCGTAACCCAGGTCGCTCGTGTCGATATCGGCAAGACGGCGCCGAATTTCCAGTGTGCGTTCGATCGCGTCGCGCGCTTGGACACCGCGGCCCGCATTGCGATGCAACCACGCCATGCTTCGATATGTCATGGAAAGACGAAAGAGCACGCGCAGGTCCGCGTCATCCATTTCAACCAGCCGGGTTCGGGCGGCGATCGCGGCCTCGAAGCTGCGCTCCGCGGCCGTTGTTTCACCCGCCTGCCTCTCCAACACACCCAGGAAATGGTCGACCGTCGCCAACATATCGGCCAACTCGAAATCCCCGGGATTGGTATCGACGATGTCGGCGAGAATTCCCCGCGACAGCCGTGCCGTTTTCAGCGCCCGCTCGAATTCGCCCTGGGTGTTGAGCAACGACGCGAGATTCTGCCGCAAACGGGCCTCGAGCAACGCAAAGTCTCGGCCTTGACGGACATCGGCGGGCAGGCTCTCCATCAGTTCGGCGCCGCGCTCCAGACAATTCCGCGATTGCGCCAAGTCGCCGACGCGCCTGTCGTTTTGCGAGCAATCGTTCAAACTCGACGCCAACCACTCGACGACCTCGGCGTTATCCGGATCGACCAGCCACAACTGCTCGCGCATCTCCAACGCCTGCCGGCCCAAGTCGAGCGCCGCCGCCAAGTCGCCGGTTTCCCGTTTGCGGTTGGCGAGTCGATTGAGCAGGCTGGCGTGCAGACGCACAACGTCGCGTCCTTCGGCGGTCGCGCCACCAATCTGCTCGATAAAATGCAACGCCGTTTCCAGATAACGAATCGCGGCGTCGCGGCTACCGAGGCGGAGTGCGACGGCGGCGTTTTTCCCGGCGGCTTCAGCGGCGCGAAGGTTTTCGGCGTCGGTCAGCGGACGGTCGGCGACCAAGGCCTGCCAGGCAACGAGCCCAGCGCGCCGGCGCTCAGCGGTATTGCGCAGCGCCTCTGCCTTGCCGGACACCGCGTAGAATTCTTCGTCCTCGTCAAACAACTCGATGATGGTTTCCAAACACAGCGTTCTAATGGCCGGCGGCAACCCTTCAAGAAAGGCGTCGTAAATGAGTTGATGCGTGAAAAGGTAGGGCTGTTCCGGCCGACCCGCCGGCATGAGCCGCGCGGCCTCGGCGGCAATCAAGTGGTGCTTGCGTTCCGCATCTTGCAGTTGGCCTTGAATCGAGGGCAGATCGAGGTCGGAAAGGGCGGCGAAACGTTGCGCCACGCGCTCCAGAAAACGGTCGCGGAAGGTACGGCCTTCCACCGCCCCGCATTGCAGCAAGCGGTATTGGCGGTCGTTTTGTTCGCGCAATCGCTCGAGGCGCTCGGTGATGATGCCGCGGGCGTCGTGCGGGATCGCACCGGTCCGCCAGCTTTCGGTAAGCGTGTCGATTTCAACCTCGCGACGAAAGCGGCCGGTGGCGTCGACGAACTCCTGATCGACAAGAAAGCGGGCTAAGTAATCCGCGACGATGGGAATTCCCTCGGCGCGCTCGGCGATCCACTTCACGAGTTCGACGTCGGCGGTCGGCCCGAAAAGGCCTTGGACGATCTCGCCGATCGATTGGTCGTCCAGGCGCTCGACTTCGATTTTGTGGTGCGAATAACGTGAGCCTTCGCGACGGGCCAGTTGGCTCAGCAGCCGGCCGGCCGGTCGGTTCTCGGCCACGACGTCGATGTTGCGACATGTGGCCAGCACCATCACCGGGCGGTCGGCGGCAGCTTCCAAAAAATGAAGCAGCAGGTCGATGCTTTCCTGGTCGGTCCATTGCAGGTCGTCGATCGACAGCACCAGCGGCATACCGCCGCGTTCCACGTTGCTCAATTCGACCAAAAGCCCGGTGACCGTTCGCGCCAACCCGGCCATTTCCTCGGGCTGCGAGCTGCGGCCGCCGCGGCGCATGGCCGCGCCGATTTTCACCGTCGCCTTTCCCAACGCCAACAGGGCGCCCAAGCCGCTGGCGCTTACCAACACTTCCAGGCCCTCGCCCAGAATATCCATGAGAAGTTCGGCGCCTTCGCTGCGCAACCGCTGCCGCAAGCGCCGGCCGAAATCGTCGGGCACGAAATCCTTGATCGGGTGATGCCGCAGCCCCTGAACCATCTGCAGCCACGGGCTCAACTCCACGGCGTGCGCGCGGGACGAATCCTCCGGCGCCGTTGAACCGGTGGCCACCAGGTCGCAACGCGACGCGAGCCACAGATAGCGCGGCTTGCGCTCTTCTTTCTTCGCGATGGCGAAGAGTTTGCCCTCGGTCGAAACCTGCTCCAGGCGGCCGGGCGGAATATCGGGCCAATAATCGTCGGGATCCCAACTCGGGTTGGAGGCCAGTTCGCGGTAGAAGCGTTCCAGAACGGCCGTTTTGCCCACGCCCGGTTCGCCGAGCAGCACCACGATAGTCGGCCGTTGCTGCGTGACGGTTTCCTGCCATGCCGCCCATATGTTGGCTAGTTCCTCGCGCCGCTGTACGAACACGCTGAACGCCGCCGGCAAATGCTCGCGCACGAGCTCTCCGGCGCGTTGTCGTTCCCGCTCTTCAATTACCGCTGCGTCGAAGTTGGATCGACACAGCGTGCAGAAAAAGATTTCCGTTCCGGGAACCTTCACGAGTTCGGCGTCGCATTTGGGACAATTCGCCATCGGTCTTCCTCGATGAACCCCGCCGCTTCGAATTCAGTTACGACGTTTCTTCCGCCCTCGGGGCCGGCGGCAATCCTATTAGGAGTTCCAGGAAATCATACACCATCAAAGGGCGAAAAGCCCGGCCGTGCGTGGCCGGGCTGTGCGGATACGTGTTCTTCGTGTCTGGTTTAGGGAGCCACCCATTGCGTCGGGTCGGCCACGACGTCGCAGTCGATGAATTCCACCGTCGCCGGGTTCTTGAACGGCGAGTAGCAATACTCCAGAACGAAACCCAGTTCCTCGGGTCGCGGCACGACGCCGAAGGTGCCGCTGTTGCGGTTCGGTTTGTAGTCGTAGATGCCGTCGGGTACCGAAGCGTCCCACAAATCCCAATAGGGCCAGGTGCTGAAATGATCCGCGGCCGCGCCGTAGCGGTCCATGATCATGCGCGCCTCTTCGGACGTGAGCGGGAACCCCGCGGCAGCCGCCGCCAACAAAAACGCCGTCGCGTCGGCGTCCCATTCGGGCACGGTGGCGCGTCCCGGGTCCTCGTACATCATGTAATCGACGCGCGTGGCCATGCCTTCCATCAACTCATAAGCCACGTCGTTCTCTTCGACCATGAGCGCGTTGTAAATCGCCGCCGTATGGAAGTACCGGATGATCGCCCAGTTGAAGTAGTGCTGGACCGTGGCGACTTGTTCGTAAAGCCAGCCGATACCATCGCCGCAACCCACATCGAGGTCACTGCCGTAGCCCACCAGGGCCGAGGTCAACTTGCTGTTACATTCGGACTTGGGCGTGAAGATATCGTAGATCACGAAGCTGGCCAGGTCGGCCACGAAGCCCATCTCGGTAATCGGTATGTACTGGTTGCCGTAGGTATCCTTGGTGCGAATGTAGTAACCTGAATCCGTAACGTCTTTCCCGAACCCCTGCAGGTAACTCAGGGCCTCGGTGCAGGCGGCGACGAGGTCCTCGTCGTCACTTTCCTCCACGACGCGCATCATCATCGGCACGGCGCGGTAGATGTGCGGCACGTCGTCTTTGCTGCGCATGTTGCGCACCCAAATGTCGCCGAAAGTCGGGCTCACCGGGTTGTTGACGGTGTGCGAATTCCAACCGAACCACTGGTGGTGCACCAGATCGTAATCCACGGCGATGTTGCGGCCGTCCTCCGTGTAGGTGTGGTAGTGCGTGAAGATGCCGCGCGGCATGATGAAATGCTCGGGGTCGTTCTGGGTCCACTGCGTGCCCAGGAAAAAGGCCGTGAAACCCTTGGCGAACTGTTCGGCCACGTCGCAGAGCCGTTCGTCGCCGCTCATCAAGCAGCCGGCCGCGGCATTATTGAAGGTCTTGGGCGTGCGGATCATCACGTTGTCGGCCCCGCCCGTATGCTCGAAGGTCACCGTATCCCCGGCTTTCACCGCCCGGGTGTCCTGCCAGAAAATCTTGTAATCGTAATACCCGCTGGTCGCGTGCTGCCCGTGGCCCGTCCACATCAACCAATCGTAGTAATGGACCTGCGCCAAGAAGCCCATGTATTTCTGGGTGAAGTCGGTGATCTCCTGCGGCGTCGGCGGTGTGCCGACATCAGGCCGCGTGAAAGTCCACGGCAATTCGTCGGGATAATCCTTCGGCGCCTTCGCCACCGGGGCCGTCACCTTGGGCGCGGGGGCCTGGAACGCTTCCCCACGCTCGACCGGCAGCGTACGCACCAGCCGGAAACCAATGTAGGGCACGCGGAAATGCGGCGTCTGCCCGGTTCGAATCGCGGACCGGCATTTCCCGGCGCCGCTGTAACGGATCCCGCAACTGCGCGTCGCTTTGAAATGCCCGTCGGTGGGGCCGACCGGGTCGGTGGCGTCGCCGTCGTAGGCTCCGTACCAATCCCACATCCATTCCTTGACGTTGCCGCTCATGTCGAACAAGCCCCAATCGTTGGCTTGCTTCTGGGCTGCGGGGTGGGTTTTTTCCTCGGCGTTGCCGCAATACCAGCCGATGGCGGCGAGGCCCTCGTCGACCGGCGAGCACGCTTCGTTGACCACATCACCGTTATAGAACGCGGTGGTGGTGCCGGCGCGAGCGGCGTATTCCCATTCCGCTTCGGTCGGCAGACGGAAGCCCTCGCAGTCTTGCGGCGTCGTGACGCCGTTCAGGGCCGCGGTCGCCGCGCGAATGCCGCCGTGCTCGCTGCAATAGTCGATCGCGTCGCCGAGTGTACCGTCGGCGCAGTTGATATCAGTCAACGTGTAGCACGCGTCGTAACTTTCCTCGGCCGACAGGCGGTTGGCGAAGGCGAGCGTGTCGAACCAACTCACCTGCTCCACCGGCAGGCGTCTCGCCGTGCCGTAACGCGGGAAGTAGCTGGGGTTGAAATCCATAAAGTCGTTGAACTGCCCCTGGGTCACCTCGGTCGCCATCATCTCGATATCGCGAGTGAAGGTGACAGTGTGCAGAACCTCGTCGGCGCGATGGCCCGTTTCGGCGGCAGGGCTGCCCATGGTGAACGAGCCGCGTGGAATGTAGAGGAAACCGATCGTAGTCGGCGGCGGCGGCGAAGTATCGTCGTCATCGTCGTCGTCGTCACCAGCGGTGTCGTTGTCATCGTCATCGTCGTTGTCGTCGTCGTCATTGTCGTCGTCGTCGTCGTCAACCGGTGACGTATCGTTGTCGTCATCGTTGTCTTCGTCGTCGTCGTCGTCGCACGCGGCGATCGAAAATCCCACCAGCAAGACCAAGAGCAATACAAAGAGCCATTTCACGAGGGGCTTCATAAGCTTTTCCTTCCACCCTATAAGGGCACACTTCAACCCCTCCGGTTATCTGTATTCGCGGCCTTCCTGTCAAGCGAGCGGCCCGCGCGGGCATTTCACGAAACTGATTTCGGTTCTCGCCTTGGCGACTTCATGGCCGGGCGCCTTCTTGTCACGGCGTCAGCAGCACCTTGCCGAAATTCTTGCGGTCCTGGATGTACGCGTGCGCCGCGCCGGCCTGGTCAAAGGGGAAGGTTTTGTCGATCACCGGCGCCATCTCGCCCTTCGCCACCAACGCCATGATTTTCTCCATCGCCTGCGTGAGAATGTCGGTTTCATCCCACAGATGGCCCATGTTGAAGCCGCCGACGGCGCGATTGTCGTTCATCAGCGCCACGGGCGAGAAGCGCGGCAGTTCGATAAAGCCTTTTAAGACGGCCAGCAAGTTTCGGGTTTTGCCCGGCGCAAAGCTCGACACGCCGAACATCGCCAACCGCCCCAGCGGCGCCAGGCAGCGAAAGCTCTTCTTGAACGACTTACCGCCCACCGGGTCGATCACGACGTCCACGCCGCGCCCGTTCGTGTAATCCTTGACGGCGGTCTCGAAATCCAGGCTCCGGTAGTCGATGCAGTGCGCCGCCCCCATTTCCCGCAGGCGTTCGTGTTTGCCCGGGCTGGCGGTCCCAATCACGTTGGCGCCGAAAGCGCGGCTGATTTGCAGCGCCGCGAGCCCGACGCCGCCGCCCGCGTTTTGCACCAGCACGGTGTCGTTTTCCTTCACCCCCGCAAAACGCACGAGCATCAGCCACGCGGTCAGGAAATTGACGGGAATTCCCGCCGCGGTCTTGGTATCGATCTCCGGCGGCAAAGGGAATATCCGGTCGACCGACGCAACGACCACGTCGCTGTATCCGCCGAAGCGGGTGAACGACGCCACGCGATCCCCGACGGCGAAGCCTTCCACCGCGTCGCCGACCCTATCGATTTTGCCAGCGACCTCGTAGCCGACCACCGACGGCACCGGCGGTGCGTCCTGATACATGCCCATACGCGCCATGATGTCCGCGAAATTGATGCCGCTGGCCTCGACGCGAATCCGCACCTCGCCGGGTTTGGGCGTCGGGTCGATCGTTTCGCGCACTTCGAGCACTTCCGGGCCGCCGACGCGGGGTATCCAAATCTGCCTCATGGTGATTCCTTTCCTCGCCGAGGTGAGCTTGAAATATCGGCACATTATTACGTGTGTCAAATCATTTGGTCGCCCGGCGACCGCAAGCGCGAAGCGGCCGATTCAGCACCGATTTGGAGAGGGTTCAATCTCTTCAGACGGCGGGTCCGGCCAAACGCGCGGTTGTTTTCGGCAACGCAACGAGAGTATGATGGCTCGCATGAAAAAAACGATGAAAAACACCAGAAAAATCCGTCTCGTTCCTTGCACCGAAAACATGAAAAAAGCTGGTTGTTAACATGGAACTTACTAATTTAGCATCGTGGCCGATCCCCTTGCTTGGTGTCGTAGCGAGTTTCGTAGCCGGCGCCCTTTCAGGCGTGGGAGCGTTGCCGATTCTGTTCATGCGCGACATTTCTCAACGCACGCAAGACATCATGATGGGATTCGGCGCAGGCGTCATGTTGGCGGCCACATCCTTTTCGCTGATCATTCCGGCGGTGGACTCCGTGGGAGGCGGCTGGACCGGCGCGCTCATCGTGGCCGCGGGTATGATGCTTGGGGGCGGGTTTTTGTGGTTCAGCGACCGATTTTTCCCGCACGAGCACTTCATCAAGGGTCCTGAGGGTGCCGACGCGGGCAATCTGAAGCGGATATGGTTGTTCATCATTGCCATCACGCTGCACAATTTCCCGGAAGGGCTTGCCGTCGGCGTCGGCTTCGGCGGCGGTGACGTGCAAAACGGGCTGACGCTGGCTATCGGTATCGGTCTGCAAAATATGCCCGAAGGCCTCGTCGTGGCCCTCGCACTGATTTCACTGAATTACTCCAAAGCGAAAGCGCTCGGAATCGCCCTGGCAACCGGCCTTGTCGAGCCTATCGGCGGCCTGATCGGCGCGGGGATTGTGAGCTTTTCGCGACCGATCCTGCCATGGGGGCTGGCCTTCGCCGCGGGCGCCATGTTGTTTGTCATCAGCGACGAAATCATCCCGGAATCGCACCGTAAAGGTTTTGAGAAAGAGGCCACTTTCGGCGTCATGATCGGTTTTATCGTAATGATGCTGCTGGATGTTGGGTTGGGCTGATTCCTTCCAGGTGCGCGTGGAATACACGCTTTCCCCTGAGATGTAGACGCAACCCGTTCCCATGATTTGACGCGATGGTCATCGTCGCGATTCGTTTCTCCGTCGGCGCGCTGCACGGGGCGGGTATTGACGTCTTCCTGCTCCTCGCGTTTAGTGGCACACGGTGAGGGTTTTTACTCTCGCTCGCACAAGGAGCGATGCCATGTCTTTCCGATGCTTCCCACGATGGTTCCTACCCCTTTTGTTGCTCTGCGTATGTTTGTCGATTGTCGCCTGCGGTGATGATGACGATGACGACAACGACGACGCAGCGGGTGACGACGACTCCGGCGATGACGACGACAACGACACGGCCGGCGACGACGACAACGACACGGCCGGCGACGATGACGACGACACCGGCGGCGACGATGACGACGACACCCCTTCCCCCGAGGATTTGATCGCCGAAGGACGCTACTGGTTGCAGGCCGGCGAGCCGGAGCGGGCCCGGGTGTCATTCCTGGCCGCTCTGGAGTTCGATCCGGAAAACGCGGAGGCACACTACGGCGTCACGTTGTCCGGCGGGCTGCGTTACTGGGAGTTGATTTCGCTGATTTCCGGATTTCTCGTCGACCCCGAGAACGGCCATACCAATCCGGAGGGGCTCGCGGCGAAGGATATCGACATCAACCGCGAGTTGATCCGCCAGATCATCGCCTTCCTCCAGGACGGAGTTTTCGGGCCCGTGGCCGAGACGACCCGCGCAAGTTCCGATTGGCTGGCTGAGCACGGCGATCCGCCCTTCTACATTGAAGACGTGCCGGTGACCTGGGTGGTCGAAACCGTCGCCTGGCTGGGCGAAGAATTCGACGGCGCCGAACGCCTCGGGTGCACGGCCATCGCCAATATATTCGACGGCTTCGGCGGGTCGCTGCTGGCGTTGGAATTCGATTACAACATCAGCTACATCATGGAAGTCGACTTCAACGGCGACGTCATCGAGATCATCGCCGCCGTGGTTGATTTCCTCGACGAGATGCTGACCGCGCCGGGATACCCCAACAACTTCATGATCGACGAAGACATGATCGACCTCGTGCACGAATCGCGCCTTTATTTGGGCTCGGGGATGGTCGGCCTGAAAGCGACTTTGCGGTCTTTGCGCTCCGAAACCGATGACCAGGCCGACGACGTTATCGCGTACGACGACGCCAACGAAAACGGCGTCTTCGATGACGGCGAAGCGTACATGCTTCCCGGTTACGGCACGCTGAACGCCGAGGACATGGCGCTGGTCGCCGCGTTGGAAGATGCGCTGTTCGACCTGGGCCGCGCCTTCTTAGACCGCACCGACCTTGATCTCGAACCGGGCGTGGACAACCCTTTCCACGCCTCGTCCCTTAACGGTTTGCTCAGCGTGCTGGGCGTGCCGCCGCTGATTCCGGATTTCCTCACCGTCAATGTGGCGGACTTCTACGAAAACCTCGAGCCGGATTCGATTCGCAATTTCCTCGAAACCCTCGTCGGCTTGCTGCAGATGATTCTGCCCGATGCGGGCTAACCCAGGGAGCGGAACCATGAACGCCCTCTTGCGCCACAAAATCTGGATCGTCATGTTGCTCGCGCTTTTCCTCTTCGCGTGCGATACGGGCGACAACCCCGAACACAACGATCCATACACCGCGTCCGAAGCAACGTTGGACGACGATGATGACGACGCCGTCGCGCCGACACCGACGCCCTCGGCCGAGGCGTACGAACGCGCCGGCCCGCGGGGAGACGGCACGATCATTCTGCCCAACGGGCGCTTGCTCTCGCCGGTTGGCGAACGGGTCACCGTCAAGCGCTTTCCGATGTCGATCGTCGCCCACCCGACGGCCGATCGCCTTTACGTCGCCACAACTCGCACGCCCGCCTTGTTTGTTATCGACACCGCGACCTTCACCGTCCTCTCGGAAGTCGCCCTGCCGCACCACTTCGGCGGCATGGTCATTAGCGACGCCGGGACGACGCTGTGGGTGTGCGACGGGCGCGGCGAACTCGTGCGCGAGTTCACGATCGCCGGCGATAGCTTGGTCGAAACGAGGCAGTTCGACGCCTACGGCTACCCCACCGACGTGCGCCTGTCGGCCGATGAGCAAACCATGTATGTCTCGCTGGCTTACGGAAAGCGCATCAAGGTTATCGACGTGGCGTCGGGTCTGGAAATCGGCTCGATGAACACCGGCTATTATCCTTACGCGGTCGCGATCGCCGAGTCGATCAATCGCGCGGTGTCATCCAATTGGGGCACGTCGACCGTGTCGGTCTTTCGCCTCGACGACGGCGAACTGCTGGCCGATGTGGAAGTCGGCAAAAACCCTGAAGGCATGGTGCTCGCGCCCGACGGCCGCAGCGTGTTCGTCGCCTGCGCCGACTCCGATGAAATCCACCGCGTCGATCTGGTCGACCTAGTCGTCACGCAAGAGATTCCGTTGGATCCCAGCGGCGACCTCGGGTACGGCGCGATGCCCACGGAAGTGGCGCTGAGCCCGGACGGCGAAATGCTGCTCGTCGTTTCCACCGGCTACAACAGCATCGATGTGTTTGACGTCGCCGACGGCGAAATGCTCGGCCGTATCCCCACCGAATGGTACCCGACCATGGTGCTGCCGATGGACGATATGCTCTACGTGCTGTCGGGCAAGGGCATCGGCTCGGGTCCGGGAAACGTGTCGGATCCGCCGCCCGATCCACTACCGCCGGAGGGGGGCCGTTTGCTCGGGTCGGTAGAGGCGATCGACATGCCGGGCGAGGAGACGCTGGCCGAGTACACCGAGATGGTGGTGGCGAATAACTCGCGCACCAGCCTGTTTTATGAATCGGGCGTTGAGTTCGACTCGCCGATTCCCAGCCGGCGCAATGAGCCTTCCGAACAGATCAAACACGTCGTGTTCATCCTCAAAGAGAACAAGACTTTCGACCAAGTGTTATCCGATTTGCCGGGCGTCGAGGGCGACGACAGCCTGCTGCTGTTCGGCGAGAATATCACGCCGAACCTGCACGCCTTGGCCACGGAGTTTACGGTTTTCGACAATTACTATTCCGAGTCGCACGAATCCGACATGGGCCACTCTTGGGCCACGCAGGTTGTCGCGAACGATTACGTCGAGAAGAACTGGGTAGCGGGCAATTGGTTTACGGTGACCGGCGTGGAACCGGCCACGATTCCCGAATCGGGCACCGTGTTCAACAAGATGCTGGACGCGGAACTGGACTTCCGCGTGTACGGCGAGATGGTCGGCATCCTGACCGAGGAAATCGATCGCCTCGCGGCGTACGTGGATTTTAACTACGGCTTCTACAACCAAGCGGTCAGTGACCGGCGCAAAGCGCGTGAAGTCATCCGCGAATGGGACATGGGCGTGTTCCCGCCGTTCATTTACATCCTCGTGCCCAACGATCACACGTACGGCACCAGCACCGGCGAACCGACGATGGATTACATGGTCGCCGACAACGACGCGGGTGTGGGGTTGCTCGTCGATTGGATCGTCAAAAGCGAACACTGGCCGGAAACCGCTATCTTTATCACGCAGGACGATCCGCAATCCGGCGTCGACCACATTGACGCGCACCGCACGCCCTTCGTGATCGTGAGTCCCTACGCCAAGCGCGGGCACATCTCCAGCGTGCACTACTCCATGGCCAGCATGTGGCTGACCTTCGAATTGATACTCGGCCTGCCGCCGATGACCAATTACGATCGTTTCACCGCGCCGATGTTCGACGCCTTCCAAAGCGAGCCGGTTCTCGATACGACCTTCGCCGCGATTCCATCCAATGTGCCTTACGCAGAAAATCCGGCCGACCTGCCCTTCGCCGACTACTGTGCGCGGCAGAATTGGGACGTTCCCGATCAAGTCGAACGCATCGGCGAAGTCGTGTGGGCCTATATGAAACCCGGCGTGCCCTTCCCGCACTACCTCAGCGTCGCGCCTTCGGAACGCGAGGGGGAAGATGAAGAAAAGGAACGCGCCCATTACCGGCACATGGTGCAAGCGTACCGCGAGTACGCGATTCGTCACGGCTTGCTTGATCCGGCGCTCAGTCTGCTGGGAAAACAGGGGCATCAACGTTGAGGTAGGCGCAATGAAAATCAACGCCGCCGAAAAGCTGATGATCAACAACCCGGCGCGCGCGCTGATGCTGCGGTTGCTGATCGGCAAGATGGTCTCCTGGACACCCGGTCGAAACTTCGTCGACGTCGGCGAAATCGGCTGCGGACCGGGCAACGGACTCACCGCCATCGATAAAGTCCTGCGGCCCAAGCGACTGTTCGCCTTCGATTTGGACGAGCGGATGGTCGAGATTGCGCAAAAGCGCGCGCGCAGCATCCGCGCTACGCTCGACTTGCGAGTCGCCGCCGCCGAAAACATTCCGTGGCCCGATGAGTCGCTGGACGCCGTTTTCGAAATGACGATTTTTCACCACGTTCCGGACTGGCGCGCGGCCGTCGCCGAGGTCGTGCGCGTACTTAGGCCCGGCGGCGTGTTCTTCTTTGAAGAACTGACCCGCGAATACCATTTCGACGTGCCGGTGTTGTCGTTCATCCAGCAGAAATTCACCGTCCATCCGTGGGACACGATTCCGGACCGCGCGACCTTCCTGGCCGAAATTGAGAACGGCGGGCTGCAGCTTGTCCACCAGAGCAAATTCCTCTTCGATGGTTGGGTGCTGGGCGCCGCGCGAAAACCGGAATAGACAACCCGATTGACCGCCGCCGCTTCGGAGTCGAAAATCGGCCGGCTTGCTTAGGAAAGGAAATGAACATGCAACGATTCACGATCGCCCTGTTGATCTGCCTGGTTTTTGCCGGTGGCGCACTCGCCCAGGATTTCGACCCCTACCTGCACCAGAAGGCGCAGGACTACACCGACTGGCTCATACAGTGGCATTCGTCGGGCCTCGGCGGCGTTTCCGACATCGTGTTCACCGACGACAACTACACCGAAATCGAGCGCACCTGGGGCGCGGGCGACAGCGAGGATTGGACTGCGACCTACATGGTTTCGCAGGCCCTACGCTACGCTGTCACCGGCGAGCAGCAAGCCTACGATGAAGTCAAACGCATTACCCAGTACCTGCACATCTGCCAGGAAATCACCGGCGATCCGGGTTACATCTGCCGCTACGCCGCGCTGGATGAGCCGCCCTGGAACATCGAACACCCGCTGGGGCTCGATTTTCGTCACGAAGGGGAAGGTGAATACGAAGGCTATTTCTGGTTGGGGCATCAATCGCGCGACAAGTACATCACGTGGTTTTGGGCGATGGCCTGGGCGTATGACGTCATCGACGACGACGAGGATTTCCGCGCGATGATTCGCACCGACGTGCGTGAGATGATCGAAACTCTGGTCGCCAACGATTGGACGATCATCGATCCGTGGGGTGACATTTGGGCGGCCGCGAGCATTGACGGCATCCTGCGTTTTCAAATGGCGGCACAGGCGGCGTTTATCCTGAACGAGCCCGAATTTTGGACTCTGGTCGACGAAGTGTTCGAGGGGCAGCGGCTGTATTACATCGTCAACTCGATCGCATTCTTCAATAAGTATAGCGAATACTACGCCTTCATCAACGTGTATTCGAGCGCTCAGGGGCTGTTTCGCTATTGGCCCGACCGCGAGCGCATGGAATACATTTTCCGCATCTGGAACATCAACATCCGCCCGCAATCCGGCTTCGGGCACAACCCCTTTTTCGACGCCGTGCAGTACCAA
Organism: Candidatus Lernaella stagnicola; assembly: GCA_030765525.1. Lineage (NCBI taxonomy): Bacteria > Candidatus Lernaellota > Candidatus Lernaellaia > Candidatus Lernaellales > Candidatus Lernaellaceae > Candidatus Lernaella > Candidatus Lernaella stagnicola. Next base: position 23,252 of record JAVCCK010000027.1, read on the forward strand.
GCATGCAAGCGTCTGGAAACCTGCGACCCGGAAGATCTGGCGTACATCGAACAAGACGCCTATCAATCCTTGGTGGACATGAACGAAGCGCCGAACTATCAGCGGCACGAGAATATCCGTCAGGATTTGCCGATGGACGAATTTTCGGTGTGGGCCGATGGAATCCTGGCCAATTTCCCGTGGATCGAGCAACTGACCGGCTTCGACATCGACCCGGTCATCATGCCCGCGCGGGAAATCAGCGACCGCTGCTGGGAATCGGTAATGTGGGAACGCAGCCCGCACTTGCTGGACTGCGACGACCCGGATTACCCCGAACACGTCACGCACGGCGCGGACTACCTGATCGCCTACTGGCTGGGCGTTTACTACGGCATCCTGCCCGGCCCCGGGCCCTTCGCCGATCCGCCCTTCACCGATCCCGGCGATGATGACGATACCACCGGCGACGATGACACGACCGGCGACGACGACACAATCGGTGACGATGACGACAATAACGACGACACCGTTGATGACGATGATGATGAAGTTGATGACGACGACGACGCCGTTGATGACGACGACGACAACGATGATAACAACGACGCCGCGGGTGACGACGACGACAACGACAGCGGCGGCGGCTGCGGCTGACCCGGCCCGCCGTGCAGAGCAGGGTTCGTGGTGAATCGGTTTCCAAGGGGAGCTCTCTGATGGCTCGCAAATGGCTTTTCGCCGCCTGCTGACCCGCACAAGGATCCGCCTGCCGCGACGCCTGTTCTTCGCGGCGCTCGCGGTCGCGCTTTTTATGGCGGTAGGCGAGGGGATCATCCGCCTGGGCGGTTGGGCGACACTGCCGCAGGAAACCGTTTTCACCGATGTCTACGATCCCGACTACCGCCTGCTGCCCGGCGCCCCCAATCCCTTTGCGCAAATGGAGGATTTCTTCAACGGCTCCGGCTTTCGCGGCCCGGATTTGACGATGCCCAAGCCGACGGGCGTCGTTTCGATCGTTTGCACCGGTGATTCCACGACTCACGGCGCGTTTACCGATGTGGACAAAACCTACACCGCGCTTCTGGCGGCGGGGCTGCAGCGCCGCGGCCTGCATGTCGAGGCGCTCAACGCCGGTATTCCCGGCACGACGCTCTGGCAGCAGCGGCGTTTAATCGAGCAACGCCTCTTGGATTACCAGCCGGATTTGCTGGTCATGTACGCCAGCCCCGGCTTTAGCGAAAAATTGCTCTACCTGCGCCGCGCCATGGAAGACGGCTTCGTGCTGCGCGAGGTGCAACGCGGCCTTGCCGGTTTTCACGGGTATCGTCTGCTGCGCCGCTGGCTTCGCCCTCCTCGTTTCGGCGACGTGATCCACCAATACGAAAGCGACCCCGCCAAGCGGGTAGACGTTGCCACCGCCTTTCATTTCGCGCGGCGGGACGTGGAAATCGTTCGGCAAAAAGCCGTTGCGCAAGGGGTAAAAATCCTCGTCGTGCCGCTACTTGAGCGCGAGGCTTTCGCGCAAGCCCGCGAACGCGGCCTACACGCCGACGACGCCGCATGGCCTCCCTTGTTGCACGAAGTCAACACAGCCATGAACCTGCTGGACACGGCCACCGAACTTGGCGTTCCTTCGCTCAATGCCGCCGATGCTTTTTTGGAGCGTTCGTACCGCGAAGCGCTTTTCGTCGACGAGGTCCACTTCACGCCGGGCGGGCACGCTTTGATGGCCGACTTGCTCACGGAAGAGATCTGCCGGCGGAAATGGCTGCCTGCGCCGTGCCTTCGTTGATCTCCCCGGACACTACGCGGTACTATCTTCATCAATCTCAATATTCGTGCTCGGGCGGGATCAGGCTTCGACCTGATTTTCCAAAACGGCAAGTAATTCGTCGCGGTGTTTTCTCAGATATCGCCGGACTTGCGCTTCTTTGATGCCCAAATCGCCGATAATCCCCTGCACCAGGTCGCGCGCGGCCTGGCCGGTGATTCCCCTGCGTTCACATGAAAGCATCAGAATGGCTGCGCCTCGAACCGGGTCGCCCTTACGGTAGTTTTTTCCGGTTTCGGACATCGTTTCATCCTTTCGCGGCCTCAAACAATGCCTGGACGAAATCGTCGGCGATAAACGGACGCAGGTCGTCCATTTGCTCCCCGATACCGATGTATCGTACCGGAACCTCCAGTTCGTCGCAAATTCCCACGATGCAGCCACCCTTGGCCGTACCATCGAGCTTGGTCAGGATCAGCCCGGTCAGACCCAATGCCTCGTGGAAGCTTTTCGCCTGCTGAATCGCGTTTTGACCGGTATTAGCATCCAGCACGAGCAGCACTTCGTGCGGCGCCGCCGCGTCGAGCTTGGACATGACGCGTTTTATTTTTTTCAACTCTTCCATGAGGTTGTGCTTCGTGTGCAGCCGCCCGGCGGTATCGATAATCGCTAGGTCGACCTCCCGGTTGACCGCCGCCTGCACCGTGTCGTACGCCACCGCTGCCGGATCGGCTCCCGGTTTTTGCTTGATGATTTCCGCCCCGGCCCGATCGGCCCAAACCTGCAATTGCTCGTCGGCGGCGGCGCGGAAGGTATCGGCGGCGCCAAAAATCACCCGCTTGCCTTCGTCCGCGAATTTCTTGGCGATTTTGCCGATGGTTGTCGTTTTGCCGACGCCGTTGACGCCCACCACCATGACGATGAAAGGCTTGCTGCTCTCGACATCCAAGGGCGCTTCGTGCGGCCGCAGAATCTTGGCGATTTCCTCCTGCAGGATGTCACGAATCATCACCGCATCTTCGATGTTTTCCTCGCGGACGCGTTCTTGGAGGTGAGTAAGCAACTTTTCGGCCGTTGTCGGGCCTAAATCGGCGGTGAACAAGATTTCCTCGAGTTCCTCGAAAAACTCGTCGTCGATTTTTCTACCGCGCACCAGTTGATCGATCCGGCCCACGAGACCGCCGGCCGTTTTCGTCAATCCTTTGCGCAACCTGGCGAATAAACTCAGCTTTGGCGCGGGTTTGGGTTCGGGCTCCGGTTCGGGCTCGACGACGATTTCCTCGGGGAGAACCTCCTCGAACACCTCATCGGCCACGGCCTCCAACTCAGCCTCGATTTCCTCGTCGCTTGGCTGGTCCTCGGCTACGAGTTCCGCAGGCGCTTCGACCGCTTCCAGTTTCGGCTCAGGATGCACCGCCGTGGGCTCGGGCTCCATCACGCCCGTTGTTTCTTCTGTTATTTCAGCGTCTTGAATGTCTTCGTCGGGAGCCGTTTCCACGCTCTGGGCCTCGCCGGACGCCGCGCGCAGGCGCACGAGTCGCAGCAAGCCCCAGAGAAGCAGCAGGGCCAGGACGGCCGAAAGTGGAATGCTGACCGGTCCGTTGATCAAGGGCGAAGCCTCGAGAAACCGGTCGATCGCCTCAAAAAAGGCGCCCACAGTTGGCCAAGTGGTCGGATCGTACACGCGCGCTCTCCCTCTTCGCGGTTGGGGCGCTGAATCCTAACGACGCGTCATATAAGTGTCAAGAACTGTGCCGTTTACTTCTTTTTGGCAGGCTGTTTGCCGATCCTCTTGCATGAAGGTTCATGGTCCGCATCGCAGCCCTTCGTAAACAGGGCGCGCGCCCGCACCGGGTCTTGTTTGACGCCGTCGCCGTCGCGGTAGATGAGCGCAAGGGCGTAACAGCCCGAACCGTTGCCGAGGCTGCAACCTTTTTTGAGCATCTGCCGACCTTTCGCCCGGTCTTTATCGACTCCGCGGCCTTCCAACAGCAAGTACCCTTCCGAAGTGCAGCTGCCGCCGTGGTTCTTGGCGCAGGCTTTCTGCATGATGAGGTAAGCCCTCGCCTCGTCGACCGCGATGTCGAGCCCGTCGCGCAGGCAGATGCCCATGTTGTAACATCCTTGGACGGAGCCGCCTTTGCAGCCGCGTTCATAGAATTCGATGCCCTTCTTACCGTTTCGCTCAACACCTCGGCCCATGCGGTACAAGTAGCCGAGGTTCGAACACCCTGTCGCGTCGTTTTTACTGCAGGCGCGCTGGTAATAAGTGAACGCCTGTTTGTAATCGACATCGCCGCCGTAGCCTTTTTCCAGCAAGTATCCATACCCCGTGCACCCGGATCCTTTACCTTTCTTGCACGCTTTCGCGTAGTACCAGCGAGCTTTCACGTAGTCTTGTTCGGCTTCGTATCCGTTGTCGTATACCCAACCGAGGTTGTAGCACGCCTGCTTAGAGCCCAGCAGGCAACCTCGCGAGTAAGCTTTCAAACCCGCGTCGTTGTCTTTCTCGATGTGGATCCCTTTGCGCAACCGGAAGCCGACAAAGGTGCAGGATTTCGCCGAGCCCTGCTTGCATCCCTTGAGGAAAATTTTGGTCGCCGCGACTTGGTCTTTTTCCACGCCGTGGCCATTGTCGAGGGCTTTCGCGTAGTTATAGCAACCCGAAGCGTGCCCCCTGTCGCAGCTTTTCTTGAAGAATTCGGCTGCGAGCGTGAGGTCTTTGGGGACACCCTTGCCTCTTTTGTAATGCAACCCCAGGTTGTTGCATCCAATGCCGAATTCCAATCCACAGGCTTTTTCGTAATAGCTGGACGCGGCGGCTTGATCTTCGACGAGACCGTATCCTTTGTCGTACAGGAAACCCAAGTCGTTGCAGGCGCGCCATTCTCCGGCGTCGCATCCGCGGCGAAAAGCGCACGCGGCCAGCACGTCGTCTTGCTCGACGTCGCGCCCGTTGCGAAAGTCTCGACCCAACTGGAAACACTGTTTGGCGTCACCGGCCATGCATTGGTCGTAATGGACTTTGATCTTCTCGTGATCCGACAAATCCGGCCATTGAACCAAAGCGCATTCCGCGGGCATGTCCTCGCTTGACTCCGGCACAATGACCACCTCGGTACTGGAGCACGCGGTGACCAGGAAGAGCACCACAATCAACGCCAACGCCGTCCATTTCCCGCTAGTTGTCGAACTCATCGCGAAACCTCCGATTAAGTCTCCGTGTTCTCGCCGGCCACTCCCGACGCCCGCCGCGTCGTTCGAGTTCGGGCCGAACCAGATTCGTAAAACCACTTTTTATTTATGGTGACCGTATTGGCCCAACTATGTTCCGGAAATGGGTGCAAAACGCAAGTCAGTCGGCAAACTTGCATCGCTGCGGTACATCGGATACGGTAGCGCCGAATTCCCAGGCTAATGGAGAGGGCATGCAAATGCGACGGTATTTTCTTCTTTTCTGCGTATTGGTGCTCGTCGCCGCGTTTGCGGGTTGTTCGAGTTGCGGCAAAAAGAAAGAGGCGGCTTCAGCCGGGTTCACTGCCGGCCCCGCCACCGCCGACGAGTTGGTTCAAAAATACGTCGCTTCGATCGTGAAAAAAGACCCCGAACTGTTAAAGGAAACCTTGCTGACCGAAGACGATTTCGCCACGCTGCAAAAAGGCCAAGGGCGGAAATATTGGCAAGCGTATTTCATGATGACCAAGCGCGCGTTCATGGATAAAAACAAGGACCTGCTGGGCCGGCAAGTGGAACTCGCCGGCTATACCCTCGGGCGCGAAATCGCTCGGCGGGAGGGCGTGGTCGTGTACCGCGGCACCGAAATCACGCTGAAAACGACCGACGGCAAGGAATTCAAAACCGAAATCAATTTCATCATGGAAGCCGGCGGCCGCTGGAAGATCTTCGGCCTCAAGTACCTCTCCGATGGACTCAAACGCCGCGGTGTTCTGAAGAATATGGGCATCTTCGAAGGCGACCCGAAATTCAAGGGTGTCGACGGCGCCAAAGACGTCAACATCAAAATCAAGAAAGTCACCAAGCAGCCGGAAGAAGAGCAACCGGAAACCAGCGAAGACGACGCCACGCCCGGCCCCTAGCTCCGGGAGAATGAGCGCCGCTGCCGAAGGCCTTTATGCCGACCAAACTACACCCCACCCGCGCCGTTAGAGAACTTGGCCGCAGTTTTGTATTTGCCTTTGCGGGGTTGATCTACACGTTGCACTCGCAGCGGAACATGCGTTTTCACATTTTCTTCGCCATCTTCGCCATGGCGTTTTACGTCACCTTCGACGTGCCTTTTGAAGAGCGCGGGCTTCTGCTGATCGCCATTTGCCTCGTGCCCGCGTTTGAGATCATCAACACGTCCATCGAATCGATCACCGACTACGTCGCGAGCGAACGTCACGTGTTGGTCAAACATGCCAAAGACACCGCCGCCGCCGCCGTGTTGGTCATGGCGCTCTTGTCGATGGCGATGGGCGGCTACGTTCTGCTGCCGCGCTTCATCGACTACTTCAAAGAACCATCGACGGCCGAACTGACCGCAACCGGCGTTCGATTCGTGTTGGCTTGCCTGGTGTTGGGTTCGCTGCTGACGTTCTGGCTGCTGCGTTCGCTACGCTACCTGTTCAAACCGTTGCTGGCTGTCGCGTCTTTGGTCGGCGGCATCGGCTCGATGGCCCTGTGCCTCTGCGGGCGCGACCCCTCGGCGTTCGTAGCGATGATTTTTCTGGTCGTAATCGAACTCAACGCCTTTGCGCGGCTGGCGTTCGAAATGCGCATTGAAAAAGCGTGGGAGCGGAAAAACCTTCCCTTCGATACCGCCGGCTTTCGCATCATCATCCCCTACGCCATCATCGGCACGATCATCGGCGCGTACCTGGCGTACGGAGTGCTGCGGCCCTTCTGGCGCTAGACGCGCCCGGTAACGAATTCTCGAGCGATGCGCCACCCGTTTCGATACACCCGATCGCGTAGCGTCAGGTAGTCTTGCTCGCCGTGTGCCAATTCCGAGGCGATACGTCGGCAGGTGCCGCTGCGGCCCAGCGCTCGTAAGGCGGCACGAAGCATCCACCCGCGGAAAAACTTGGGTTGCAGGTGGCTGGATTTTTCCAGGTCGGGTACGAGTTCCAATCGCACGCGCCACTCGTACGTGGCCGGATCGCCGGCGAGAATCGCGTCGGCAGCCAGCGCGCCACTGGCCAGAGCGTAGGGGACGCCTTCGCCGGTCGTTACGTCGCATAGACCGGCCGCGTCGCCCACAAGAAACCAATCCTCGCCGGCAAAGCGCCGTCGCGCTGAACTCCAATCGCGCACCGCCGGGCCGGTCCAACCGAAAGGCGTCATATCATCCCAATTGAATTCCGGAAGATGCCGCACCGCGAAATCGGTCATCATCTCTTTGGCCGCTTCGGTGTTGAACGACGCCCCCGGCATGACGAGCCCGAGGCTGGCGTGATCTCGCCGGGGGAAGAACCATGCGTAGGATTGCTGCGCGGGGAAAAAGGCCGTCACGATTTCCGGCGCAAACGTACCTGGAATAAAACGTCCCAGCGCGACCGCCGTTTCTTCCTTCGGCAGTTCCAATCCGAGATGCGCCGCCAGCGGGCATTTCATCCCCCCGGCGCCGACGAGGATGTCCGCCATGTGATCGTTGACTTGCCAACCGCCGCCGCCCATGCGCGCCAATTCCCGCACCGGTTCTTCCACCAGCGCCGCGCCGGCTTTGACCGCTTCCCGGCGCAGCACGCCGTCCAAGTCGCGCCGCGAGACAACACGCAGCGGACGCTCCAATTCCACGGCAACCTCACGATCGCCCACGACCATCCGCCACGTGCCGACTTCATTCCAATCCAAGTCGACTTCCGCGAGCATCGGCACCGCGGTAAACGCCCGTTCGGTCAATCCGCCGCCGCAGGGCTTTTCCCGCTCGACGTCGCGCTCGTAAAGAAGCGTGCGAACTCCGGCGCGCGCCAAATGCCACGCGCACGTCGCCCCTGCCGGGCCACCGCCGATGATGGCGATCGTCGGGCTCATAGCACTCCTTCTTCTTCGGGGGGGCGAACCAACGCGCGCCAACGGGTGCGACGATCGCCCTCGTGAACCTGGAAAAAGGCGAGGGAGCGGACCGCGTGGCCCGATTCGTCCTTGCCGTCCCAGGTGATGGGAATCAATCCTTTTTGTCCGAGCGGCAAGTGTAGAGTACGGACGATGCGCCCGTCCAGATCCCTGATGTATACGTTCGCCGCGCTGCCACGCCGCCACGCGAAAAAGCGGAAGTTTCCGCCGACGAATTCCGCGCCCGGGTAGCGCACCAACGCGACCGGTCCGTGGCGAAATACGCCTTTCTCGTTGCGTTCTTCGATCAAGTAGTACGTGGTGAGACCGGGGGCGATCGAAAAGGGTTCGCGGTAGTTGACTTGGCCGGCGTCCAAATCGAACTCGCCGACCGGCTCGTAGCCGACGTGCCCCGGCATACCGTCGTCTCCGTGCTGTCGCAACAGCGTCAACTTCCGTGTGCCGGTGCCGGCTTTGCCGTGAATAACGATCTCGTTTACGCCCCCGACGTCGGTGGCTGCGAATTTGTCCAGTTGCAGCGTGCGGGGATCGTCCACATAGACCGGGCTCGTCCAAGCCCGGCCGCCGTCGGTCAAGTGAACAACGAGCAAATACCAACATGGTCCGAGGTGATCCGAGTCGACGGTCTCCCCCGTCGCGTCGAGCACATCTTTCAACTCCGTCGTTCGCCACACCACGCCGTTTCGCCAAATCTCAAGATGCTTGAGTTTGCCGTCGCCGATGATATTCCAGCCTAAATGCACCGGTGCGGCGGTGATCAGGCGCGATCCCATCGGTTCGCCGTTGGCTGTGAATTCGATGATGCTGCGGTGACCCGTGGTCGCATACGTGTGGCGCTGACGCATGGCTTCGATGAGATCCGTGCGGCCGCGCGTGGCCGCCCACACCGCGGTCAGCCCCGGTGGCGCACGCCCCCAAGTGGCAATTCCCGGGCGCGTGTCGTGCGAGTCACTGCCGGCAATAAGCCCGAAGCGCCGTCCGTTGTTCAGCAGTCGCACAATGCTTCCGGATGACGCGAAATTCGGTACCCGATCGGGGTCGGCGGCGGAAAAATTCGATCCATGGCCGCTGTACACTTCGTAAAGCGGAATGCGCTCGCCGTCATCCTGATCGGCTTCGTCACCCATGTCGGTGGTCGCCGAAGTATGCGGCACGAAAAAGGCGTCGGTTGTGCGCAGGGTTTCCCATAGCGCGGGCTTGAATCCGAAATCCAGACGAAAACCGGAGCCCAGGCGCTGCCAGCTCGCCGCCCGTCCCCGCCCCAGCGCCACGCGCCATAATTCGCGGGTGCCGCCCTCGCCGATCGGCGGCGTGGCGTCGCAGGTGGGGTAGTAGACGATGCCGTGCCCGCCCAGGCTGTATTCCCACGCCAGTAGCGCGGTGAACCTTGGCGTCGCGAATTTGCGGCAATGGATCTGCATGTCGGCCCACTCCCCGGGGTCGATTTGCCACTCGTGATCGGTCAGCGCGGCGAAATCCAACGCGGCCGCGCCCCGCGCCGTCTCGTAGAAAGTATCGGCCGACTGCGCGCCGTCGCTGATCGTCGAGTGGCCGTGCGGGTCACCGAACAGCAACCTCCGGGCCGGATTCTCCTCCACCCGCAACGGGTTGGAAACCACCTTGTCGTTCGGTTCGGAGGCGAACGCGGCAACGAAGCGGTACACGCCCGGTCGGTCGAGCGTCACGTTATCGATACGCCGAAAACCGGCGTCGTTAACAGGCGGAAAATCACGCCCGGCCGCCGTCTCGCCGCCGGCAATCTCCAGTTTCGGCGGCGGACCGGTCACACGCGCGGTCGGGTTGCCGAAACGGTCGAAGTGCGTGAGCGTCACGCCAAACGGTTCGCCGACCGCCATCCAGGCGGGCGCGGTAAGCCGCATCGTCGTCGCCGGGCCGGGCCCGATGTCCACCACGCCTTTGGCCGGGGCCTTCTGCAAATCGCCGTCGCCCCGGAGATCGACCAGCACGAAGGGAGCAAAATTCTTCGAGGCCGCGTGCGGAAAACGAAACGTCTTTCCTTCGCCGAGTAAGAAGCGCAATTCGGCGCCCTTGTCCCAACCGCCGGACCGCGCGTTGGCGATCAAATGGCGGGGATAGAGCGCGGTTTCCGCCACGTTCAGCGGGGTCGGTTTGCCGTCGACGTACAGCGCGCAATATCCGTCTTCTTTCGGATTCCGTATCTGCGGCAACACATTCGGCGGTCGATTGCTGTAATAGGGGTGCGGAAACAAGATACGTACCTGCGCGCCGGCGGGCATCTGCTCGGGAGCGCGATAGATGACCTCCCACTGAGTCGGCGCCCCGGCCTCCACCGGTCCCGTGGCGGAGATGAATGCGACACCGCCCGGCTGCGGCGGCGGGCTGCATGCAAATATCGTCGCCGCGAGAATCAACCAGATCAGCGGCCAGGCTTTATTTTTCAAGGCGTGCCTCCGCCACATGATCATGAGCGAGCAAGACCATCGGCTTCCCGTAGAATGTGAATTCGTGCCGCGCCGTAAATCCGAACGCCCGCAGCAAGTGCTGGGGTTGGTCGTTGTCTTTTTCGCACGTCACCCGCACCGCCGTCGCGCCGCGCACGTGCAGGGCGTAGAGCATCGCACCCAGCAAGCGCGAGGACAACTTGGAGCGCGCCAGTTCCGGCCGCACGGCGACGTACAACAGTTCGGCCTGGATGTGCGCGTGATCGACCTTGGCGAAATAGTCGTCGGTGCGCAGAAGCTGCGGCAGCAGCGTCGGACGCCGCAGCAAGCCGAGCGCCGCCCGCCACCCCAGCGCCCAACGACGGTGCGTTTTCAGCCACGCGAACAGGCCCTCGACATCGGTGGCCGCGGCCATGAAGCCGCTAACGCCGGCGTCGTCGGTGTCGACAAGCACGATTCCCTGCGGTGAGCGATCGATGCCCGCGATCAGTTCACGCAAGAAGCCGCCGCCCAACTGGGCATAGGTGGAGTTGACCAGACGCGTCGCATACAAGGACGCGACTTGCGGCAGATCGGTTTTTCGCAGCGCTCGAATGGTCACGGGTGCGCCTCTTCGACTCTGCGCCTCACATGCTCTCCGGCGCCGTCGGTAACGCCCGGAAAACTTGCGGATCGTGCGAGGGGATGATGCGGATTTCGGGCGCCGTTTCGGTCAGTTGCTTGAGACGGTGCAGAGTATCCCACTCGGCCTCGGCATCGTGCAGCCAGCCGGGCAAATGGAGTCGTTCAATATTTTCCATCGAATATGCGGCATCGCCGGCCAACAACGTCGGCCCCTTCGGGGACCGCACGAACACGCCGATATTGCCTGGGTCGTGGCCGGGGAGAGGCACCAGCACCACGGCCCCGTCACCAAACATGTCGTAGGATCCGGTGAAGGTCAGAAACGGTGGCGTGCCGGTAAAATCGATGCGCTTCATTTTCATCTCGTCCGGGAAGTCTTTTTTCCAGTAGCCCTTGGCCAAGCCGCCGCCGCGTCCGGCATCGAACACCTCGCCGCTGGAAACGAACTCGGCGTGCAGGAAGGCCCGGTTGGTGCCCGTGTGGTCAAAGTGCGCATGGGTCAGCACGACCGTGGAGATTTTCGCCGGGTCGACATCCATCGCCTGCAGCCGGGCAGGCAGGCTCCATTCCGGCGTCAACGTCAGGCGCTGGAGTTGCCCCTCGGCCAACTTGGCGACGGTTTTGCCCAGATAGAGAGACGGCTCGGTTCCCAGCGCGGGATTCATGCCGGTATCCACCAACACGTACTCGCCGCGGTGCTCGATCAGAAAAACGGGAAGCGGGATCGGGATTTCCCGGTCGGCATCGCCGCCGGCCAATTGGTGGCCTTCATTCGATCGCGCCCAGCCGGTGATGAGATACATCAGGCGATCCACCGGCGCGCCGTCGTTCGGTGCCACATAGGAAGCCGCCGCGGGTTGGGTATCCAGAGTCGCCTGGTAATAACGGTTGCCGCAGGCGGCCAGCACCGTCAGCAAAATCAGGAGGCCGACGGCCGCCGCACCGCTTAGGGATCGACGCATTCTTGTTGTACGCATTCAAACAGCTCCACGCATTCGTCATCGTTGGAAGTGTAACAATCGATCGCGCAGGTCCAGAAGTTGTATTCAAAATCCTCGCAACTGCGAATCGCGTCTTCGGCGGTCAGTTCCAGCTCATCGAAGGAGATGGCAAGGTGACAGGTTTCGTACCAGGCGTCGATGAACGGGCCGCAGTCTTCCGGATCGTAGGGCGGCACGAGCGCACCGTCGTCGTCGCCGGAATCGTCATCGGTTGCATCGTCGTCGGTTGTGTCGTCGTCCGTCGCGTCGTCGTCGGCCCCGGCGTCGTCGTTATCGTCATCGTCGTCATCCCCGCAGGCGAATACCAGGGGAATCGCCAACATCACCGCAACCAGGCACAGCAACCATTTCTCCATTATGCACCTCGCGTCGACCGACCAAGCTTCGAAGCCTAACGATAACGCTGTGGCGGCCGGTTTGGCAATGAAGGACGAATTTTTGCGTGCCTGTCCGCCGAAGCCTTCGTGTCGGTTGCAGATTGAAACCGCCCCTCCGAGTCGTTAGGATTGTCTTAGAGCAATAACCCAGGAGGAAAAAGAAAAACTTGGAATTCATCGACAAAGCCCGCCGCGTCGCCGAGCTGGCACAAGAGAAAAACGCCGAAAACGTCGTTCTGCTGCATGTTACCGAACTTTGTTCCTATACCGATGCCATCGTGATATGCCACGGTCGTTCCACGCGGCAGGTGCAGACGATCATCCAACATATTCGAACCGAAATGAAACAGGCCGGGGAGCAGCCGTTCGCATCCGAAGGTGAACTCGAAGGTATGTGGGCGCTGATCGATTTCGGCGACGTGCTCGTACACGTCTTTTTCGAGTCGATGCGGCCCTATTACGACCTGGAAGGCATCTACCCCGACGCGCCGCAGATTGACATCACGTCAACGGCGGCGCAGGTTTAGGCACGTCCAGAACGCCCGATGACGGCGCGACCAAGCCCCTCCCGAGCTGCGGTCCGCGTCGAGGGAATATGCTTCGAACACGCAGAAATCCGTGGAGAAACATGCGATGAAGTACCCGATTTCCCCCCGACTTCAATTGATCCGCGAACTCGCCCACCGTGAAGGCGGCGCCGGTAAAGTCGTACTGCTGGTGTACGACGGCCTCGGCGGCATCCCCAATAACGCGGCCGGGCAAACCGAGCTCGAAGCTGCCGAAACTCCAAACCTCGACCGCCTCGCGGCCGCCGGCAGCCTCGCGGTGCACGATCCGATCGGACCCGGCTTCACACCCGGCTCGGGAATCGCCCACTTGTCGCTGTTCGGGCATGATCCACAGGTCTACGAAATCGGCCGCGGTGTGTTGGCCAACTTCGGCGCGCGCTGCTTCGAACCTAAAGTGATGCAAGTGGGCGAAGTAGCCGCCCGCATCAATTTCTGCACCGTTGAAGAACAAGACGGCGGCTTGATCGTCCTCGACCGCCGCGCCGGACGCATCGGCGACGGCCCCGCGGCGAAACTCATCGCCCTGCTGAACGAGCGCGTCAACATCGAAGGCGTCGATTTCCGCTTCTTTCACAGCAAGGAATATCGCGGCGTGCTGCACCTGCGCGGCGAAGGGTGGTCGGGCGAACTGATCGACACCGACCCACAGGCTACGGGCGTGGCGCCGCATCAACCGGCGCCGGTTCCCGAAGCGAAAGACGACGCGGCGGCGCAAAAGACGGCGCAGGTCGTCGCGGAAATTCTGCGTCAGGCCCGGGAGGCGCTCCAGGAACTGCACCCGGCGAATTTCATCCTGACGCGCGGCTTCGACACCTACCACAAGCTGCCCGATTTCCCGGCCATCACCGGCATGAAATCGGTGGCCGTCGCGGCGTATCCGGACTACCGCGGCGTGGCCCGCTTGCTGCACATGGCCGTGGCCGAAACGGCGGAGGACGTGGTCAACCGCGAGCGTGAGCCCGGCGACAAGTTGGAGATCAGCGTCGAGTCGGAATTCGACACGATCGAGCGCGTCTGGAACGATTACGACTTCTTCTTCGTGCACATCAAAAAGACCGACAGCTACGGCGAAGACGGCAATTTCGACGCCAAGGTCAAGGTGATCGAGCAAGTCGACGCGCTCATCCCGCGCATCGAAAAACTCGGCCCGGCAGTGATCTGCGTCACCGGCGACCACTCCACGCCCACCGCCATGAAAGCGCACAGCTTCCACCCGGTGCCCGTGCTTTTCGCCGGGGAGTTGGTCATCCCCGACGACCAGGACAGCTTCGGCGAGCGGGCTTGTGCGCGGGGCGGCCACGGCCGCGTTCACGGCACCGACCTGCTGCCGCTGATGATGGCCTACGCCGGGCGGCTCAAGAAACAGGGCGCGTGAGAAAAGCGTCGTGCTCGATACGCTGCTGACCACCCGCGTGCCCTTGTGGCGGCGGCTGCGTCGCGGCGCGGTCAGGATGGTGTTCCCCGATCTTTGTCCCTGGTGCCGCCGGCCGCTGGCGCCCGGCGATTCGTTCCTGGGTTGCGCGGCGTGTTTGGAACGGATTGACCTCATTCGCGAGCCTTACTGCCACCGCTGCGGCCTGCCCGTCGAGAAGGCCGTCATGCCGTTCACCTGCTCCCGGTGCCTGGAAGACCCGCCGCATTTCGACCGCCTCCGGGGCGTGGTGGTGTACGAAGGTGTGGTGGCGACCGCGATCCAGAAACTCAAATACGAGCGAAATCTGTCGGCCGTCCACGCCCTGGCCCGCGTGCTCTACCACGTAGCCGACCTGGGCCTGCGTTGGCACCGGTACGACGCTGTGGTGCCCGTGCCGCTTTTTCCCAAGCGGTATCGGCAGCGGTGGTTCAATCAATCGATCATCCTGACCACGGCGCTGCCCAACGCCGAACACCTGGTCCTGCGGCCCGGTTGGCTGCGGCGCGTGCGCGACACGCCCCGCCAAGCCACGTTGACCCAAACGCAGCGGCGGCAAAACCTAAAGGGCGCGTTCGCCGCCAAAGCCGACATGAGCGGCTTGAAGATACTGCTCGTCGACGACGTCTCCACGACCGGCGCGACCATCGACGAATGCGCCAAAGCCTGCAAATCGGCGGGCGCGGCGATTGTCGATGCCGCTTGCGTCGCGCGGGCGACGGTGTGATACGATAATCGTTCCGAGGCGGATCACCTGCATGCGAGGCAACTGATGATCGATCCCGAATACCTGCAATCGTTACCGAAGTGGGCCGCGCGCCTGGCTCGCGAGTACGCGACGCACACGATCAGCCAGTTCATTTTGCACGGCAACGTGCGCGACCTGGCGCCCTTGCGGCTCGCGGGCAAAACCGAGTTTTTGAATCTTCGCACCTTTCTCGATCGCAGCTTGTTTGCGGGGCGCGATTTCGTGCTTCATTACGATCGCGCCGCGGGCCTGACGTTCGTCGACAACGAGACGGCCAACGACTTCGCGCGCTTCATGCAGGCCTATCAATCGGTGCACGGCAAAAGCGGCAACGTCATCCAGGTTCCGAAGGAGCCGGCGAAGCTTTTTCCGCTCATCGATCGTTATCTCCGCACACGCGTTGCCGAACGCAAAAGCCTGGCGCTCATTATCGAGTTCGCCGAATTGATCGCCCCGCATCAAGAAGGCGGGTACATTTCCGAAAGCGACCGCGCCACGATCATCTATCTGCGCAATTGGGCCGAGGACCCGTCGTTCCTGCAGGCCGACGTCACCTTCTGCCTGATTACCGAACACGTTTCGAAACTGCACCAAGACATCGTGCGCAATCCCTATTCGGCGCCAGTGGCCATCGGCCTGCCCGACTTTCAGGAACGGCGGGAACTCATCGAACATCAGACCGTCACGCGCAACTGGGACAAGTTCTCGGATATCAGCCTCGACGGCGCAGCCGAGCTGACCGGCGGGCTCTCGCACGTGCATATCCAGCAGATCATCGCCGAGGCCACGCGTCACACCGGGCGGTTGACGGTGGAGAATCTCCTGCGGCGTAAAAAGCAATTGGTCGAGGCGGAGTGTTACGGGCTGATCGAATTCGTCAAATCCGATTTCACGCTGGACATGGTCGCCGGCGCGACCGAAGCCGTCGCCGAACTGCGCACCGCCTCCCGCCTGCTGCGCGAGGGGCATCTCGACGTACTGCCGATGGGCTACCTGATCTGCGGTCCGGTCGGCACCGGCAAGACCTTCCTCGTGACCTGCTTCACCGGCGAAGTGGGCATTCCCTGCGTGCGCTTGCTCAACATTCGCAGCCAGTGGCAGGGCGTCACCGAAGCGAACCTGCAAAAGTTGTTGGGCATCTTCCGCGAAATGGGGCCGATGGGCGTGATCATCGACGAAGCCGACACCTGGATCGGCGACCGCGACGCCGAGGGTGACAGCGGCACTTCGAGCCGCATCTTCGGGACGATCGCGGCGTTCATGTCCGACACCACCCTACGCGGCCGCGTCCTGTGGTTTTTAATGACCGCGCGGCCGGACCTGTTGCCCGTCGATATCAAACGGCAGGGCCGCGCCGAAGAGCACATACCGCTCTTCCACCCGGAAACCCCCGAAGACCGGGAAGCCTTGTTCAAGGTCTTCCTCAAAAAGAACCACATCAAAACGCGGGTGCGCGGCATCGAACGTGAATACCAGGCCGCCGGTGCGCCGCACTTGTCCGGCGCCGACATCGAAGCCGTGTGCATTCGCGCCAAACGCCTAGCGGCCGCCCGCGGCGAGGAGAGCGTGTTGGCCAAGGACATCGAAACCGCGTTCCGTCAGTTCATCCCGCCGGTGTACGCGGAAGAAATCGAGTACCAAACCATCGCCGCCGTGATGGAATGCACCAATCGCGACCTGTTGCCCGAAGCCTATCGCACGAAGCCGCGTGAGGAACTGACCCGCCGCCTGCGCGAACTCAAGCGCTTCGTAAACTAAATGATGCCACCGCTGGTTTCGGTTCTGATGCCCGCGCGCGACGAGGCGCTACGCGTTGCTGACGCCCTTTCCGACCTGATGGCGCAAACGCTGACCGATGTGGAAATCCTGGTTCTCGACGACGGTTCGACCGACGACACGTCCGCCGTCGCCCGCCGTACCGCAGGAAACGACCAGCGTGTGCGCGTCATCACCCTGCCCGCTCGCGGCATCGTCGCGACGCTGAACGAAGGGCTGGCGGCTGCGCACGGCGCCTTCATTGCCCGCATGGACGCCGACGATCGCTGCGCCCCCAATCGACTGGAAGCCCAAATCGACCTGCTACATTCCCGGCCGGATCTCGCCCTCGCTTCGTGCCTGATTGCGCCGCCCGTGGGGGAAAGCTACGCAGGCGGTTATCAAGCCTACGCGAAGTGGGTCAATTCGCTGGTCACGCCCGAAGCCGTCGTGCGCGAACGTTTTATCGAATGCCCGGTCGTGCATCCCACCATGGTGACACGGCGCGATGTGTTGCGCGAACACGGCGGTTGGCGAGACGGCGATTTCCCCGAGGATTACGATTTGATCCTGCGCCTGCTGGCCGACGGCGCCGCGATGGCCAAAGTGGAATCGCCGCTCTATTTCTGGCGCGACCACGCCAACCGCGCCAGCCGCGTCGATCCTCGCTACGCGCCCGCCGCGTTCTACGCCCTGAAAGCCGAATTCCTCTCGCAGGGCCCGTTGTGCGACGCGCCGGAGATTGTGGTTTGCGGCGCCGGTCGCCTAAGTCGCAAGCATGTGCGACCGTTGCAGCGGCTCGGTCACCACGTGCGGGCGTGGCTTGATATCGACCCCAAGAAAATCGGCATCTGTCATGCGGGGGCGCCAGTTTTGCACGTCGAGCGCCTGCGCGAAGTGCGGGCGTGGCCGCTGTTGGTTTACGTCGGCACCCGCGGCGCGCGGGAGTTGATCCGCCCGCGCCTGCAGGAGGCCGGGTTTGAGGAAGGTCGGGACGCCTGGTTCTGTGCTTGACCAGCTTCGGCCCGCTTCTCTACGATGCTCACGGGGCGAACTAAGGGAGGGTTGATGGGCCGACACCGCTGGACGATAGCCGGGTTGCTGCTTGCGGTTGC
The DNA here is from genome assembly GCA_030765525.1 of Candidatus Lernaella stagnicola. Taxonomy (NCBI): domain Bacteria; phylum Candidatus Lernaellota; class Candidatus Lernaellaia; order Candidatus Lernaellales; family Candidatus Lernaellaceae; genus Candidatus Lernaella; species Candidatus Lernaella stagnicola. The sequence goes on from JAVCCK010000027.1 coordinate 41,103, forward strand.
GGCGTTCACTTTCGTCCTCGGCACGCTGCATGTCCATCGTTTCAACTACGACCCGCGCGACGAAGCGGTCAACAACCAAATCCTGCATAACACCGCGCACGGCCGCATCGGCTTCAACACGATCAAGGGCGACGCCTATTTTCATCGCCACTTCCGGCCGATTTTTCTCCCGCTGGCGATTCCCTACATGTTCGTGTCCGGGCCGCCGACTTACTACTTCACCAGCGCGTTTGTGTTGGCGCTCGGGGCGATTTTCGCGTTCTTGCTCGGGCGACATCTGTTCGATGATGAACGCTACGCCTTCTTGGCGGGCCTGGCGTGGCTGCTGTTCGCACCGGTGCACGAGTTAGCGCTGAATAATTTCGACCCGGAAACCATCGCCGCGACATTCTGGCTCGGCGCGTTTTATTTCTTCCAGAAGCGCGATTTGCGCTGGTTTTGGGTCCTGGCGATGCTCGGCGTTTGCTGCAAGGAAACTCATGCGCCGATCCTCGCCGCCTTCGGCGTGCTGGCGCTGATCGAACGCCGCGACTGGCGTTGGATCGCCCCGCCTATTCTCGTCGGCGCCGTTTGGTTCGTGGTGACGGTTACGTGGCTGATACCGGCCTACACGCCCGAGTTCAAGATGGTCTACAACCGCTTCGCGGGCGTGCAATCGCCCGATTTTTGGGGCGATATCACCCGCAGCGTGTTTGCCGATCCAAGCGGCTGGCTGGCTGAGATATTCCGCCCGGAAGACGGTTATTTGTTCGGCAAGCTTCTGCTCGCGACGCTCGGCCTGGCGCTGCTCGGGCCGCTTGCCCTGCTGCCGGCGGGCACGATCATCCTGCAAATCCTGTTGCACAAGGACGCGTTGCCGGTCCGGCAAACGCACATGCTCGCGGGTTTCGTGCCATTTCTGTTCGCGGCCATGTTGATCGGCATCAAGCGCGTCGCCGATTGGCTGCCGCAACGCCGCTTCGTCACCGCCGCCCTGTTGACGGCCGTCATGGCGTGGAACGTGGCCGCGGCGTTCCTGCCCGGCCCTTTCGGACCAAGCCGCACCTACGGCCGGGAAGACGGTTTGTATCCGACGACTTTGTTCTCGAGGGATTTCTATCGCCGCGATTCCGCAAAAGGTTGGCTCGTTATCGACGCCGTGCCCGACGACGCGGCGGTGATCGCCAACTCACGGCTGCTGCTGCCGCTCTCGAGCCGCGCCGTGCTGCGCGAATTCGATTCCCATGACGACCTGGAAAGCGCCCTGGCCGAAGTCGACTGGATCGCCTTGACCTTTAGCGAGCCGCGCTGCCTCACCTGCACGTTCGCGAAACTTAAGCCGCAATCGTTGCGTCATCTCGCCGAGCGCCTGCGGGCCGGGCATTTTGTGGTCGTCGTACTAACGGATCAGGAAATGCTGCTGCGGCGGCTCGGGCCGGAAGACGATGCGACCCCCGGCCAGATACATCAAGATGCCGCGCATCTATTGGAAGCTGAGGCGAGTAGGATCGAACGCGAGTCCGGCGATTAACGCGCGCCGCGGCCGAGCAGCACGACGGGGATGGTTTTCAGCATAATGATGATGTCGAGTTTAAGCGACCAGTTGTCGATGTACTTCAGGTCGAGCACCATCCACTGACTGAAATCGATTTCATTGCGCCCGGCGATCTGCCAAAAGCACGTGAGGCCGGGCTTCATCGAGAGCCGCCGCCGCTGCCAGCGCTCGTAATTCTCGACCTCCTCGGGCACGGGCGGTCGCGGGCCGACCAGGCTCATATCGCCGATCAGCACGTTGAACAGTTGCGGCAGTTCATCCAGGCTCGTGCGCCGCAGCCAACGACCCAGGTGCGTGACGCGCGGATCGTCTTTCATCTTGAACACCGGACCGCTCATCTCGTTTTGGTCGGCCAGGTCTTTTTTGAGGTCTTCGGCGTTTTCCACCATGGTGCGGAATTTGTACATCTTGAAGAGGCGTCCGTTCAGGCCGCTACGCACTTGGTGAAAGAGCACGGCGCCCGAGCCGCTCACCTTGATCGCCACGCTGATCGCCAGCATGAGCGGCGACAAAATCACGAGCGCCACAAAGGCGACCACGCGGTCCATCACGCCTTTGGCGAGCAGTTGCCCGACCTGGCTGGGAGTGGTCGAGAAGGTCAGCACGGGCGTTTCGCCCAAGGAGCGGATCGAAGTTCGCGCGATGCTCGGCCGGAACCAATCGGCCAGCACCGAGAACCGCACGCCGACTTCCTCGCAGGCGAACACCAAATCGTTGATGTCCACTTCGCTGTCGATCGACATGGCGTAGAAGACTTCGTCGACGCTCGTGGTGTTGAGCACGGCGCGCAATTCGCTCACCCGACCCAAGATGGGAACGCCCGCCGCATCGGGCTCGCCGCGGTCGCGATCAGTCAGCACGCCGACGAGCTCGTATCCCAAATCCGGGCTGACCAACAGCTTCTCGACGAAGGCCGCGGCTCGTTCGCCGGACCCCAACACGATCGTCTTGATATGGTCGTAGCCGTGTTCCCGCATCTTGCCGATCACCGCCTTGACCAGCGCCTTGAAATTGAGCAGCAGTAGGAACTTGGCGATCGCGTACGTGCCGATGAGCAAGCGCGAGATGTCCTGCACCCGCAGCACGAACAAAACCATAATCAGCAGCACGAACCCGACCACCACGGCCTTGCTCACATTCAGCAGAATGTCGAAGTAGCTGATGATGCGGTTGTGCGTGTAAAACCCGAACAAATAGAGCAGCACCAGGGTCGTGACCAGATCGATAAACAACCACCAGCCGTAATGACCCAATTCGTAGAGTTGGCGCACCTGATACGCCCCGGGCAGAAACTGCTTGACCGAATTAACCAAGGCGTAAGCGAGAAAAAAGGCGATCAACACGACCACCATGTCGGTGAATACGGAAAAACCGCTCAGCCCTGATATCCGTTCCCGGTTCATGGTACGCCTTACTTGTTAACTCTTACGGGTGCGGCCGTAGTGTAGCCACGGTCCCGGCGGGTGGCAACGGCCAGCAGAATATCTCCCAAATCAAGACTCACGCGGCGATTCTGCAGGCCCCAACGCCCGGCCGCCGCCGTCATCACCCGGCCGAGGCCGCGTTGATAGTAGCGACCGAGCCGGTCGGCAAGCAAACCGATCGTGGCGACCTTGCCCACGTTCTGCAAATGGGCGTCGGCAAAGCCGGTTTCCTCCAGACAGCGGCGCAACGTGCGCGGTTCGAAAAAATGGAAGTGATCGGCGATGAACTGCCGCCAGCGTCGCCCCAGCAGACGGCGCGACCAGGCGTCGAAATCCGGCACTTCGACAAGCAGCGCGCCCCCCGGCCGCAGCAGGTCGCCCGCGCGGGTCAACGCCGCCAGCGGGTCCTCAAAATGCTCGAGGCTGTGCACGAAAGTGACCACGTCATACGGCGGGTGCAGGTCCACCTCTTCGAACGGACCGACGACGACTTCCAGCCCTCGCTCGCGGGCCGCCGCGGCGCCGCGTTCGTCGATCTCCACGCCTTCGACAGCAAAGCCCAGCCGCTGCGCCGCCAGCATGAACGGGCCGTCGTAACACCCCACGTCGAGCAAGCGCCCACTGGTGACACCCGTATGCCGGGCCAGCACCTCCATGCGGTGCCGCGCGTTCTCAAAGTACGCTTCCGGATTGTCGGTGAAGGCGGACGGCGCCTCGGCATCCGGCGTGCCGCGCGGCGCGGAATAGACGAAGCCGCAGGCGGTGCAGCGGTGTACGTCGCCGCTACGCGTGCGGCGATACAGTCGCACTCGATGCACGGCGCGACATAGCGGGCAGCGTTCCTTCATCATCCCGCCCCGGCGAGGCGGTACTGCTCTTCGACGCGCTCGGCGATGGCGTCCCAGCCGTACCGATCCAGAACGTGACGACGCGCGCGCTCGGCCATCTCGCGTCGATCGACCGCAGCAAGCAAGTCCGTCAACTGCGCCGCTAGCGCGGCCGTGTCACCCGGCGCGAAATACCAGCACAGCTCGCCCGGCTCGCCACCGACTTCGCGGCACGCTTCGATATCGCTGGCCAGCGCCGGCAGACCGTAGCTCCACGCTTCGAGCAAGGCCACGGGCATGCCTTCGTGGTCGGAGGGCAGCACGAAAGCCGCGGCGTTGCTGAACAGTTCGGCGAGGGTGTCGCCGTCTTGGTAGCCCACCAGAAGCGTCCGCGCATCCTTGGCCTTCTCGAGATCTTCGACGTAGCGATCCGTGTGGCTGGTCCCCCCGGCGATCACCAGCCGGAGGTCGCCCGGCACGTTGCGGTAGGCTTTCACGAGGTGATGCACGCCTTTTTCCGGGCTGACGCGCCCCGCAAATAGCACGTAGTCGCCACCCTGCAGGTTCCATTTTTCGCGGATCAACCGCGGGGGCAATGCCATGGCCGCCCCGACGCCGTTGGGAATGTGCACGACCTTATCTAAACGGTGCCGCGCGGCGATGGCGGCGCTGACGCAGATTACGCGGTGCCCGGCCGCCACGGCGACGGCTTCGCTTTGCCGCAACGCCCACTTGGCGAAACGGCCCCACTTGTCCCGCCGGAAATCGAGGCTGTGCAAGGTGACCACCACGCGCCGCCCGAGCAGGCGCGCAATCGGCGCGAAAGCCGCCGGGCCCATGCCGTGGAAGTGCACGATGTCGAAGTTGGAAAGCCCCGCGTGCCAAGCGCCCAGAAAGGTGTGCACCGTGGCGTCCAGGTGCTTGCTGTGAATCGTGGGCAGTAGTCGCGTTTGGACGCCGTCGCAAACAATCGGCTCCGGCGTATAGAACGGCCGCACGTAAGCGACAACCTCGTGTCCCCGCTTGACCAACTCCGCCCCCAGGCGTTCCACATGCCGTTCGACGCCGCCGAAGGTGCCCGGCAAGCCCTTGAGGCCGAGCATCGCCACGCGCATCAGTACAACCTCACCAGCGCGCGCAGTCGGTCCCAGCCGACGCGGGCGGCGACGGCGGTCAAATCGCGGCGCATCATCGGCGCGACGGTGCAGGTCATCCAGCAGTTTTCGCGGCAGGATCGCACGCGCTCCAGCACGTCGTCGTTGCGGGCCAGCAGGCGGTCGTAGCCTTCCTCCAGGTGTCCCATCGGCCAATCCTTGACGTGGCAGGGGTAAACCATGCCGTAGGGATCCAGGAAGAAAAACGCCGTGCCGCCTTCGCACATGATGGGGCGCGGGCGGCCCTCGATCATGTCGCGCAGCCCGGCGGTGAACGCGGCGCGAAACCAATCTTTCGGACGCAGCGAGGCCAGTTGCCGCCGCCGCAATTGCTCGTAGGCCGCCGCCGCCTTGTCTCGATCGGGCGCGACGTCGTTCTGCTCGCCGAAAAAGATCGGCGAACTGTGCACCACCGTGCTGGTGAACTGCAGCCCCTCGCCGGCAGCGCGATCGTACAGCGGCAGCATCTGGTCTTCGTTGCCGTTGACCATCGTGAAACCGATGCCCAGGTCCCGCACGCCGCCCTTGCGAAGCGCCGCCAGGCTCGCCCACGCCTTGTCGTAAGCTCCCTCGACGCCGCGCACGCGGTCGTGTGTCTCGCGGTCGCCGTCGATGCTGATGCGCACGCCCAGATGCGGTGACAGTTCACGGAGCCGGGGCGCGAGCCGCGTGATGCGGTCGACCAGCAAGCCGTTGCTGCTGATGATGATGCGGGCGCGTGGCGCGCGTTCGAGCATGACCGCGACGATCGTGTCCAGGTCGTTGCGTAAGAAGGGCTCGCCGCCCGTGAGGTTGATTTCGCGCAGGCTCGTCGGCAGGTGGTAGTAGAGGCTTGGCTCCACTTCGTCGATGTGATCTTTGCGCCAAATATCGCACATGCTGCAACGGGCGTTGCAGCGATACGTGACGGCGACGATGGCCTGGCGGGGACCGGTTTTCATGGGCGGTATCGTACAACAAAAGTGACGTACCGCAAGAAAGAGACTACTTTGACCCGAAGTGGCCCGCGCAATAGGTTTCGTTGATTAGAAACTCAAGGCATACATACGAAAGCCGCCCAGAGATAACGAAGCTGTGTTGACCCGGCGCGCCGGGGGTCTAGAATATTCGCGTCCCCGTTTCCGAAAGGAGCCTGCCATGTCCCGCATCGTCGATCCCAAACCCGGAATCCCCGCCCCCACCGGCAACGAACTGCATTGCAAAGGCTGGCTGCAGGAAGCCGCGCTGCGCATGCTGATGAACAACCTGGACGCCGCGGTCGCCGAAGACCCCGATCATCTGATTGTCTACGGTGGCAGCGGCAAAGCGGCGCGCAACATACCGGCGTACCACGCGATCGTGCGCGCGCTGCAAGACCTGGAAGACGACGAAACGCTCCTGGTGCAAAGCGGCAAGGCCGTCGGCATCCTGCGCACGCATCCGGACGCGCCGCGGGTGCTGATCGCCAACAGCAACCTGGTCGGCAAATGGGCCACCTGGGAGCACTTCCACGAACTCGAGGAGCGCGGGCTGATCATGTACGGCCAGATGACCGCCGGCTCGTGGATTTACATCGGCACGCAGGGCATCGTGCAAGGCACCTACGAAACCTTCATGGCGGCGGCCAAGCAGCATTTCGGCGGCAGCCTCGCCGGGCGCTTGCTGGTCAGCGCCGGATTGGGCGGCATGGGCGGAGCGCAGCCGCTGGCCGCGTCGATGGCGGGCGCTACTTCCCTATTCGCGGAGGTTGATCCGGCCCACATCCAAAAGCGTCTCGACACGCGCTATCTCGACACCTGGGCACCCAACCTCGACGCGGCGCTGGACCAAGTCGCCGCCGCCAAGCAGGAACATCGCGCGATATCGGTCGGCGTGGAGATGAACGCGGCGGATCTGCTGGAAGAACTCATCGCGCGTAATATCGACGTGGATATCCTTACCGATCAAACCAGCTCGCACGATATGCGCAACGCCTATGTGCCCGGCGGCATGAGCCTCGCCGACGCGCTGGCCCTGCGCGATGCCGACCCGGCCGCCTACGAACGCGCCGCCCGCCAAACGTGCGCCCGCCACGTGCGCGCCATGCTCACGCTGATGGACCGCGGCGCGATCACCTTCGATTACGGCAACAACATCCGCACCGTCGCCTTCGACGAGGGCGTCGAGAACGCCTACGCCTTCCCGGGCTTCGTACCGGCGTATGTCCGTCCGCTTTTTTGTGAGGGCAAGGGGCCGTTTCGCTGGGCCGCGCTTTCGGGCGACCCGGCGGATATCTACGCGACCGACGAAGCGCTCATGGAACTGTTTCCCGACGACGCCATGCTGGCCAACTGGCTGCAACTGGCTCGGGAGCGCGTGCCGTTCCAGGGCCTGCCGTGCCGCATTTGTTGGCTGGGCTACGGCGATCGGGCGAAGGCCGGGCTGAAATTCAACGAGATGGTGCGCACGGGCCGGGTCAAAGCGCCGATCGTCATCGGGCGCGACCACCTGGATTGCGGCAGCGTCGCCAGCCCCTTCCGGGAGACCGAGGGCATGAAAGACGGGTCCGACGCCGTGGCTGACTGGCCGCTACTCAACGCCATGGCCAACGCAAGCAACGGCGCGACGTGGGTCAGTTTTCATCACGGTGGCGGCGTAGGCATCGGCTACAGCCTGCACGCGGGGATGGTGATTGTCTGCGACGGCAGCGAAGCGGCCGACCGCCGCCTGGCCCGCGTGCTCGAGGGCGATCCCGGCACAGGTGTTATGCGTCATGTCGACGCCGGCTACGAATTGGCCGAGCGTGTCGCGCGCGATAAAGGCGTCAAAATCCCCCGCTGAGCGGCGCTAGAGAAACGGATTGACGATCTTGACGCTTGCCATTTTCCGGCCGTGCTGCAAGTCCTCCGTCCACAAAACCTTCGCGCCCAGCGCCCGCGCCGCTTTACGGCGTGAACGTGAAGCGCCAAAGGCCGTGCGACTCGAGCGCGTAAACCTGCACGCGGCCGTCATCGTCGATGACGAGTTGCGGATTGTGCTTTCCCTGCGTCAACGTGGCGAGGCGGAAACGGCGCGGCGTGTCCGTGGCGTTGGTCGCGTACCAGAGTTCGCGGTTCACCGTGTAGACCAGATGCAACGCGCCGTCGCCGGAAAAAGTGGCAAACGGGGCTTCACAGTTCCTCGATTCAACTTCCGTCAGCCACCATGCCTCGTTGCGACGCTCAGCTTCATACAGCGCCTCATTCGTCTTCATCAGCAGGTGCGGAGTCCCTTCGCCGTCCACCGCTAACTCCAGCGAGTCAGCGTGGTCGAGTCCTTCCGGCCGCACCGTTTCGTCGACGAAACCGTTGGCCGCGCCCACGTAATGGAACACCCGCGAGCATTCGATGTAGGCAATGTGCCAAGAACCCGACCCATCAACCCGAAAACGGAGGCCATCGTAAACATCACCGAATCCTTCGGCCAGCGTCACGAGGCTTTGGTCAAGCCAACCGGACCCGTCCTGGGCCATCGTGATGACTTCGTGCGTGTCGTAATTGTATAGACCGAGCACGGGCTGGTCATCGGGGCCGACTGCCAGGGCGCGATAGACGCCGTCTGCGACCATGGGCGGTTGCTGCACGGAATCGTGCCATCCGTCGCCGTCGCGAACCCGATAAGTTTGCCACACGTGCAAGTACGCGGTCCCGTCGGAACCGACGGCGAGCATCGGCATATGGTCCCACTCGCTGCCCGCCAGAAGTTCGGGAACCCAACCCGATGTGTCGGTCGTGTAGGCCAGATCAAAACCACCACCGCCTTGCTGCGAGCAAACGACGTGCGTGGTTCCGTCTTCACTCAATACGACGTTTGGATTTCCCGCCTCACCAAAACCGTCGACAAAAACGGCGGCGTCAATCACAGCGTTTTCCCAACTCGCGTCCGTTTTTCTCGCAAAACGCAAATCACTCAACGTGACGTAGACGATCGTCGGCGCGCCCGGCGCGATCGCCGTGTGCTGCACGTCGCCGATTTCCGGGCTGACCGACCACAGGTCCCACGTACCGTCGTATCTCCCGTAAACGAGACAATCGGTCCGAGCATCTCGGCCGCCAAACAGCAGGTCGCCTGACTCGTCTACCGCGAGCGAAACACCCCGTGAATCGATTCCCTCCAGTTTCGCGCTGTTCCATTCGCCGCCGCGGTCGGTCACGTGGTCGGCTATGTAATCACCGCCGACAAAATGCGCCGCGCCGTCCGGCGTCCAGGCAAGGGCGGCTTCGAAGCCATAATCGAAAATGCCGAGGTCCGTGCTGGACGAAACCCAATTCACCCCGTTGTGTGTGAGCGAATAGAGACGATACGTGCTGTATTCGCCGAGAGGCTCGCCTTCGGCCAGCGCGAGAACCTGCTCCCGGCCCTCGTCATTTATCCGCATCGCCACGTGCGCAACGTCCCCGGCGACGTCGTCGATCTCTTCGCTTTGCCATTGCTCGCCGTCGAAACGAAGCACCGTGAGTCCGTCGTCCGAATGAATCCCCGAGCGCGCAATGTGCGGATAGCCCTGCGCATCCACGGTGAACGCGGCGGGCGGCGGATACCCCGCGCCGCTCGCCGTTTCCCGAATCTGCCACGCCTCACCCTGCCACGACGCCACGATGATGCGGGTCGCATCGGGCGAGAAGAACATGACGTGCGGCTGATCCGACCCATCCAGCGCGAGGTGCGGAAACCAACCGCGCTCGGGCACGACGAGTTCGGAGACAGTCTTGTCGGGGTCAATGCGAAATACGACGATCTGACTGGAGCGCTGCGCCACGACAAAAACCGATCCATCGGCGGCGGTCGCGGCCTCTACGCCTTCCCAACCGGTTGCGCCCCCGGCGATCAGTTCGGCGGTCAGGTCATCGGGCGTATCGCTTTTCATGTATTCGATGCCGGTTTGAACGACGTCTGCGGCCGGGTAGTCGTCATCGTCAGCCTGCCCAGAGTCATTGTCACAAGCGAAGAAAACGAAAACGGTACAAAGGAGAATAAAGGCAAAAAACAGGCGAGCCTTACAGTCCATAACATGAACCTCTGATGTTTTTGCCCCCGCGCGAAGCATAGTACCCCGCCGTCGCTTCTGCAAATTGGAATCAGTAAGCGAACACGCTGCCGCCGATGAACTCGCGCAGCAGGCTGGTGCCGGGCACTTCCTCGGGCAGGATGGGAATGAACATTCGCAGGAAGTTGAGCAGGCGGTGGGCTTCCAGATACGCGTCGGACTCCCGCGGCACTTCCTGCAGGAAGCGTTGAGCGTAGACGCTAAGCACGGCCTGTTCGTAAATCAACGCGGAATTGAACAGCACGTCGGCGTCTTCCTGGAAGGGAAAGATCCACCGCGCTTCGCCCGCGCGCACACTGTCCCACAAGTGGATCGTGTCCCGCGCCTTGTAGCCGCGAAAGAGGCGGTCGCGCACGATACGGCGCATCAGCCGCGTGTCGGCGGTGAATATCCGGTTGTGCTCGTCGATGTTCAGTTGCGTCAGGGCCGAGACGAACATCTTGAATTTCGCTTCCGGCGCGATGTGCTCCGACAGCCGCGGGTTGAGGGCGTGAATTCCCTCGACGACCAACACTTGATCGGACCCAACCTGCAACGGCAGGACTTTGTCGGCCCGGCGACCGTGCCGCTGAAAATTATAGATCGGCGTGTCGACTCTCTCGCCTTGGATCAGGCGCTGCAAGTGGTCGTCAAGCAACGCCAGGTCGAGAGCTTCAAGGTGCTCGAAATCCGGCCTGCCGTTCGGCTGACGCGGGTTCTGGTCGGGCGGCAGGTAATAGTTATCGAGACTCAGCGTGATGGGCTCGATGCCGTTGACGCGCAGTTGAATATCCAGGCGCTTGGACGTCGTGGTTTTTCCCGATGAGCTGGGCCCCGAGATCAGAATCAGGCGTACACCCGGCCGCCGCGACTTGATCATATCGGCGAGGCGGACGATTTTCTTCTCGTGCAATCCCTCGGCCAGGCGGATCAGGTGCCCGCCTCGACCCTTGATCAGCGCGCGGTTGAGTTGCGACACGTTGCGCACGCCGATCAGTTCGTTCCACTCCGCCGCTTCGCGAAAAGCCCCAAACAGTTTCGGCTGCGGTCGCATGCGCTTGACCGGCCGACCCCGGCGGTCCGGGAACCGTAGGACCATGCCGCCCTCGTAGGGGACGAGCGAAAAATGGTGGAGCACGCCGGTGCGGGTCGCCAGCGGGCCGTAGGGCAGCGAGAAGCGCCCGTCGATCTTGGCCATGAGCACTTCGTTATTCTGCTCCATGCGCAAGATGTCGGCCTTGCTGTGCAGCCCGAGCCCTTCGTAGTGGCGAATCGCCTCATCAACGGGGATGAACATGAACTTGATCGGGATATCCAAATCGCGCAGGCGGACCATTTCCGCTTCGATTTCTTTCACGAGTTCCGGCGTTAGTTCCTGGCCACGGAGTTCGAAGTAGTAACCGTTGGCAATCGATTGCCCCACCTCGACGTGGGTGCCGGGACATAGCCGTTCGCAGGCGCGGGAAAGCACGAGTACGGCCGTGCGGCGGTAAATATCGGCACCGATTTTGCTGGTCGCATCTACGGTGTCCACAACGCTGTCGCCGCGCAGCCGGTGACCGAGGCCCGATTGGCGGTTGTCGATCACCGCACCCAACGCCGGGTGCTCTCCCGGATGGGGCTGTTGGGCCAGCAACTCGGTGACACTCGTACCGATGGGCGCCACGACCCGTTGACCGTTCAGCAAAACGTTAATTTCGCGCATGGTATATTCCCGGCGTTAATTGGCGGTTAGACTTCGTCGCAATATAATAACAGAAAACGCGTATTTTCATTTGCGAACTTCCTATTATAATTCCCTCTAGATAGCAAAGGGGAACCCTATGACCTGTCGTACCTTATTGGCAGCCCTCCTGGTCTTGTTCGTGGCCTTCGCCGCGGGATGCGAAACTACCGACTCTCCGCAAGGGGACGACGGCCCGGCCCTGGTGCGCGCGAAAGCCGATCCCGGCGTATCTCCCGAGGCCTACTTCCGGCCCGGCCCGATCGACGACGAACGCTACGTGCTGCCCAACGGCCGCATGGTCTGGCCGGCGGGCGTGGGCGAGATCGTCAACCGTCTGCCCAACGACCTGGCCATCAGCCCGGATGGTACGCGCCTGGCGGTGCCGACCGGTCGCAACGATGTCGTGCATATCATCGACACCGAAACGATGACCAAGATCCAGACACTGCCCACCGGTCAAACCTTCAGCGGCGCCGTGTGGAACGCGGCCGGCGATCGTTTCTGGATCGGCGGCGGCGCGTCGCAGGTCGTCTATGAGTTTGAGTACGTCGAGGGCGTCGCGGCCGAAGTGCGCCGCATCCAGGTGTACAACTACCCCTCGGGCCTGGCGCTCTCGCCCGACGAGCGCTGGCTGTACGTCGCGTGCATGCACGGCAATCGCCTCGCGGTTGTCGATTTGCTGCAAGGCGTCGAAGTCGATTCCATCCCCACGCATCTGTATGCGCTGGATGTGAAAATCACCTCGGACGGCCAACTGGGTTTCGTCTCCAGCGTGGGGCGCGGCCTGGTGACCGCCATCGACCTGCAGACGCGGGAAGTGCTCACCGATATCGAGGTCGGCAAAAACCCCGAAGGCATGGATATTTCGCCTGACGACCAAACTCTCTACGTGGCCAACTCCGACTCCGACACGGTCAGCGTCGTGGATATCGACACCTTTACCGAGATCGACACGTGGCCGCTGTACACCGGCGACCTGGTCAAACTCGGCGCCAGCCCCGTCGGCGTGGCGGCGACCGCCGACCGCGTCTACGTGGTTTGCTCGGGCACGAACGAGATCGCCGTGTTCGACGCCGGCAACGGCGACTTGCTCGGACGCATCCCCACCGGCTGGTACCCGACCAACGCCCGCGTCGATGAAGAAAACGGCATACTCTATTACGCCAGCGGCAAAGGCTACGGCAGCTACGGCCTGAGCCTGTGGGGCAACTGGCGCGCCACGGTGCACGCGCTGGACGAACCGACGCCCGCCGAACTGGCTGAGCTTTCCGACCACCACGAAGAAGCGCTCAACTGGGCGCGCAATTTCTTCGACACCGCGCAGGCCGAGTCGCCCATTCCCTTCGAGTACGGCCAACCCAGCGAGCAGATCAAGCACGTCATTTTCGTCTTGAAGGAAAACAAAACCTACGACCAGGTTCTCGGCGACCTCGAAGGCACCGAGCGCGACCCCTCGCTGCTGCAGTTCGGGTGGGATATCACGCCCAACCAGCACACGATGGCCGAGCGTTTCACCAACTGCGACAACCTGTTCGTGGAAGGTGACGTGAGCGTGCTCGGGCACCTGTGGAGCGTGTTCGGGATGCTCAACCACCACGCCGAGCAGCGTTTTCAGCCCGGCGACGACTACCCCCTGCCCGACGTCGACCCGGCCACCCGCCCGGCCAACGGCACGATTTTCGAACGCTTGCTGGAGGCGGGGATCGACTTCCGTTCCTACGGACAGATCATCGGCTTCATCGAAGACTTCGACCGCTTCGCGCCCTACATCGACCTGAAGTACGGCTTCTGGAACATGGGCGTGGACGACGTGGTCAAGGCCGACGAAATCATCCGCGAATGGGAAGGCGGCATCTTCCCGCCGCTGATCTACATCAGCCTGCCCAACGACCACGCGTACGGCAGCGGCTCCGGCGCGCCCACGCCGCAATACCTCTTGGGCGACAACGACGCCGGGCTGGGCAAGCTCGTGGACTGGCTCTCGCACAGTGAATACTGGAGCGAATCGGCCGTGTTCGTCACCGAAGACGACCCGCAGTCCGGCCAGGATCACATCGACCCGCACCGCTCGATCGGCCTGGTGATCAGCCCGTGGGCGAAGTCGGAGCACATCTCCAGCGTGCTCTACACCAACAGCAGCATCTGGCACACCATCGAACTGATCCTCGGCATGGAGCCCGGCAGCATGTACAACCAGTACGCCGCGCCGATGTACGACTGCTTCACCATGGAGCCCAACCTCGAACCCTACAACGCCATCCCCAACCCCGTGCCGTTCGGTATCAATCCCAAGGGCCTGCCCTTCCAGGATTACTGCGACGGCATCAACTTCGCCGTGCCCGATCAGGCCGATCGCATGGGTGAGGTGCTGTGGGCGCTGACGCATCCCGACGTACCCTTCCCGCACGCGCAGTCGCTGTCGGGTTTGGGTCAGGAAGACGAACGCAAAGAAGCCCTCGAATACATGGAAGCGGTTGAAATGGTTCGAGAATATGCCCGCAAGCACGGCCTGCCCTTCGACGCTTTGACCCGCCGCGGCGCGCCGTGACCCCTATGCGGCGGGTGCTGGTCCTCGGCCCCTGCGGGGCTGGGAAATCGACCTTTGCCCGCCGCCTGGGCGATGCCACCGGATTGCCGGTGGTTTACCTGGATCAAGAATTCTGGAAGCCCGGCTGGGTGATGACGCCCCGCGCGGTGTGGGAGCAGCGGGTGCGCGAGCTCGCCGCGGGCGACCGTTGGGTGATGGACGGCAACTACGATTCGACGCTTCACCTGCGCACGCCGCGGGCCGACACGATTGTCTACCTCGACTTCCCGCGCCGGCTGTTCATGGCACGAATCTTCCGGCGCATCGCCGCCGATCACGGCCGCACTCGCGTGGACATGGCCCCCGGCTGCCCCGAGCGCCTCAACCTGGAATTTTTCCGCTTTGCCTGGAACTTCAACCGCGACGTCCGCCCGGCCGTGCTGGACACCATCGCCCGCCTCGCGCCCCGGTCCGAGTTGCTGGTTTTCACCCACCCCGCCGCCGCCGAAACCTGGCTCACCAAAATTCGTTAGGATCGTTTTTTCAAGTGACATGACCATTGACAAAACCGCTGTAATATTGTGCTATTTGACGCCGCTTGAGAATTTTCAAAAAGAATCGTCACCATGAAGCGGGTCCTCTTATTTCTCAGACCAGAAGCGCGTGTTTACTATTTACGCTTTTGTCGATGGGGGAGCGGTGCCGATGCGAAGAACTAGCCTTGTTATCGCGATAATTTGCTTTTTGTGCGTTGCGTCCGGTGTTTTTTCCTCGGCGCACGCAGAGTTCATCGAACTCGATTACTCGTTTGACAACCTGACCGAGAGCACAGAGTCAGGGATCAGCGAGTTCGCCTTTGACGACGCAATTCAGTATTTGCGCCCCGGCTCCTATGCGATTCCCATGCGTACGGCCAGGGTTCTGTTGCCGCCGGATACGCAAGTAGAAGCCATCGAAGTGATCCCCGGCGCCTTGGCGGAGCTGGACGGTTTCTATGAACTGAGAGTCACGCCGTTGCCTTCGCCGCAGTGGGGTGGCGACGCGTCGGATTCACCTGTGGCGGACGGCGTTTCGGTTCGGAACGATTTGCCGAGCGACTTACACGAATTTCACTCGGTGCAGTTTTTCCGAGGCGCGGGAATCGCCCTCATCAATTTATTCCCCTTTCAGTACGACGAGGCGGGAAAAACCGTATCCTTTTATCGAAACTTCACGCTCCGGGTGACGATCGGGCCCGAAACCCAAGAGCGAGACAGGCTGCCCTACCGCGGCATCCCCGAAGATGTAGAGCAAATCAAAATTTTCGTCGATAACCCCGGAGAGTTGGAGTATTTCGAGCCGGAGGTATCCGCGCCCAAGACAACCAATCCCTATGTCATCATCACCAATGATCTCATGGAAGATAAAATGCTCGAGTATGCCGATCACATCAACGGCTTCATGGGCAACCCGAATTATGCCTCAGTAACCAACATCCAGGACATCTACAATAGCTACCAGGGAGTGGACTACCCGGACGAAATCCGCCGGTTTGTTCGCAATCGTTACGAAAACCACTTCGCCCTGTTCGTCTTGTTGGCCGGCGACGCGGATTTGGCCGACGTCGTCATTCCACGCCGCGGCATTTATGGCTACGTCAACTCCTCCAGCGGCCCTGTCGTGGATTTCCAAATCCCTTGTGATTACTACTACTCCTGTCTGGACGGCTCGTGGAATTACGACGGCGACGCCACCTGGGGCGAGCATACCGACGGCAGCAACGGCGGCGATGTGGACATGTTCGGCGACGTGGAGATCGGTCGCCTCCCCATTGAAACCATCGGCCAGGCGCGCCGGTCGACCGAAAAGCTCATCGCACACCACAATTGGATACACACGCAGCGCTTCCTTTGGCTCGGCGAGCAACTGGATGATGACCCTCTCACTTGGGGCGGCGATAACAAAGACACGGTGTGGAATCTGATCAGCGGCTGGGGCAACCTTTCGCTCTTGCCGTTGTATAACCGCGACAGGACGTTTTCGAATAGCGCGACCCTGAACGCGATGAACGGCGACTCGTACAGGAACATCAACCACAGCGGTCATTCAAGTTGGCGTTATTGGTGCGGCATCAGGCCGGATGACATTCATTACACAGGCAGCGTCGTGACCAACGACGACCCGTATTTCATCTTCAGCGACGGATGCAATTTCGTGGCGTTCGACAACTCCGACGGGAGCGGCAATTACAACGCCGACAGCGTCGGGGAAGAACTCGTCATGAACACCGAAGCAGGGGCGTATTCGATCGTCAGCAATTCCCGGTACGGGTGGTACTGGGCCGGCTCGACTAACGGGCCCGGCGCCTGCTACGACCGGGAATTCTGGGACGCGGCCAGTTCGTCGGCATCTCAAAAGCTCGGCGCCATGCTCCGCTTATCAAAAATGGTTAACATGGCCAACGTCGGGGAAACCGGATCGTTTCGCTGGATGATCATGTCGTTGAACCTGTTGGGTTGTCCCGCGACGCATCCCGTGTATTTCACCCGCTGCGATAACGACGGCGACGGTTCGCCGAATGTCACCTGTTTTGGCGGCGATTGCCACGACGGCGACAGCGACATCAATCCCGGTGCCGACGAAGTCTGCAACGGAGTCGACGACAACTGCGACGGAAATGTCGACGAAGGCGGCGCCGCGCTGTGCAGTGACGGTATCTCGTGCACCGAAGATTACTGCGACGGCGCCCGTGGCTGCCGGAACGAAGCTATCAACTCGCGCTGCAACGACGGCGTCAATTGCACGACCGACGAGTGCATCACCGTGATCGGCTGCCGCAACACGCCCGTCAACAGCGCCTGCAACGACGGATACGACTGCACTGACGATGTCTGCAGCGCCTCCAGCGGGTGTTCCAACTCGCCGATTCATTCCCGATGCGACGACAACTTTACCTGCACGACCGATACCTGTGACCCGGGCAAGGGCCAACTGGCCACGGGCTGTAATTTCCAGCCCATTCATTCCCGATGCGCCGACGGCTTTAGTTGCACCGATGATTCCTGCGACCCGGCCAACGGTCAATCCGGAACCGGCTGCTACATTCAATCTCTCGATTCGCGCTGCGAAGATGGCCTCTATTGCACCGACAACACCTGCGACCCAGCGACCGGCGACCCCGCCACCGGGTGTTTGCTTACGCTCTTTCACACCCGCTGCGAAGACAACGTCGACTGCACGCAAAACGTCTGCGATCCGGCCGACGGCTGCACCTTCTTGGCGCAGGATGATCTTTGCAACGATGGCGTTTTCTGCAACGGCGCGGAATATTGCGACACCCAAGACGATTGCTCGCCGGGCGAAGAACCGTGCCCCGACGACGGCCTGTGGTGCACGGGCGAAGAAATCTGTCACGAGAACGAACAAACCTGCAAACAAGTCGACGTCCCTTGCCAAGAGGACGGATTGTTCTGCAACGGCGACGAGTCGTGCAACGAATCCGACAAAGCCTGCGTGTCCGCCGGCGACCCCTGCGCCGCCGACAAAACGTGCAATGAGAGCGCCAACTCCTGCGACGATGCCGGTGACGACGACGCCGGTGACGACACTGATGATGACGCGAACGACACCGATGACGACACCGATAACGGCGACGACGACGCCAATAACGGTACCAAAGACACCGATGATGATGACGACGGCGGCGGTTCCTGCGGCGGCTGAGGCGCTAGCTTAACGTCTCGTCGTCCACCGCGAGGCTCTTTAGAATCGGCAGCAGATCGGAAGGCTCGAGTTCGCCGGAGGCTAGGCGGTCGGCGAGGTCGGCAAGGGTTTGGCGGAGGGCGTCGAGTGTCGATTCAGCGCGCAGCAGGCGCGTGCTGGTCAGTTCGATGCGCTCGGCCATGTCGGTCAAAATCGCATGCATCAGCTTCTTGTTGGCCGACAGGAAAAGCGTCAACTCGTCGGTGCCGATGCGCAGGATCTCACTCTCGGTCAGCGTGCGCACCGTCGCTGAACGCAACGCGCCGCGCACCAACGCCATCTCGCCCAGCACCTTGCGCGGCTGCGTGATCACCGCCAGGCGCCGCCCGCCGCGAATCACCTCCACCTGCCCGCTGACCAACCAGTACACCGCGTCGGCGATGTCATCTTCGTAGAACACGACCCGACCCGGCGGCAGTTGCAGCAGTTGACCGCCTTCGGGCCCCGACGAGCCCACCGATGAGTTGGGCGAGACCACCTCGGCCGGCGGCGCTTCGTCCGCGCCACGCTCGTGAAAGATGCCGCTGTCGAGGGGCGATTCGGTTTCGCCGACCACCCACGCCAGGTCGTACATCACCTCGTGCATGTCCTGATAACGCCTCGCGGGCTGCTTGGCGGTCATGCGGTCGATCAGCTTCATGACACGCCGGTGCGACTCGTCGGTCCAGTCGGCCGGGTAGCTGATGGCGTCGGTCAACTGCCGCGTGAGCACCAGCGGAATGCTCGTCCCCTTGAAGGGCGGTTCGCCGATCAGCAGAAAGTACAGGCTGCAGCCCAGGCTGTAGATGTCCGAACGGCGGTCGATGGGCGCTTGCCGGCTGATCTGCTCCGGCGCCAGGTAGTGCGGCGTGCCCAGGATGCCGCCCGCCATGGTGACCGAAGGGTCGTCGGCGGTTTTGGCCAGGCCGAAATCGCTCACTTTGGCCATGCTGTCGGCGGTCAGCAAAATGTTCGAGGGCTTGATGTCGCGGTGCACGTAGCCCTTTTCGTGCATATACGCCAGGGCGTCGGCGACCTGGGCGAAAATGGCCACCGCCTGCTCGAGGTACATGGGGCCGTCGAGGTGGACGTTCTGGTCGGCGGACAGGCCGTTGATGAACTCCATAACCAGATACGGCCGGTCGTCGTCGAGGCGGCCCATGTCGTAGGCTTCGACCAGGTTGTCATGCCGGAGCGAAATCGCCGTGCGGGCCTCGCGTTCGAAGCGTTCGGCGTAATCGCAGAAGGGGCCGGTGCAGGCGATGTCTTTGAGCACCTTGAGCGCCACCGTTTTGCCGTCGGCGTCGCGGGTGCCGCGGTACACCTCGGCCATGCCGCCGCTGCCGATGGGCCGGAGGCCGGTGAAGCCGGGGATTTCTTGAACCGACGCTTGAAAAGCTCTCATGTCGACCGGTCCTTGTTTCCTAGTAGAAAATTCCGCCGAGCAAGCGCATGATCTCGGTCAAGTTGAGACCGGATGTCAGCCCTTGCTGTACCATATAAATACACGACATCAGGAAGAAAGTCAGATAGATCTTCCCGACGCCGATCACCTGCCCCAACAGCTTGAATTTACCGATTTTTTCCCGCAGACGCCGGTTTCGCCCTTTCTGGGCCATGAACAACTGAAGCCAGATGTTCAGCCCCGTCAGCACGCCCAGCAGGCCGGAGCGCACGAGAATCGGATACGCAAAGGACATGTTGCCCCGGTAGAAACTGATGGGGACAAGGTGCACGAAGATCCCCAGGCCGATGAAGAAACACAGAATGCAGGCCAGCATGTAGGCGGCGTATTTGCCGATCTTGCGACCGGTCTTGAGCAGCACGGGGTTGAAGATGATCGCCACGACGAAATCGCGGTTGTAGATGTTCCACCGCCGCCAGTGCTCGAGCAGGTTTTTGGCGAAGAAGGGGAAGTAGAAATCGGCCTTGAGGTCGAAGCCGAACATCCGCCACAGGCCGATGATCAGATACACGTTGCCGGCCAATTCCAGGAATATTTTCAAGAAGTTATAGTGCGTAAACAGCAAGATCTGCCAGCCGGGCAGTTCGGAAGCGAGGTCTTGAATTGGCGTGGGTCCCTGCCAGTCGAGCCAGTGGGAAAACAGCGTCGTGCGGATGATCAGATACAGCAGCCCCTGCCCGAACAGGATGACGCCGTCGCGGGCGATGAGTGTCCGCTTGCGCGCCATGAACTGGTTGTTGAAGTAGGCGTAGCCGATCGGCTTGATGTGGTAAGGCACCAGGAAAAAGGGCCCGGCGAACAGGTAAAGAAACAGGTTGAGCAGCGACTGCTCTTCGGGTTTCCCGGCGAGCAGATTCGTCTTTTCAAACAGGTAGTAAACGCTTTTGAGGAAGATGGCGAAGAAGGCGACCACCGCGAAAACATGCATCTGTCGCGGCACGATCAGCGGCTTGAGATGCCCGCGCCACGCCAAGAAAAACATCGCCCAGAACAAAATGAGCGCCGCCCATTTCGCCTTGTTCGGTAAGCCGGAGCGTACGAGGTGGTAGAGGCCCAGGCCGATGATCGGCATCACGACCAGGGTTTGCCAGGGGATGAGTATCGGCGCGGTGCAAACCGAAACCAGCAGCAAAAACGAACGCTTGTACGCCGCCGGCACGAACCACCCGGCCACGACAAAGGCCCACATCACCGCCAGGAAGGTGCCCAACCCGCGAGCGTTGGCGGTCTGGTTGAAGTCGCCGGGCATGAAGCTATAAATCGGGCCGGACTTGTACAGGTAATATAGGACGTAGAAAACAATCGCCGCCCCGGCCGCCAACGCCGGCGCGCCCCACCAGGGTCGATCGGCGTCGTTCTCGAGAACCTTCGGGTCCAGGTTCTTTTCTTTCAGCCAGGAAAGCACGGCCTGCACAGTGAATCCTTCTTACGGCGCCGGCGGCGCATCGGTGGGAGCGCGGCGCGCGGCCATCACCTCGCGCACGACCTCGACCAAGAAAACCAATGCCGCCGCGGCAATCAACCAAATGCCGAAACGGTAGAAAACCTTCAGAGCTTCGGCCGGAAGGAGCATCAACGGCAGCGCCTGACTCGCGCCGAGCACGACCGCCGCCCCGAGCATCAACCTGCGCCAAAGCACTTTGCGGCGGGAAAATAGTACATATAGCGCGGCGCCGAGGCCGAATACCGCCAGCCACCCGACCAACAGATGCTGCCAGATGCGTAATAGCTGCAAATCAACGCGGATATCGCCTGGTTCGGGCAGGTCTTTGAATTCTTTGGCCAGAATTCGTTCGCGCACGGCGGGCACGGCGATGATCTCCCGCCGCCGCTGCTCGCGCTCGCGGGTTTTCTCCAGTTGGTAATCCTTGACACCCCGGTATCCGGCCAGTTCCCTGTTCAGCAAGTGCCAATAACCCAACGCGATGGCCGCCGCGACCACCACCGAAGCCAAGGCCAGCGACACGTTGGTTACGCGATCTCGGGTCAAGAACCGCAAACTGCATCCTCCGCCAGGTTAGGAGCGTCGTGCCGACGAAAACGCATCACATGATAGCGAATCGGGAAATAGTAGTACTGCGGATACAGCTTCGTGTCGATCCGGTGCGACTCCAAGCAGAAACCGTTGGCAAAAAAAGGCGCGGTCAGGTACTCAACGGGATAGGTTTTGAAACTCGCCTCGCGGACCGGCTCGACCATTGTCACGTGGCCCTCTTTTTTTAGCGCACGGTAGATAGATTGGTACAAGCGGTTGCGTTCTTCGAGGTCTTTCTGCGGTAGAGGTTTTTCAAGGTCCCTTATACCCAGGCGGCAATTGATCACTGTCACGACATCGATTTGGTTTTCCGGCAACATCACGTCCTCCGGACGCGAATGAACTAGGTGAACCCGATCCTCGCCGGGAAGCGTGAACGCATCCAACGTCGCTCGGAGGAATTCTAAAGACAACGCATCGGTATCCACCGCGTAAATTTTAGCGACATCCACCTGCCCGCGTAGTAAGCGAATCTCAAAAGCGCCGGTGCCCGCGCCGATATCCGCAATCACGTCGCCGTCTTTGAGTCCGAGGTCTGCCATCGTCGGCAGCAACGACATCGACTTGAAAAGATTCATCGGGTCGCGGCCCTCGGCCGCCCACCGGTTTAACACTTGACGGTTGTTTTCCATGTTGCGTTGCCGGTCGGTTGCTTCGGCCGTCGGAGCCAGCGAGTGAAACATCTTGTATCGGAAGCGGTTGTGAATCCAGAGACCGGCCGCTACCAACAAGACGATCGCCAACAATAATGCGGTGGTTCCAGCGATTCGCTTGGCCATCACATCCCCTTGTTCGGCATTAGTCCGCTGTCTCCAATGCGGCCGCCAGAATCTCCGCCGGGTGCTTGGCGGGCACGCCGGTCAGGTGAGTGATCTGCATCCGGCAGCCCTCACATTCGGACAAAACGACGTCCGGTTTCCACTGCGCCACGCGCTCACGCACCTCTTGGCCAATGGTGACGGCGAGATCGGCGGTCTTGTGTTTCAGGCCGAAAGTGCCCGCCAGGCCGCAACAGCCCGCGTCGAGGGTGCGGATTTCGAATTCGGGAATACGGCTCAGGATCACCGGGGCGTTGGCGCCGTGGCCGAGGGCGGTTAAGTGGCAGGCCTCGTGAAAGGCGGCGAATTGGGGTAGCGGTTTGAGCGACAGGCGCAGTTCGCCCAGGTCGTCCAACTGCTTGAGATACGTGAACAAATCCAGCACTTTGGATTGTACGTCGGCGGCCTCGACACCCAGCAAAGCAGCGGTTTCCTGCGCCAGCGCAAGCGTGCACGAGGGCGAGCCAACGACGATCGCTTCGCAGCCTTCGTCCAACGCCCGCCGCAGCGAGACCATGTTTTTTTCGTTTTGCTTCTTGGCCGCCGCCAGATTCCCCCCGCCGATGAGCGCCGCGCCGCAACACGTCTGCTCGGGGATGACAACCTCCACCCCCGCCGCCTCCAGCACGCGGAGCACCGCCCGGCCGACGCCGGGGTCGTTGCTGTCGGTAAAGCAACCGTAGAAGTAGGCGACCTTGCGCTTGGCCGGATGACCCTGATAACGCCGCGCCTCCGTGGCAAAGCGCCGCCGCGCGAAAAGCGGCATGGGGGCGTGTCGGGAAATTCCAAACAGTTTCTCGGCCAGCCAACGCGACCATCTCATTTTCAAGAAGGGGTTGATGAGAAACGCCAGGTGCGAGCCAAGCGGCATGAAGCGAAACGCGTTGGTCAGCAGGTGCGTCGGCAGGTCCCGGCCCCGCGCCGCGGCGTATCGCTGCTTGGCGAAAATGTTGATTTCAGCGATGGGAATGTCGGCCGGGCAAGCGACCTGACAGCGGTGGCAGCCCGTACACAGGTTGATCCAATCGCCCTCGACCGCCTCGCCGCGACCGCGAAACCGTTGAGCGTCGGGACCGGCCTGCTTCGGGCCGGGGAAGGCGTCGGTCGCCTGGGCGACCGGGCACGCCGTGACACAAACCGTGCACTTGATGCAAGCGTCGTACAGGTCGTCCGGCCGCAAAGGTTCGATCAACTTACGCCGAGTCATGATCCGCCTCCTGCCGCTTCCCGCCCGGCCTGCATGCCGGTGGCCAAAGCCACGGCGCCGCCGGAGCGTTCACAGTACGGATCGAAATCCGCCAGGATGTCGCCGGCTGCGAATAGGTTCTCGTATTTCGGCTTGCCGTCGACAAGCGGACGCAGCGACTCGTCGACCGCCACGCCGGTGCGCAAGGACGGATGACCGCCGGGGTCCAGAAAGCGCTTGCTGAAAAACGGCGGCCCGGCCTCGCCGCTTACCGGCAAATCGAACAAGGGTTCGCGCAGCCCCGCGCGGTCGCCGATGATGCCGCCGCCGACCAGATGTCCGGTGGCCAGCACGACCGCGTCGGCTCGCTGTTCGCGCTGCGCATGGCCGACCTTGACCATCACGCCCCGCAAGCGTGCCGGGTCTTCCAGAGGCCCCACCGCCCGCGCTCCTTGAACGATGCGCACGCCGGCGTCGAGCACGCCCCGGCGCAACGCGGCGAAGAGGCGCAATCCCGGCAGGCTGGGCGGCTGGCCGGGGACTTCCACCAACTTACCGCCGAAGGTCGCTTCAATTTCAGCTACCAGCGGCGAGACTTCGCGGCGGCCGAGCAGCGCGGGCACGGCCACGGTTTGGCCTGCGGCGTGCTGCTCGAGGAAGCGGCCGAACAATTCGGCGAAGCGCTCGTCATGGAACATCACCGCGACACCCAAGGGATCGCGTCGCAGCGGTTCGGCTTGGAAATCCAGCGCGGCAACGGCGTGCCCGTGGCGGACCGACAATTCCCGCGCCAGCATTTCGGACGAGAAGTTTTGAAACAGGTTGATGTTGCACACGACCCGGATGCTCTCGGCCGCGGCGTCCATCGTGGCGGGGATCAACGCGGTGGGTCGCGCCGCGCCCAACACGGTCAACACGCGAACCAGCCTTCGCCCGTCGCCGCGATATTCCAAGCCTTGCGCCGCGACGGCTTCCCGAAAATCCTCCAGCGCCGACTCCACCGTTTCCACGCCGACCTTCGCATAGGGATGCTGCGGGTGCGTCTTGGCGACTTCGGCCACGGCATCCAAGGGCACTTCGCTCGCTGCGGCGGAACCGGGCGGATAAGCCAGCACGTCAATGCAGCCCGAAAAGAGGTGGTGCATCCCCTGCCCGCTGGTCAGCAACGTGACCTCCGCGCCGCGCCGCGCCGCTTCACGCGCTGCGGTCAACCCGGCCAGGCCGCCGCCGATGACCAACACGCGCGTCACGATTCACCCTCTCGGTCCAGGCCCATGAGCGTGCCGTAAATCGCGTAGTTGAGCGCTTCCTCGCGCAACTGGTCGCCCCACAAAACGGGCGCGATGCCGTGGAAACGCTGTTCCAGAAAGCGACGCAATACGGGCCGGGCCCGTCCGGGCTCGACCAGCCCCTTCTCGGCCAGCAGGCTGAGGGCGCGAAAAGCGCACATGCCCCCCTGGCAGGTGCCCATGCCCAGGCGGGTGCGGTGTTGGATATCGGTCAGGTCGGCGCGTCCGCGCAGTTCGGGCAGAATAGCCTCGATCATGTCGCGGTCGACCATCTCGCATTCGCAGATCATATCGCCGGGCTTGGTGTGGCCGATTTTCGCCAGGCGGTCGAAACGGGAGTACGGATCCCGAGCTTCGGCGGTCCGCAAGGGTGTCTCGGCGGTGCGGCACGGCTGTTGGACGCCGAGAATGTCGCACACGAGATCGGCGGTTTTTTCGGCCATGAGTCGGTAGGTCGTCAGTTTGCCGCCGACGATGCTCACCAGGCCGGGGACGTCGTCGCGCTTGGCGTGGTCGAGCACAAAGAAGCCGCGGCTGATGGCCCGGCCGTCGACCCCGGGGCCGCTTTCCTGATAGAGCGGCCGCACCCCGGCGTAAGCCCGCAGCGCGCGCGAAGCGGCGAAGCCCGGCACCATGTCGTCGCCTTCGTTCAGCATGAGGTCAAGTTCGGCTTCTTCGATGCCCAAGCCGTCGGGTGAAGGTACGCGAATGCTCGTGGTGCCGATGATGCTCGTGGGCCCGTTGGGAATCATCAAATCACCGTCGGCGGGCCGGCGGCAGCGATTGATCACCCGGTCGCAAAAACGCCGGTTGAAAATCACCAAACTGCCCTTGGACAGCGCCAGACTAACTTCCACACCCGCCAGCGCCGCCAGGGGCATTGACCACCCGCCCGCGGCCAGCACGACCAGGGGGGCGCGCACTTCCCGCTCGCCGTCGCCGTCGTCGAAACGCACCCCGATCACGCGGCGGCCGTCGCGGACGAATGCCGTCATCGCGCTGTGGGTCAGTATCGTGGCGCCGTGACGTTCGGCGGCGCGGGCGTTTTCCTGGGCCAGCAGAAAGGGATCGACACTGGCGTCGGGCACGGCAAGCGCCCGCGTGAGGCGCGGGTTCAGATGCGGCTCGCCGTCCAGCACGTCTTCCACACGCCGGGGTTCACAGGGGATGCCCGCCTCATCGCAGGCGCGGCGGAGTTGATCGTAATAGCTCGGATCGTCGCCGGGCAGTTCGATGGACAATCCGCCGGTCGGCTCGGTGCAGTGGGGGGCGATCTTTTGGATGATGCGGTTTTCTTCGATGCATTCGCGCGCCGCGACCGGATCGGTGACCGCGTAGCGCACGCCGCTGTGCAGCAGGCCGTGGCAGCGCCCGGTAGCGCCGTACGCCAAATCGTGTTGCTCAAGAAGCACGACGCCAAGGCCCCGCTCGGCCAAGTCCCGGGCCACGCCGCAACCCGTGGCGCCGCCGCCAACCACGATGACTTCCGTGCTTTTTACTTCCCTACCGGGTTTCATGTCGCTCCTATACGGCTCTCCGGTGGTTTTAGCGGTCTATGACAGCGCTGTCCAGCACGTGTGCGCGAGCGGTGCGACATATTCCACCCTTTTAATGCCAGGTTGGCGCTTTGTTGAGCGAAGTAGTATGTAGTCGACGATGAACACAACTCGACGCGCCAACGTCTCGGCCGTCGCCACGGTGGCCGCGGCGGTGATTACCGCCTTTTTCCTCTGGGTTTGGCTGGCCGGGCAAATCACGCCCCGGCTGCCGTCCCGCGATGCGCTCTTGGTGTGCGATATCGTCGCCGCCCTAGACGCGGGCCGCGACGTGCCGGGCTCTCTAAGCGAAGACCTGCAACTCGACAACCCCTTAGTGCGAGCCGCCGCGTGGACCGGCACTCATTGCGGTGCTTCCCTGCGCGGCATGCTCTGGCCGCAGGTGTTTTTCGTGATCGTGTTGTTGATCTCGGTCGCGGCGCTGGCCTGGCGTTGGGGCGGACCCTCCGCGGCCGGCCTGGCGGCATGGTTGGCGCTGGCGGCGCCGGTCACGCTGGGCTCGGCGTTGGAATTCACCGATCTGGCCGCACTGCAAGCCGGCGTGGCCGGGGGCGTGGCGTGTTTGGCTTGGATACGCCGCCCGCGGGATAGCTGGTTAGCGCTTGTGGCCACGTTGTGTGTCGCCGTGCCGGTGGCCGCACGCGCCACGTTTTCGACCGGCGCGATAGCCGTGTTGACCTACGGCCTGGCGAGCCTGGCGGTGCTGACTCCGGGCCTTCTCAGGCGGCGGGAGACGCCGGAACCTCGCAGTTGGCTTCCGGCGGCGTTGTGGGCGTTGGGGTTGGTGCTGCTGATTCCGCTGTTGCATCCGCGCTTCGCGGGTTTGCAGGCCGATTACTTCACTCACGAACTCGGCGGGACCGGAAGCGTCGAAGGCGGGTTCAGCCCGGCGGCGCTGCTGGGCTATCCGTCGATTTGGGCGTTGCTGCAGGTCGGGCCGGTAATCGCGTTGGCCTGCCTGGCGGCGACGGGCGTCGCCCTGCGGCGCAAAGAAGCGCGGCGGGTCGCGGTGCCGTTGATCTGGCTGTTCGGGACAATGCTCGCGCTGAGCGTTCTGCCCAAACGCAACGAATACTACCTGCTCGGCGCGGTGCCGGCTTCGTACGTGCTTGCGGCGACCGTGGCGGCTCGACTGCCGCGGCGCGCACTGATTGCCGCTTGGATGCTCGTCGCGCTGGCGAGCGCCTATGGGGCCTATCTATACGTCGATGCGAACGCTTACGAGCGCCTTTGGCATCGTACCAAAACTGTCGCCGCCGACACGGCGCAGCCCTTCGACTACTTCTCGGCCTTCCGAAACGGGGCGCTCAATCCCTATCGCCCGCGCCCGGATAACGCCCGCACCGAGGAGGATATCGTAGCGGAGGCCGTCACGCGGCACTGTGGCGAGTTGCCGTTGGTCCGCCTGTTTCCGTGGGGAAGAGATTGCGTGCTTGATTTCTATTTGTGGCGGGCTCGCGGCCGCCGCCGGCATGTCTCCGCTGCCGCCGCCGATGCGCCGCTGAACGGCTCCTACTGTTTGTTGATCCCGCGTGTCCCGGGCGCGGCGGATGACGACGCGGCGGCGCAATTGTCCGCCCATCTTCCGGAACTGACATCACCTGAACATGGGGCGGCACGGCTGGACCCGGATCGCAGCCGCCTGCTGCTGGACGACGTCGAACACGCCACGCTGCTGGCCCGCCTGCCCGGTCGTAATCTCTACGCGATCGACCCCGCGGCGCCTTAGCTCAACTGCGCGAAATTAACGGTGCCGATTGAATGGCCGTTTCGACGCGCATACAACTAGCGCCTATTCGGCTGGATTCTCCGGCGCCGGCGCGCGATCCAATTCGGCCTCGAGTTCGTCGGCGGCCCCGGCAAAGCGTCCTTGGAAGAGAATCAACACCACCGCGCCGACCGCCACCGCAAACCACAACGTCGCCAGACGAATGATGAGCGTCGCGGCCGAAGCGGGGGCCTTGGTCATTTTCGCCGCTCCCATGATCGTCTGACTTTGCAGCATGCCGATCATGCTCGCTTCGGTCGGTCCCAAGCCGCCGGGGCTGACCACGCCGAGAATTGTACCCAGAGCGTAGATGAACGCCGCGGCGAGCAATTGCGGGTCGTCGGTAAAGGCTGAGAGAGTGATCCAGAAACCGAGGCATTCGCACAGCCACGCCAGCACCGACCAGAAGGTCGCCACCAGCAGGGGCCAGAAGCGCAGCAGGCGATAGGTGGAGTCGTACATGCTGTGCAGCTTGTCGCCGACGCGGCGCAGGGGGCCGAGTTTTTCGATCAGGCCGATCAACCCCAGCGAGAGCGTGCGGTTGCTGATCAACGCCACGAACGCCAGCAGCAGCAGGCTGAAACCGCTGAGCACCCACAGGCTTGACGCTTCGACGGTGAAGACCGTCAGCCCCGCCAGGCTGATGAACACCAGGGCGACGAAGTCGGTAATGCGTTCGCCAACCACGATCGGCGCCGATACGCTGATCGGCGTGCCCTTGAGTTGTTTGAGCAAGACGCTTTTGAGCAGTTCGCCGATCTTGCCGGGGCTGATCGTCATGACCAACCCGGACAGGAACACGATCAGGCTGTCGGACCGGCGCAGATCGATCGACAACCGGCCCAGGTAGAAATGCCATTTCAGGAAGCGGAACATGTAATTGGCGAACGCCAACACGAGCAACAGCGGAAACAGCCACCAGTTGAACGTCGCCAAGGCGTCTTTCAACTCGCCCCAGCCGGAGTAGAGCATCATCACCAGGTACACCAAGCCGCCCACGGCAATGCCCACGGCAAGCTTGCCTTTCAGGCGCGAGAGCAGAGACGGCTGCGTGGTGCTCACTTCGATCTCCGTAAAAAAGGGCCTTCAAAAATAGGGGCAACCGCCGGGTGATGCAAGCTCAAGGCTTGCGCAACACGGCCAGGTAGCCCACCGGCAGAAGCGGCACGAGGGCATCGATCGCCGCGGCGGCCCGCAGGCAAAACCGATGTAGCGCGCGTCCCCATCGCCAACCCAAGTGATGTTGACCCAGGCGGTCGAGGGCGCGAACCAGGCCGGGGAAACGCGAGCGTGCCCGGTCGCGGTTCATCCCGTATAGACCGTAAAGGACGGCCTTGGCGGCAAGCTGCATCGCCTTGGCCGGGAAAAACCACAGGAAATGAAAACACCAACCCGCCGGGCCGCCCACCCGCCGCAGATACTCGACCTCCAAGCCCGCCTGGACTCCCAGCCGCCGCACCGCGCCGGCCGAATAACGGCGATACCCGTGCTTTCCGTACAACGGATAGGAATAGTGCGACGGCACCGCCAGCAACGCGCGCCCGCCGGACTTCATCACCTCGGCCATACCCCGCGCTACGCGGTGATCGTCGGCGAAATGCTCGAAGGCCGTAAGGGAGATCACGAAGTCGAACGTGTCGCCCAGCGACCCCAACTCGTGCGCGTCACCTTGGCGGCGGGTGCCGGGAAACTCGGGCGGCAGCGGCAGGTCGTCCCATCGCTCGTCGCTGATGTCCACGCCGGTGTACGTGCCGCGGATATCCGCCTCGACGAAAAACAGCGCGTAGCGGCCCGAACCGCAACCGATGTCGAGCACGGCGGCGGCGGACGGACAATAACGGCGAATCAGCGGCGGCACGCGCGTGGTCAACTCGCGGCGAAACGGGCTGCCGTAATCGGCCTGGACCGCTTTTTCGCGGGCGGCGGCGCGCGCCTGCTCGTAGGTGACGCTCACGCGGACAGGACTCCTTTCGCTCGGGGACGCCGCCAGTATACGGCAAGGACCGGCGCGGCAAAACGGCCACCGCGGCGTTGACCGACAGCCGTCAAAAAGGGTAGAAATCAAACCAGCGAACTTATCTACTTTTTTAGACAGAGCGGGAACATGATTAAAGGACGACAGAAAAGTTTCGGGCAACGTTTGCACGACGTCATCCAGACCCACGCGGGCGGCGTAGTGCGGCGTTTCGCGCAGGCCATCGGCGTGAATCATCAGGCGGTGCACAACTGGCTGTCCGAGGAAAGCCTGCCCAACGCCAAGGCTCTCGTGTCGCTGTGGAACGTCTACCGTGTCGATCCGTTGTGGTTGCTGACCGGGGAACAGAGCATTCACGGGCCCGTGGTCTTGCGCGTGGCGCCCGCGAGCGAAGCCTATGCCCAAACCGAAGACGCGCTGGAAGGCGATCTGGAACGCGAGCGCTTTGTGCCCATTCCGCTGCTGTCGAAGGAAAAGGCCGCCGGCACGCCGCGCGAAATTAGCGCCAACGACATCGAGGATTTCGTCGTCATCCACACCGATTGGGCGCCCCGCCCCGAAATGCTGACCTGCGTGCGGGTGGAAGACGACGCCATGCAGCCGGTCCTGGCCAAGGGAAGCATCGTGGCTGTCGACCACGGCAAGCGCGATCCGAAAAGGCTTAACGGCAAGCTTTGCGCTTTCCGCGTGCCCGGCGGCGTGGCGGTGCGCTGGTGCCACTTCCGGGATATCGATTACGTGGTCGGGTACCCGGAAAACCGCGCGGCGATCAAGCGCGGCGCCATGGTGATCTCCACCGGTGAAGAGGCCGCGGATTGCCTCGTGGGGCAAGTCGTTTGGTGGTGGGGTCGCTCAGCCTAGAGATCGCTCACGGCCGGTAGAATGCCGAAACCGTCCGCCTTTTGCACCGCCCGCACAATCGCTTCGGACACGGCGTCGGCCGCCATTTGGCCGATCGCGGGCAGGTCGGCGCCCTGGTTGCCGGTTGATAGGGCGAACACCACGTCGCCGTCGTAGGGGCCGTGGCAGGGCCGCACGGCTCGCGCCAAGCCGGTTTGCGCCATGCGGGCGACGAATCCGGCCAGGTTCTTGTCGAGCTTGGCGTTGGTGGCCACGACGACCAGCACGGTGTTGTCGATCATCGAAAAGCCGGGACGCTGCGCCGGCGGGCGGGTGGACAGCACGCGGGCGATGTCGGCAAAGTTGCCGCCGGGTTCGCGCGCTCCCGCCACAATCGCGCCGGTCGCGCTGTCGATCACATCGCCCCAGGCGTTCACCGCCGCCAAGGCCCCGACGACCAAGCCGTCCTCCCTGGTCCGGGAGGCCGTGCCCACGCCGCCTTTCATCGCGCCGGCCAGCCCGAAGAGTTTGCCGACCGTCGCGCCGTGTCCCGCGCCGACCGAACCCTCGGCCGTTTCGATGCCGGCCGCCGCGAAGGCTTGGGCGGCCAGTTCCGGAGTCGGGACCGCCTCGCCGCTGCCGAAGCCCAAATCAAAAAGCGCCGCGCAGGGGACGATCGGCACCGGGCGCCCTGGAGTGGGCATACCCGCACCGCGCGCCGCGAGGGCGTCCATCACACCGGAAGAAGCTCCTAAACCGAAAGCACTGCCGCCGGTCAAGACGACGGCGTCCACGCGAGACAGCAAGTGTTGCGGCAATAGGGAATCGCATTGCCGCGTGCTGACGGCGGCGCCGCGGCGATCCACCGACCCGACGGCGGGCGGATCACACCAGATGACGGTAACGCCTGTGCGACCCACGGCGTCGTGCGCGTGGCCGACGCGCAGGCCCGACACATCGGTGATGGATCCGGACATAAACTTTCTTTGCCTCCGCTTGGCTGGTTTCGCAGGTCAACCTAACTTATGATTTCGGCATGGGCAAATCGCGCTGGCTTTGGGTGGTGTTCGCTGCAACGGTGTTGATTCGCGTCTGGGCCTTCGCGGCTTCGGACAACGGCATCGACTACCACCACAACGCCTTCGACCGCCCCTTGTTCGTCGAAGGTTGGATCGAGCGGGGCGGTATCGTGCCCGATCCCGTGTACCCGCCGGTCCACTTTTACTTGCTGGCCGGCCTGCGGCTGATCGGCGGCGATCTGCTTCACGCCCCGCGTCTGCTTTCTCTTTTGTGCGCGCTTATCGCCTTTTGGCCGCTCGTGCGACTGACCGAGCGGTGGTTCGGCGAGCGGGCCGCGGTCTGGAGCGGATTGGCTTACGCCGTATTCCCGCTGGGCGTGCGGGTCGGCGTCGTGTCGCTGGAAGTGGCGCCGTACCTGTTGTTTCTCGCCCTGGCCTTCGAACGCTTCGGCAAAGCGTGGCTCGCCGGCGTAAGCGATCGTCGCGCTGCCTGGACCGGCGTCTTGTGGATGAATCTGGCGGCCGCGACCCGTTTCGAGGCGTGGATTCTCTTGCCGGTACTCGCCGCCTTTGCCTTGTGGCACGACCGCCGTCGCGGCTGGCTCGTGGCGCTTTTGCTCGGCGCGTTTCCGGTGGTCTGGCTGGTGTACGAATGGTCGATCACGGGGCATCCGTTTCATTTTCTGTCCGTCGCCGGCGGCGTCAGCCAGGTGCACATGCAGAACGTCAGCCTCGTGTCGCGTTTGACGGCGTGGCCGAGGATCGTGGCCGTGGCAACCGCGCCCGTGCCGGCCATCTTGGCGCTTTGCGGCGCGGCGGTGGCGGTAAGACAGCGTCGCGGGCTGTGGCTTCTGGTCGCGTTCGCCTTGAGTCTGGCGGTATTCACGGCGCGCACGACCATGGGCGCGTTCGGCACCAACGAAACGAAGTACGCCGCCGCGTTGGCGATGATGCTGCTGCCGTTCGCCGGTTTGTATATGGCTTCGGTGCAGGAATCTTTCGCCGGCGCGTCACGCATCTTGATGGGCGTCGCCTTGGTGCTGCTCGTGGCCGGGCCGGCGCTGTACCAGGTGCGGGTCGACAATCAACGCTTCCGCGCCAGGCCCGATTTGCGCCAGGCCGCCGAGTGGTTGACCACGCACCGCGGCGATCGCGGCGTTGTGCTGGGTACCCGCGACCAAGGCTTCTTGCTGGTGCATGGCCGCATCCCGCCCGCCGCGCGGCGCTTGGCGCAAACAAACGACGACAGCGGCCGCATCAATGTCGGCCACCTGCGGCAACTGCTTAGCGCGCCGGGAGTTAAGCTGCTCGTGTACGACCGGTTGCCCGACGCGATGGATTTTCACCCCGTATTGAAGTTGCCCGAGGGGGATCGCGTGACGTGGTCCAACCTGCCTTTTCACCGCGTCTGGCGCAGCGGATCGTATGCCGTTTACGAGGTGGAAGGTACGCCCGTCGGCGGTTGACCTCTGCTCGCTTTCTTGACTTTTCCCGGGCGTCCCTACAGGATGGTCGCGCATTGTGGCGATAGTTTGGAGGTTTATCATGATGACCCGTAAACAATGGATGGCGATCGTCGGCGCTTGGCTGGCGCTCGCATTTTTACTAACTGGTTTGGCCGCCTGCGGTGGCGGCGGTGACGATAACTCGGCCAACTTGGGCGGTGACGACGACGCGAGCGCCACGGACGACGACGACATGCCGACGCCGGGTCCGGGCGATGACGACGATGATGACGACGACACGACACCGGGCGACGACGACACGACGCCGGGTGATGACGATACGACGCCGGGCGATGACGACACCACGCCGGGCGACGACGACGACGACGACACCACACCCGGTGATGACGACGATGACGACACCACACCCGGTGATGACGACGACGACGACGACGACACGACACCCGGCGATGACGATGATGATGACGATGACGATGATGACAATGATGACGACGACACAACGCCGTCGCTCGGTGGCGTCCCGATATTCTCCGCCCTGCGCAGCCTTTACGGCGGCAACGACGGCACTAAGGGGTATTTCATCCATCTGGAATGGCTGGAGGCCGTGGATCCCGACGGCGAAGACATCATCTACAACATTTACGAAACCGACGACCCGAACAACATGAGTTACGACACCCCGGCCTACACGACCGCGAATTTGGAATACGATGTGACGGGGTTCGCTTCGGGTGATTTCTACTGTTATTCCGTGCGCGCCGAAGATGAAAGCGGCAACGAAGACGAGAACTCTTTCGTCAATTGCGCCGTGGCGGCCGACGCCTTCTATGTCGATGCGATCAACGGCGCCGATCCAGCCGCCGGCACGGCCGAGGATCCATTTGAAAGCCTCGACCAGGCCAACGACGAACTGCAAGGAACAGCGGCGGTCACCACCAATATCTACATCGCCGAGGGCACCTATGTCGGCGGTATCCTGCCGGTCAACGACTTGGTCGGCATCTACGGCGGCTGGCACAACGACACAAGCAAGGGCACGTGGACCCGCGATATCGACGCGTACCTGACCACCTTGAATCCGTCCTCCGGCACGGCCTTCGAAACCGCCAGCGCCACGACGATGATCGACGCATTTTCGCTTTCATGCGGCGGGGCGACGGGCATCGTCATGGGCCCCGGGTTGACTGCGGCGGCCAATGTCGTTTTCGACGCCTGCCCCATCGGCGTGTCGGTCACGGCGTCGGCAACGGATCAAACGATCGGCGAGATTGCGCACAGTGAATTCGTCGGCGGCCTCAACGGCATCACCGGTGTCACCTCGACATCCGGTTCGGTCATCGTGGTTTCGTTCAACAACCATTTCGACGCGGTCGAAGAGCCGATCTCCATCACGCATAACAGCGGCGGAAGCATGGTCGCGCAAGCTTTCGGCAACACGATCGAGGACGCGGAAACAGGCATTTCAATTGTAAGCGACAACGGCGAGGCCGCGGTGCAGATCTACGAAAACACGATCGTCGCTTCTTCCGACACAGCGATCTTTTTCTCGTCGGATTCGCCCGGTGCGAGCCAATTCGTGCAGATCGGCGACAACCGCATCGTTTACTCAGCCAACTACGGCATTCACATCAACTCGACCAACGGCGGCGACGAGTCCACGGTGTTCCTCGAGCGAAACACGCTGGTCTCCAACGCGAAGGGTGTGTTCCTCGAGGCGATCGAGGATGCCGGCGACTCTTCGTTCGGGACCTATCGAGTCTCGAACAACCTCGTGGTCGGCGGTGAGAACGGCATCTTGCTGGAGTTCACCAACAACGGACTCTCTGATTTGGAATTCGTACCGTGGATATTGAACAATGCCGTGATGAACGCGTCGGATGACGGCATTCATATGCTGGTCAATCAAACCGGCGGTTCCCTGGAACCCTCGCCGCGGATCTTCAACAACGATGTATTCGGTTGCGACGGTTCGGGACTCTATTTCAGCTTCCAGCCGCCCAGCCCCACGGGCGAGCCGCAGGTATACAACAACATCGTTTTGGACAACGACCTCGAAGACATCACCGTATTCGCGGGCGTTCCCGGTGACCAAATCGCCTTCAACAACTACTCCACCGGCGACGGTTCCGGACCCGGCAACATCTCGGCCGACCCGATGATCACCCATTTGCCCAGCGGCTTCGACCGCACCGACGCCGTGGGTACCACCACGACCTTGGAAGTCGCCGTCGCGGGTGAGTACACCACCGGCGAGTACATCGAGATCGACAATGACGGTGTCGCCCGGGAAATTACGGACGTAACCAGCACGACGATCACCTTCAGCCCGGCGTACTCGCGCGCGGTGCCCGCGGGCGCGGCGATTTTCCTGTGGGGCGCAAGCGACGATGTCGACGAGGACTTCACCTTGGTGACCGGTTCACCCTGCATTAATGCGGGCAACCCGGAAGGGGCTTTCAACGACCTGGACGGCACGCGCAACGACATGGGTGTCACCGGAGGCCAGTTCTACTCGCCGCGTTAATAATCGGCGACAAACCAACCGTTCCAACGAGGCGCCCCGCGGGGCGCCTTTTTCTTACCTGGAACTTCCGTCTTCGGCATCTGTCAAAACCAGCTCAGTGACCAAATCACGGAGGTGCCGATATGCGCCGTTCATACTTTGCGGTGGTGGCCGTTTTGGCCTTGGCTTTTTTCGCAGGATGCCTGGCCGATGCTCCCGACCAATGGGCGGCGCCCGCCGCGGCCCCCGTGTCGGAGCACAGCAAGGATGACGACAAAGCCCGCGGCGAACCGCCGGAGGAAGCCGCCGACCCGGAACAGATGGGACATCGGGCCGCGCTGGTCAACAGAAAGCTTATCCGCACGGGTGAAGTCACCGTTCGCGTCAAAAGCGTCGACGACGCCCGCCGCGACTTGGAAGCCCGCGTTACGGCGGCGGGTGGCTACGTGGCCGACGTTTTGCATCAACGCGCCGGGGGCAATCGGCAACTCAATATCACGCTGCGACTGCCCGCGGAGGGATTCGGCGATTTCCTGCACACCCTGCGCAATCTCGGTGTGTTGGAAAGCGAGCGCGTAACGGTGCAGGACGTCACGGATTCTTGGATTGACCTGCGGCAGCGTATCGCCACGAAAGAAAAACTGGCCGCGCGCCTGGAGCAGCAGATTGCCGAGAAGACCTATCGTTTTCGCGACCTGTTGGAAGTCGAGAAAGAACTGGCCCGCCTACGCTACGAGATCGAAAGTCTCAAGGGCCAATTGCACGGCATGGACGATCGCGTCGCGTATTCAACCTTGCAGGTCCACTTGTACCAAGAAGTGATGCAGAAAATCGCGCCGCCCGACAGCGTGTTTGCGCCGCTGCTCAACGCCATGGAAAACGCGGGCCCCCATTTCAAGGGAAGCTTGCGGGCCTTGATGGCATTTTTTGGTGGTGTGATTACCGTGGTTGTGGTGATGGCGCCGTGGCTGCTGTTGGCCGGTTTGGGAATCTTGATTCTGGTGGCAATCATCCGCCGGACGCAGCGACGCAGCCGGCGATCCGCATAGCTACTCGGCGAGGCCGTTGACGGCGTCGTAATACAGAATCGCGTCAAACAATGCGTCGACGATACGTTTCTGCGTAGCGGGCTCGGTCAGTAGTTTCGCCTCGCGCGGGTTGGTGACGAAACCGACTTCAACGAGCACGGCGGGCATCTGCGCACCGGCCAACACGAAAAAGGGCGCTTGTTTGACGCCCCGATTTTCCAACCGCATGGCCAAATCCAAACGCGCCTGCATCGCCACCGCCAACCGCTCGGACGCCGCAAGATTCTCGGTGCGAATCATGTCCTTGAGAATCGAATCCAAATCGTCGCCGTCCCCCGGCGTTTCGCTGGGCAGAGGCATGAGGATTTCCGGCCCGTTTTCGGCGGCGGCCAGCGCGGCGGCCCGTTGGTCGGATGATGTCAACGACAGAAAATACACTTCAAAACCCGTCGCGCTTCGCCGGTAGGCGCCATTGGCGTGAACGCTCACAAACATGTCGGCCCCGCGGGCGTTGGCCATGCCCGTGCGCTCGCTCAACGGAATGAAGGTGTCGTCGCTGCGCGTCAAGACCACGGCCGCAGTCGTCTCGCGACGCAGCCGGTCGGCCAGCGCCAGGGTGATGGCCAGGTTGATATCCTTCTCGCGAATACCCTGCGGACTGCAAGCGCCGGGGTCGTGTCCGCCGTGGCCCGCGTCAAGCACGATGCGGTTCACGCTGAGCATGCGATGCCGGCCGAATGCGCTATCGAGATACAACTGCGGGCTGACGGCCGGCGCGGTGGTGGGCTGCAAGGCCGCCAGTTTCACATCGCGACCGGTCAGCTTCGGTAAAGCGCGTAGGAAAAACGCCGTGGGTAACGATAACCGCCCGTCAAGAAAAAGCGGCGCCGCACCCAGGTCCATCATGCCGCCGTCGACGATGGCCGTGGTTGTAAACAAGGTCGCCGAAGCCCGCCGGTCGCCGAAGCGAATGGTCAAGCGGCGGCTGTCGGCGTGCCACTGCGCCTTGCCGCCCAACTTTTCCAGCAACGCCTCGGCCGGAAAAAACACGACGTCGCCTACGCGATAGACGTCGTTGACCGGGAAGGCCTCGTCGCCAATATGCAACTCCGCCGTGCCGGCCCAGGCGGGGCCGATCATCAGGCACCAGGCGGCCAGTAACAGGCCTACTCGTGCGACAGCTCGCAGTATGTCATCCCTTCGGTGTTCAAGCAGTGACCGATGTTGCCCTGCGGGTCGACGCAAATCAAACCGGCCCGACCGCCGATTTTCCCCAACTCCTCCATTCCCAGGCGGGCCGCCTGCATGGCGTCGTGGCCGTTACGCATGAAATCGACGATGGACTTGGCGAGGCACACTTTGATTATGTACTCGCCGGTGCCGGTACAACTCACGCCGCCGAACTCGCTGGCGTAGGTGCCGCAACCGATCATGGGTACGTCGCCCACGCGGCCGGGCAGGTCAAATTTCAATCCACCGGTGCTGGTGCCCGCGGCAATATGGTGATCCGCGTCCAACGCCACGCAACCCACGGTGCCCAGCGCCTCTTCCTGCGGCATGGCCCGACGGAGGTTCTCGACCATGTCGCGCCTATCGGCACGCAGGTATTTACGGCGCAGGTTCAGCCACAGCATGAGCTTCTCATCGGTGCGCGGATCGTAGGGCCTGAAGCCTTCGGAGCGCGCGTACTCCGTGGCCAGATCGCCTTCGAGTACCGAGTGAAAAGACAAATCCATCAAGCGTCGCGCCACGCGGATCGGATTGCGCACTTCGGAAATGCCGATAACGGCGCCGACCTTCAACGCATCGTCCATGATCGATGCATCCATGCGCACGATGCCGTCGAGTTGGACGTAGCTGCCGGTGCCCGCGTTGAGCAACGGCGCGTCTTCCATAATCGAAATCGCCTTGGTGGCCGCGTCCACGGCGGCGCCCCCCTTTTGCATAATCTTCATCCCGGCCTGGGCGGCGCGGCGCACCACGGCGTTGCGTTTGTCGTAATCCGGGCCGCGGGGCCCGGCCCCGCCATGACAGACGATGCGTAACATGGATTAGTCTCCGGTTTAGTCGAAGATTTGCTGCAGGTCGATTTCCACGTACTGCGGTTCATCCTCAACGTTGATTTCGCGACGCACGCGGTACTCGTCGATGTGAACTTCCACTTCGTGTCGGCCGCGCGGCAGATACAACATCGCCCCGGTGGCGCCCGCGCCGGTTTGTACTTCCTGCGTACCGCCGCAGTGGATGACGTGGGCGCCGGCCAAGGGGACCTCGCCGACGCGAACCAAGATTTTCACTTCCAGCTCTAAACTTTGTTCGCCTTGCTCGGCCGTCAGCCGCGGACTGA
The DNA here is from genome assembly GCA_030765525.1 of Candidatus Lernaella stagnicola. Classification (NCBI taxonomy): domain Bacteria; phylum Candidatus Lernaellota; class Candidatus Lernaellaia; order Candidatus Lernaellales; family Candidatus Lernaellaceae; genus Candidatus Lernaella; species Candidatus Lernaella stagnicola. The sequence goes on from JAVCCK010000027.1 coordinate 80,333, forward strand.
TCGAATACGTGGCGGTGTGCGCCGGTCCTCCGGAAATAGGCGGGATTGGCGGTTGGCCCGGCGTATAACTCACTTCCCCCGCAGCGCGCGAACCGTCGCGTTCATCGATGGATGTTTGCAGTTCGACGACGATCCTGTCGCCGAATGTAACGTGGGTCGTGCGATGGTAATCGGGCCCGCCGCGGGCGTTGGGTGCGGCAAGCATCGAGAGCAAGCTCATGAAATCCTCAAGGTCGACGTCGCTCTTGATTCGGAAGCTGCGAATGTTGTGTTTCAACATCAGGAATACAAAAGCACCGACCGCGGGCAGATTCGTCGCGTAGTTGGAAAGCGCCGCCCCGCCGAACAGCAAGATGTTATGCAATTCGACGATGGTGATCTCCGACCGGCTACCGGCGACATCGGCCAGCATGCCGTGGAGCAATTGGGCGTTCTGCGCCACCAGACGGTTGGTTTCGGAGTAGCGCGCCATGTGGGCCGCCACATTCATCCATTGTTCGATAAAAAAGATGACGCGTTCTTCGGTCACGTCGTCGTAGAGTATGCGTTTCATACTTGACATGATTCCCTACCATGTACGGTATTGACGCCCGATTCCGCGGGCGGGGCAAAACCGCCTCGATCTTATGAACTCAGCGCGCCCGGTGTCAACGGATCGGCTCACACCCCGGCCTAGGGCCGCGGCACGAGGATCCCCTCGGATTCCGGCGCCCACTGATAGTTACGCTCGATGATTCGCTTGATGCCGTACGGCAGGTGTTCGCGCACGACGTATTGGTCGATCACCGCGCCGAACTCCTTTTGCGCCAGCGCCCGCGCCACCAAGCGGCTTTCGTCATCGTAGAATTCGCCGGCGAAGAAAAACGGCCGGTAATGCAGGTGGCGTCCCACGAGAGGCCGAAACGAACCGGCGCCGTTGAGCGGGTCGAGCACCGGCTTGTCCGCCGGAACGTTCGCGGCCACGAATTTCATTTGCGTCATTTGCCGCTCGCGGCTGCTGTAGAGTTCGCTGTTCCAGATTTGCGCGTGCGCCAGCGCCAACCCGATCACGAACACCACAAGCACGGTCCGCCGCGACTTGCGCAAGAAATACCACGCCGCCAAGAGAGCGAAAAACAAATACGGCAAAATGAAAATGTGCATGAACAGCACCGGCATCAAGATCAACTGCACGAGGGCCAACAGCGCGTAGACCGCGCAGAATCGCAGAATCGTCTGCGGCGCCGAAGAGGCCGAGGCCCGCCCGCGCACCAAGCGAAGCGCCGCATACCACGCCGGTCCGACAAAAATCAGGGTGGGGAGAATTATCGTCGGCCACAGCAGCAAGCGGTAACGTGTCAGCAGCGCCGATTCGGCGAAGCGGATGCCGTTGTCGGGCAGCGCCACCATGTTGGCGGCGTTCATGTCGCAGATCACGCCGATCGTAACCAGCGCGACCAAAAACGGCCCGACCGCCAACGCCGTGAATCCCAGCCAGTGAAGCAATCTTCGACCGAAAGACATGCCCAAGCCGCGGGCTAGGTGCCGTTCGAAAAACAATGCCAGAACCAACGAGAGCAGCACGGCCTTCTGGGTAAACATCAGGCTTAAGCCGATCAACAACCCCGCCAGGTAAAACCAGCGCAGCTTTCCGCCGCTTTCGATCAAGTACCACAGGCACAGCAGCGACCCGAGTATCATCGGGTACACCACGGTGTCGCCTCGCACTTCCGATAAGCTCGCGCCGATGATCGGCGAGGTGAGCGCAAAGCCGACGGCCAGCACCCCCGCCAGCGAACGACCGGTCACCAGACGGCCGAGCGTGTAGAGTTCCCACAGCAGCAGGAGTTGAAGCGGAAAGGCGATCAGCCGCACCACGGCCGGTAGGATCGGACCCGGGCCGACCAGCGCGTAGATGGGGTAAAGCAAAAAGCTGAAGGTCGGCAGGTGGGAATGCAGGTAGTCGCGAAACGGCAACACCCCGCGGTCCCACAGCCACAGCACTTGGAGGTTCTCGAATTCGTCGACGTTGAACTGCCCCCATAGCGCCCACCCGGCTTGCCGCAGGATCAGCAAACCGGTCAGCGCCAGTAACGGCCACGGAACGCTACGTCGCAACGAGGGGATGTCCATTGTCGTCCGCCACTCCTTCTTAGTGCGATGCGCTATTGTGCAACGAATCGCCCGGCAAGCAAAATTGCCCCCGAACGCCCTGCGGCGGGCTGTTTTTCAACGGGGAATGTGTTTACAGTGAGAGTATCTAACAATCGGTTGGAGAGATTCCATGGGCGAAATTAAATTGCATGCACGAATTAAAGTCTGGATTACAGACGACAAAGGGAAAACTATTTTCGGATCCGGACGCATGCGATTACTCGACGCCATCCACCGTCAAGGCTCCATCCTCAAGGCCGCTGAAGAACTCAGCATGAGCTATCGCAGCGCGTGGGGCCGCATTCGCGCCACCGAAGAACGCCTGGGAGAAGCTGTCGTCGAAAAAATCCCCGGCGCCGGACGACGCGGGGGGTCGCGCCTGACATCGCGCGGCAAGGAACTGCTCGACAAATTTCACCATCTGGTCGACGCCCTCGATTCCGCTTCCAGCAAAAGCTTCGACGCCATCTTTCTCGAGGACGAATAAACGCTAATGGCTGAACCCCGAAAACGACTACTCCTGATTGACGGGAGCGGCTACATCTTCCGCGCTTTCTTCGCGATTCCCACGCTGTCCAATTCCCAAGACCTGCCGACCAACGCGGTCTACGGCGTGGCCACAATGCTCGATAAGACCCTGCGCGACCTGCAACCCGACAGCGTGGCGGTGTGCTTCGACACCAAGGAAAAAACCTTCCGCCACGAACGCTATCCCGAATACAAGGCCAACCGCCCGGAACCGCCCGAGGAGCTGGTGCCGCAGTTCCCGCTGATTCACGAACTGGTCGAATTACGCGGCCTGCCCTGCCTGGCCGTGCCGGGCTACGAGGCCGACGACGTCATCGGCACGCTGGCCCGCCAAGGCGCCGCACACGGTTTCGAAGTTGTGCTCGTCTCCGGCGACAAGGATTTGATGCAACTGGTTGGCGAGAACGTGACGATGTACGACCCGATGAAAGACATCTGGTACGACCACGACGGCGTCGTCGAGCGCTTCGGCGTCGAACCCGGCCGCGTGATCGAAGTGCTCGGCTTGGCGGGCGACTCGTCGGACAACATCCCCGGCGTGCCGGGCGTGGGCCCCAAGACGGCGCTGAAACTCTTGAAGGAATACGGCGACATCGCCGGAGTGCTGGCCCGCGCGGAGGAAATCAAAGGTAAGCTCGGCGAGCGCTTGCGGGAAAACGCCGGCCAAGCCGAATTGTCACGCGAGTTGGCGACGATTCACACCGAGGTGCCGCTGGATATCGGCGTCGCCGAGTTGCAGCCGCGTCCGCCGGATTTGGAGAAGTTGCGCGAGTTCTATACGCGGCTGGAATTCCGCAAGCTGCTTGACGAATTGTCCGGCCCCGCCACGAACCTCAGTCGGGATCATTACGAAACGGTGCTCACCGGCGAGGCGCTCGCGGCGATGTGCGAAACGCTTCGGCGCGCCGGCGGCTTCGCCTTCGACACCGAAACGACCTCGCAATTTCCCATGCGGGCCGAACTGGTCGGCCTGAGTTTCTGCGCCGACGACGAGGTCGCCTACTACGTGCCGGTGGCGCACAGCTACTTGGGCGTTCCCAAACAATTGCCGGTCGACGAAGTGCTGGCCGCGGTCGGGCCGCTGCTTTCTGACCCGGATCTGCCGAAGTGGGCGCAGAACGCCAAGTACGACATCATTGTGCTCGCGCGAGCGGGCGTGACGGTGCGCGGCCTGGCCGGGGACACGATGATCGCCGACTACCTGCTGGCCGCCGGGCGCGGCGGGCACGGTCTGGACGCCATGGCCTTGCGGTACTTGGGTCACACGACGATCAAATTTGATGAAGTCACCGGCAAGGGCAAAAGCCGGAAGCTGTTTAGCGAAGTGGATACCGAAACCGCGACGCAATACGCGGCGGAAGACGCGCACGTCACATGGCTTCTAAAAAAGCATTTGGAAACCGAGATGCAGGCCGACCCCGCCACCGTGGCGCTGTACCGCGACCTCGAGATCATGTTGATCGACGTGTTGGTCGCCATGGAGCGGCGCGGCGTGGCCATCGACTCGGCGTTTTTCAAACAGCTATCGACCGAGATGGACAAACGCATCCAAGCGGTCACCGCGAAAATTCACGAAGCCGCCGGCACGACCTTCAACCTCAACAGCCCGTCGCAGATCGCCGAAGTGCTTTTCGAGCGGCTCGGCATCAAACCGCTCCGCAAAACCAAGAAAGGATTCAGCACCGACGCCGCCGTCCTGGAAACCTTGGCCGAACAGGGTCACGAAGTGCCGCGGCTGATGTTGGAATACCGCAGCCTCGCCAAGCTCAAGGGCACGTACGTGGACGCCCTGCCCCGGCTCGTTCACCCGGTGACCGGCCGCATCCACACCAGTTTCAACCAGACGATCGCGGCGACCGGCCGCCTGTCCTCGAGCAACCCGAATTTGCAGAACATCCCGATTCGCACCGAAGAAGGACGCCGCATCCGCGAGGGTTTCATCCCCGCGCCGGGCAAGGTGCTGCTGGCCGCTGACTACAGCCAAGTCGAACTGCGCTTGGCCGCGCATTTGTCCGGCGACGAAACGATGATTGCCGCTTTCCATTCCGGCGAAGACATCCACCGGCGCACGGCGGCCGAGATTCTGGGCGTCATGCCGGGTTTGGTTTCTCCGCAGGAACGCGCCATGGCCAAGACGGTCAATTTCGGCGTGCTCTACGGCATGAGCGCCTTTCGCTTGGCTCACGATTTGGCCATCAGCACAAAAAAAGCCAAGGCGTTCATCGACAACTACTTCGCCCGTTATCCGAAGCTGCGCGCCTACCTCGACGGCGTGATCGCCGAGGCCCGCGAACGCGGCTTCGTGCAGACGATACTGGGGCGCAAGCGGCCGCTGCCCAACATCAACAGCCACGACCGCCAGGCGCAGGCCGGGGCCGAACGCGCCGCGATCAACACGCCGGTGCAGGGTTCGGCGGCGGATCTGATCAAGCTGGCGATGCTGGCGTTGCACCGCCGCATTGAGCGTGAGGAGTTGCCGCTGGCGATGATCCTGCAGGTTCACGACGAACTCGTTTTCGAGGTGGAGGAAGACGCCGTCGATAAGTACGCGGCGATCGTCAAAGCCGAAATGGAAGGCGTGATGGAACTCAGCGTGCCCTTGGTCGTGGACATCGGCACGGGGCGAAACTGGGGCGAGGCGCATTAGATGAGGCGCAAGCCGATCGGATTGCCGTTTTTTCGTTTCGCCGCGCTGATCCTGGCCCTCGCGGCCGTGCTGTCGGTGATGTTCTACCTGCGCCAAACCATCAGCCCAAAACCAAAAACCGACACGCCCGCACCGCCCGTCCAGACTCCGGCCCCTACGCCGGAAGCCGCCGCCCCTGCCCCCGCCGCGTTCCCCGAGCCCGCCGACACCACGCCGGATGAATTCGTCCAGCGCATGAAGAACACCGTCACCTTCGTCTATGACGGCGACACCATCATGACGGCCGACGGGCGCCGCATCCGGTATGTCGGCGTGGATACGCCCGAGCGCCACGAGCCTTTCTTTGACGAAGCCACCGCCTTGAACAAGAAGCTCGTCGAGATGCGGCCGGTGACATTGACGGAATGCAAAAAGAAACCAATCGATAAGTACGGCCGCACGCTGGCAACGGTCTCCCGGGAAGGCGCCGACGTTGCCGAGGCGCTGCTCACCGCCGGGCTGGCCGAACCCTTTCACGATCGCGAGTGCATCGCCGATTGCCGGCCCTACTGGAAATGGATGCTGACCGGCTACCAGCAGCGACGCGGCTTGTTCCGGCAGCGCCCGCCCGAGCCGGTGCCCGCGGTCGTGGCCGACCGGTTGTTCGACCGCTACGGCCTGGTGGTCGGTGTGGTGGACAACGTGCGCGAATCGACGAAGGCCTACCATTTGAATTTCGGCAAGGATTGGACGACGGATTTTTCGGTGACGATCAGCAAGAAAGACATCGAGCCGTTTTTGCGCGACAAGCTGCTGCCGCATTCGTTCGTCGGCCTGGAGCTGACGGTCTTCGGCAAGGTTGTTTCGTCCCGCGGCCCGCGCATCTTCGCCGTCTGCCCCGCCCAAATCGTCACCGTGAACGCGCCGTAGGCGAACCGCGAGCCAAACCGAATTAGCGCTGAGGAAACTCTTCCGCGAAGCGGTGCGACCCCAACACCTTCACGCCCTTGTAGCTGCCGACACGGCGCAGGTGTTTGTCGTTGGAGACGATGTAGCGCGCGTTGCCCACGACGGCGGCGGCAAAGAATTTATCGTCGCTGGGGTCTTCGCACACCGGATACGGCAGCGTGGAGTTGCGCACCACGCGGGCGTCTTCCGCCAGCGCCCTCAAGACGCGTTCGGCCCGCTCGCGGCCGCCGGGTATGGTGCGAATGCCGCCGTGCCTCCGGAAGACCAGTCGCGCTTCATGGATCGTTTCCGGGGAGGCCACCACGTTGAGCGCGCCGGCCAGGAATGCGTCGACGATTTTCGCCGAGGCCGAGTCGGGGCCCATGATGCCGCCGACCAGGATGTTCGTGTCCAGCACAATGCGCGGCGGGGGCGGCGGCGCGGTAAAGGGTCGCATGAGCCAGCGCCACAGCGTGGAAAGGAAACGACGCCACCATGCCGGCCGGCGCGGTCGTGCGGCCTGCCGCTCCCAGTAGCGTTTCTTGGGGGTTTTGTTTTTCGCGCGGCGTCGGGCCATGTTCGGCTGGTCTCCTGTTGGTTGAGGTAACGCGCCCGGGCGGCGTGTTCTCCACGTTATAAGCGAAGCGCGGTCGAACTCTCAATAGGTATTCGCTTGACGCGCCCGGCGGCAACTTCCTACATTCAGGGTGTCGAGTCGTGGCGAAAGGAGACCCATGAAATACTTCCCCGCGAAGTCAGCCGGTTGCCGAACCTGCTTGCCCGGATTGGCTATCGTGCTGATCGGCGTCTTCTTTGTCACCGGATGCAGCGATACGCTGAATCAGTACATGCCGCTGGACGTCACCAATTACTGGATCTACGACGTGCAGGCCGCCGGCGGCGGTAAGCGCAAAGTCATGGAGCAGGTGATCAAGCGCGGCGGCGACAAATACACGCTCAACAACGGCGAGGTGCTTCTCTACCTGCCCAACCAGGCGATCATGAACAAGCAGGGCGTGACGATTCTGGATAAGAACCTGCGGCTGCACCACACGTGGGTCGATAGCGAAATGCTCTTTGAGGTCACGCGCAAGAATTTCGAGGTCACCGTGCCCGCGGGCACCTATCGCGAAACGCTGGAAGTGACGTGGACAACGAAATACCCCGGGGACGTTGCGATCACGCCCAACGTGGCCCCGATCTTGGATCCCGGCTCGAACCCGCGGGTGTTCATCTACACGACGATATACGCCAGGCACGTGGGCAAGGTGCGCGAACAGTACGTGACGATTCAACCCGACGGCACAAAGACAGTTGAATTTATTGCCGAACTCATGGAGTACAAACTGCGTCCGCGCTGATTTTTCGCAACCGCATTACCTTGTTGATTAGCGGATTTTGCTTGACACATATCGATACGGAATCTATTCTGCCAATCGAGTGGGGGCGCTTTTTAGCGCTCCTGTGTTTTATCGGCCCCGTGTTGAACGGGTGAGACAACGAATCTACCGGGGCCCTTAGCGTGAGGTTGTGGCACTGAACCTTCCCGCTTACCATTCCGGCAACCGTGCCTCGTGCCCGCAACGGGCATGCGGTGATCGAAGTGTAAATCCATTCGATTTTCCAACCAACAACTGCAAACAAGGGAGATAGAAATGAAGAGCAGATGGCTGTTTATTGTCGGCCTCATTTTGCTGCTTTCCGTAAGCGTAATCGCCTGCGGCGGCGGCGATGACGACGACGATGTCACAAGCGGCGATGATGACGACACGCCGCCGATTGGCGATGATGACGATGACGATGACGATAACGATACCGCCGGTGACGACGATGACGATACGACCGACGACGACACTACCGACGACGACACCGCCGATGACGATGTCGTCTTCACACCGGTCTACGACGAACTGCGCTGCACGCTTCCCGACCCGGAAAGCTTGGGCGGTGATACCGTAGGCGGCGGCGCGGCCACCGGCAACATCACGGTGTACGTATATGATGACGCTACCTGCGATCCAGTCGTTGGCGCCGACGTCAACGGCGTGGCTACCGATGTCGACGGCTTGGCCAGCGTACCGGCTGCGACCAAGGGTGAAACGCTCGTCGTGGCGACCGCGGCCGATCACTGGAGCTGGGCGTATCAAGCCGATGCGGCGGTGATGTATTTCCGCCTCCGCGGCGACAACACCTTCTCCTACGGCGATTCGGCCGTCGGCGAGTTCATCGACGGCACAGCGCTGGCGCTGGACAACCCGCAGCAAACCTTCACGATCCTTAGTCTCGGCCAGCTTCTCGCGGCCGAGATTTTCATCGGCGGCGCGGTGCCGGGCCTGGCTCGCAGCACGATCCTGTCGCTGGATGACGCCGGATTGGTGGCCGAGGGCCTGTTCGACATCAACTACGATTTCGACGGCGATGCCGGAACAATTGCTTTGCCGACGAACATTTACTTCCCGGAAATGGATCTCGGCCTGAACTTGATCGGCCTGCTGGAAGCTTCCGCGGACGGCGTGAACGAAGCGTTCAACGTGCCGGTGGAAGACTCGGCGACCGAAATGGCGCTGGAAGGTTTCGTGGCCAGCCTGACCATCGGTGAAGCCATCAGCACGGACGCGCTGCTGGCTCTGATTCCGGTGCTGATCGGCGGCGGCGACATCATCGAAGTGGTGCTCGGCTTGATCGAGCCGATCATCAACGACGCGTTGGCCTTCGAGTATCAGGGCGTGCTGCCCGACTGGGATACGACCGGCGCACCGGATATCGACGTGGTTTCGATCGACGAAACGACCCTTGATGTCACGACCCCGGGTTTCGCGGGCTACGACTACCTGAACGTTCTGCTCGGCGAAGTCGGCAATCGCGCTCTGTGGCCGATGGGCTTAAAAATCGGTGACGACACGACCTTCGACGCGGCCGCAGTAGACGATGGTGACTACATGCTTCTGAGTGGCCAGACCAACCTGCTGGCCATTATCGACGGTTCGACCATCGACGCGCTCGAGTTGACCTTCGCGGCTTCCTACGCCGACGAACTGGGTGACTGGGGCGGCGTGGTCGACTTCTTGGCCGAAGATTACCTGCCGGTATTCGACGGCGGTACCACCGAATACACCGCCGGTGGCGTAGTCAATTGGGCGCTGGCTAGCAAAGCCGACGTCGACGCCTATGTCGTCGCAGCCATTCCGGCTGACGGCGAGGCCGGCATCGCGGTTCTGCCCGGCACCGTCAGCAGCTTTGATGCAGCCGGTTACTTCGACTACACGGTCAACGAAGAGGACGACGTGATCGTTGTGATCGCTCTCGACCTTCCGGCAAGCACCGACTTGAACGCGTGGGATCCGACGGCTGTCGCGTATCAGAACGCCAAGTCGCTTAGCCTGTGGACGAATTACCCGATCGACGAGTTGCTCGACGAGTTGCTGAACCCGCCAGCCCTCTAAACTTCGGAACGATTTAACCACCGCCCGGCCCTACGGGGCCGGGTTAGATTCCTGACAAAGTCCTCGCCATTCGGCGGGGGCTTTGTTTTTTGTCCGAAACCTGTTTCAGGCTAATTTCGGGCCGCGCGAAGTTCGACCTTCAAGTCGAGTTCAAGATGCCACGAAGGCGACAGCGAGTGAACTTCAACGTGGTTGCCCCCTTCCTGCAAGGTAGGCAGCGAGGCGGTAGCTCGTCGCATGACGGCCTTGATTCGAAGCGGCGAATCCTGTTCGTTTTCCGCAATCGAGAACTCCGCACTTCTTACGGTTGCGAGCCAGGGATCGAGATGGTGGGGCATGGTGAAGATCGCGGGATCATCCGGCGTCGCAAACTCCGAAGGGCGCCCGTCCATTGCGGCGATTTCGATCCTTCCGCGCACCGGGGCGATTTCTACGGACAATAAGGGAAACGGCGCGTCGATCAAAAGATGATCCTCAAACGAGGCAGTATATTCCAAAATAGACGTCGACCCCGTTTTCGAATCGCCGCCGCCTACTTCGGTTTTCAACCACGAACCGGGTGGAAGTACGACCTTTTCCGCCGGTAGTTTGGCGTAGGTTTTGTCGACGGATGCAAAACGCAACGGCTCGGTCAAGATGACCTTGTTTCGGTAGTACGGGTAGCCAAAGCTGCGGCCCGGTGAACGTGTATAGAGGTTCGGATTACGCCGGAGTGTTTCAATCGACACAATTTCGCGACTTGCCTGGTCAGTGTAGAAGAAACCGCGATCGGCGTCGAAGAAATGCCAAGCGTCTTCCCAAAACACTTCGACGCCCGAGTGCACTTCGCCGAAGTGAACCACTCGCGCTTTGAAACCCGCCGCTTCGGCAAGTTGACCAAGATAGTGGGCCACCTCGCCGCATTGAGCGACCCCGTGATAGTTGAGTCCCGCCAAGACGTCGCTTGATAGAACTCCATTTTGCAAATCTCCGTCACTCACGTGCGCAATCTTTTCGCGCAACCTTTCGAACAAACAAATCATCGTAGCTTCCGGTCCGTTCGCTTTGTCCGGACATACGGAAGTAATTTCGTTCAAGCTCCAGGTGCCCGGCCTGCCACTCACAATCAAACGCGGCGATGCCATGGTTTCGTCAACGCTCGCGCGCATCGTCCAATTGCGCAGGCGGGGAGTCGATCCAGGCGAAAAAACCAAATTCGTGGCGGGGCGATTATTGTTAAGCTGAAACACGTACGTCTCGGTCACCGTTATCGCGCCGGGCGCGAAGCGAAGCCATAGCAAGGTCGTCACAACCGCAAGTAGTGTCGCGGCAACCACGATGAAATATTTTGTAATGGCCGACTTACGGGGCGACTGTTTTTGGCGAACCATCTCGTAATTGAACCCCTCGTAAAACCAGCTAGGAACAATATAAAATCGGAAATCGTCATGTTAGCAATTCGCTCAACATCGTCAACTCTGTTGTCATATTCCTTGTTTATTTTCGGTGTCCAGCTCCCCGACCCGGCCCCTTTGGAGGTCGGGCCTTTTTTTGTGCAATTTTTGCCACGAGCCAGCGACTACATTGATAACAGGACCTTGCTTGATCCTCGGGAGATAGATCGCTATTTTATGGAGCGTCCGAGGAGGTTCGAGAAAGGAAAACGATGAATCGCCGATCTATGATAATTCTTGCCGCGACGTTGGTCGCCGTTTTTGTATCCGCTTCCGCCGCTCCGGCGTGGGACATCACCACCTACCGCGGCGCGGAAGTGGTCGCCGGCGAACTTATCGTCACGGTTTTGCCCGAGGCATCGCGCACCGATCTGTTGGCCGCTATCGACCGACGCGGCTTTCGCGTGGAAACCGTCCGCAATCGATTCGGCCTCACCCTGCGCCCCACCGAGTGGATCGACCGGATCGATGAGGCCGAAGGCGCAGCGCGATACATCGCGGTCGGCTTCGATTCAGCGCGCGATATGGACGAAGTGAAAGACGAAATCGCCGCGCTGCCCGGCGTCGCCGATGTGTCCCCCGACCCTATTCGGCGGCTGTTCTTCGTGCCCAACGACCCTTTTTACGACCAGTATCAGACCTATTTGCCGCAAATTAATGTCGAAAAAGCGTGGGATAGGACGCGCGGCAAGGGCGTGATCGTCGCGGTCATCGATACCGGATACGTGCTCAGCGGCCTGACCGACGGCGCGATCCACGTGATGCAAGGCTACGACTTCGGCGACAACGACGATGACCCGAACGACAGCCAAGGCCACGGCACTCACGTCACGAACACCATCGCCCACCACACCAACAACGGGTACGGCGCGGCGGGCGCGGCGCCGGAAGTGACGATTTTGCCCTGTAAGGTTTTTGCCGACGGAGCTGAGGGCGCCCGCGACAGCGACATCGCCGCAGCCATCGATTGGGCGACGTCTCAGGGCGCGCACGTGATCAATCTCAGCCTGGGCGGCAGCGAGTTCAGCGGCGCGTCCAACGCAGCGACGCGGGACGCGAATGAAGCCGGCGTCGTAGTGTTTGCGGCTTCGGGTAACGACGGTCGTGATCGCATCAGCTACCCGGCGGGATACGAGGCGGTAATCGCCGTGGGCAGCAGCGAAACGCATGCGCTGGATTCTTCGGTTTATCGCAGTTCCTTTTCGAATTACGGCGACGGCCTCGAAATCGTCGCGCCGGGAAATTCCATCATCGCTGAAACGCTAGGTCAGGACGGTATTGGATTCTACCTCGCCGCTGGTACGAGCACGGCCTCGCCCCACGCGGCGGCTGCCGGGGCCCTATTGATTGCGGCGTTGGACAAAGACTATACGCCGGACTTGATTCGTGAAGCCTTGCAGGAAACCGCTCGCGGCGCGGAGGGTTCCTGGGATTACGAGTTGGGTTTCGGCGAGATCAACATCTACGGCGCGATGGAATACCTGACCGGTCCCAACCCGAACCAACCGCCCCAAGCGGGTATCCTCACCGATGTGCTGGAAGGTCCGGCACCTCTGACGGTGCAGTTCACCGCGGCGGCCTCGGACCCGGATCACGATCCGCTGTCGATTCTGTGGTCGTTCTCTTCGGGCGAGGTGTTCCACACGGCATTTTTCAGCCATACGTTCGAGGAACCGGGTACATACGACGTGATGCTGTCGGTATCCGATCCGGACAGCGCGGGCGATTCGGCGGTTATTTCCATTGAAGTGCAGCCGGCGGCGAAGGACAGCGCGGATGAGGACGACAAGGGCGGCGCGTGCGGCGCGACCGGCGGCGGTTTCGGCGCGTGGCTCGCGGTTCTTTTATCGCTTCTGTTTTACCGGTTTCTCACGCGTCGGGGTCGGTTGTCTGTTGCGGTAGGAACAAGGGAACTTTCCTAAGCCCGACGCGGTGCAGCCAGAATTGCAAAATCACTTTAAGGTTTTCGAGCCCGTACTCCGCCGATCGTTTGAAGTTGATGCTTGACGCCTCGGCCATGTAACGAACCGGTACGGGAATTTCCGCGATTTTGAAGCCAAAAAAGATGGCCTGCGCCAGGAACTGCGCGTCAAAGGCGAAATCGTCGCTGTTTTGCCGCCAGGGGATGGTCTCGAGCACGCGGCGGCTGTAAGCGCGGTAGCCGGTGTGGTATTCGGACAGGTTTTGGCCCAACAGAATGTTTTCGGTGATCGTCAGTAGGCGGTTGGCCAGGTACTTGTAGACCGGCATGCCGCCGGCGAGTGCCTCGGCCCGCGTGCGGATGCGGCTGCCCAGCATAATATCGAAATAGCCGTTCTTGATAAAATCGACCATGTGTCCTGCCAGCCGGCTGTCATACTGGTAATCGGGATGGATCATGATGACCACATCGGCGCCACGCTCCAGCGCTTCGGCATAGCAGGTTTTTTGGTTGCCGCCGTAGCCCAGGTTGCTCTCATGTTCGATCACGGTCAGGCCCAGTTCGCGGGCAATAGCCACCGTGCGATCGCGGCTGCAATCATCGACGAGAATGATTTCGTCGGCGACGCCGTCGGGGATGTCGGCGACGGTCTTTTCCACTGTAGTTTCGGCGTTGTAGGCCGGCATGACGACAATCACTTTGTGTTTATGCATTACCTTGTTCCCATTGGTGGAAATCAATAGTACAATAGCACAAATCTGATCCGGAAGTAGCGTCGAGATTTGTGGTTTCGACGTCTTGCTTGGAAGATTTGTAGACGTGTGTTTGGACGCGCACGGTATTTGTAGGGGGGTGCAACTCGGGTGCATCAGCCGTAATCTGCTGTGACTTGACAGAAAAGTCCGGGGATTGGTAGGTTCGTGCGACATTTAGCGCTCTCGGGTTGGGGGAGAAAAAACAAAAATTTCCGGAGGTTCGTTGTATGAGCCAGGACACGAAGAACAGCGGCGGCGGCGAAGATAAATTAGGCGAAATCCTTGTTCGCGAGGATTTGATCAGCCCCGAACAACTTGAAACCGCGCTGGCTGAACAGAAAGTTTCCGGTGGGCGCCTGAGTTACCACCTGTCCCGCCTGGGCTATCTGGAAGAGAGTGAACTCGCCGACATCTTATCGCGACAGTACAACGTGCCGTCGATCAACCTCTCCGAGTTCGAGATCGATCCGGAAGTTATCAAGCTGATCAGTCGCGACATCGTCGAGAAATATAAGGTCATCCCGATCAGCAAGGCAGACAACTCCCTGATCGTGGCCATGGCCGACCCCTCCAATATCATCGCTATCGACGATATTAAATTCCTCACGGGCTACAACATCGAAGCGGTCGTCGCGACCGAAGATTCGATCATGGCGGCCATCGACAAGTACTACGACATCGACACGACCGAAGATTTCGACAAGGTGATGGAAGAGTTCGAGGACGAAGATCTCGAATTGATCTCGACCGAAGAAGACGTCAATTTCAAGGAACTGGAAAAAGCCGCCGAGGACGCGCCGGTCGTCAAGCTCGTCAACCTGATTCTTTCCGACGCCATCAAGAAAGGCGCCTCGGACATTCACGTCGAGCCGTACGAGAAAAGTTTCCGCGTGCGCTACCGCATTGACGGCGTCCTGCACAAGGTCATGGATCCGCCTCGCAAGCTGCAAAACGCGATCATTTCGCGCTTGAAAATTATGTCGGAACTCGACATCGCCGAACGGCGCCTGCCCCAGGATGGCCGCATCCGGTTGAAGACGGCCAAGGGCAAAGAGATGGACTTCCGTGTCTCGACCGTGCCGACGATTTTCGGTGAGAAGATCGTCCTTCGGCTCCTGGATAAGGACAGCCTGCAGCTTGACATGACCAAGCTGGGCTTCGAGGAAGGCCCGCTCAAGTGGTTCAAGGAAGCAATTCACAAACCCTTCGGCATGGTGCTGGTCACCGGCCCGACCGGTTCAGGTAAAACGACGACGCTGTACTCGGCGCTCACCGAACTGAACACGGTGCACGACAATATCAGCACCGCGGAAGACCCGGTCGAATACACCCTACGCGGTGTCAACCAGATCCAGATGCACGATTCGATCGGCTTGAACTTCGCTGCCGCGCTGCGTTCGTTCTTGCGGCAGGACCCGGACATCATCATGGTCGGCGAGATTCGTGACTACGAGACCGCGGAAATCGCGGTCAAAGCGGCGCTCACCGGTCACATGGTGTTGTCGACGCTGCACACCAATGACGCCCCGTCGTCCGTCAACCGCCTGTTGAACATGGGTATCGAGCCCTTCCTGGTCACGGCGTCGATAGTGTTGATTCAAGCCCAGCGCTTGGTTCGGAAGATTTGCGAAACCTGCAAAGAGCCCGTGGAAATCAGCCCGCAAGTGTTCAAGGACATCCAAGTATCCGACGAGCAGGCCCACTCGATGAGCGCGCACAAGGGCGCCGGTTGCATGAAGTGTTCAAAAACCGGTTACCGCGGCCGCATCGCGTTGTTTGAAGTTTTGCCCGTGTGGGAAGAGATCAAGGAATTCGTCCTCAACGGCGCTTCGACTTCGGAAATCAAACGCGAGGCGATTCGCCTGGGAATGAAGACGATGCGCCAAGCGGGCATCACCAAAATCGACGAAGGCATCACGACCGTCGAAGAAGTGGTTCGCGTCACCGCGACGGATTAAGCGTCGCGACTTGCAGGGTAATGGCGATTCACCCGCTCCCTTGAGGGGAACGGCTAAGAATTCAACCATATTGGCGGAAAGCGGACTCGTATTGAGTCATCAACGTCTTTCCTGCGGAGAATCCTGAAGTGGTCGATCTACACCAACTCCTCAAATTGATGATCGAAAAAAACGCCAGTGACCTCCACATCACCACAGGCACACCCCCGCAATTGCGGATTGACGGTCGTTTGACGCCGGTCAACATGCCGCAATTGACCGCGTCGGACACCAAACGACTATGTTATTCGGTGCTCACGGAAAACCAGCGCCGAATCTTCGAGGAAGACAGCGAGTTAGACTTGTCTTTCGGCGTCAAGGGCCTATCTCGATTTCGCGCCAACGTGTACAAGCAGCGCGGCGCGGTGGCCGGGGCGTTTCGGGTCATTCCCTTCAAAACCTTCAGTTTTCAGGAATTGGGTTTACCGCCGATTATCGGGGATTTAGTCAACCGTCCGGCGGGGCTGATTCTGGTTACGGGAACGACCGGCTCGGGTAAGTCGACGACGCTCACCAGCATCATCGACAAGATCAACATGACGCGCAATCAGCACATCATGACCATCGAGGACCCGGTCGAGTACCTGCACGCCCACAAAGGGTGCATCGTCAACCAGCGCGAAGTGCATTCGGATACGCACAGTTTCGTGCGGGCGCTTAAATACGTGCTGCGGCAGGACCCCGACATCGTGCTGATCGGCGAGATGCGTGACGTGGAGACCATCGAATCCGCGTTGAATATTGCCGAAACAGGCCACTTGACCTTTGCCACGCTGCACACCTCCAGCGCCGTACACACCATCAACCGCATTATCGATGTGTTTCCGCCGCACCAGCAGCCGCAGGTTCGCGCCCAGCTTTCCATGGTTCTAGAAGCCGTGTTGTGCCAGCAACTGTTGCCGCGGGCCAGCGGCGTCGGCCGCGTTCTATCGCTGGAAATCATGGTGCCCAATGCCGCGATTCGCAATTTGATTCGTGAAGACAAGGTTCACCAGATCTACAGCCAGATGCAGGTTGGCCAATCGACGCACGGAATGTTGACGATGAACCAATCTCTGGTTGCCCTGTACCGCAAGGGAATCGTTTCCCTCAAGGAAGCCCAGATGCGCGCTGTCGACCTGGACGAATTTACGAACCTTTTGGAAGGAAACGCGCCCAAACGGAAATAAGTGTGCTAAAATCGCTCGTGAATCACCCTGGAGGTCAGCCAGATGCCGGTTTTTAAATGGGAAGGCAAAAGCCGCACCGGCCAAGTCGTCAAAGGCGAAATGGAGGCACCGTCGTCGGACGCGGTAACGCAGAAGCTCCGTTCGCAGCAAATTGTCGCGATGACCGTCAAAGCCAAGGGCAAGGGCTTGGCGGCGCTCAATTTGAATCTGACGGCACCGAAGATCACAGAACGGGAAGTCGTGATTTTCTCGCGTCAGTTCGCCACCATGATCGACGCAGGCCTGCCTCTTGTACAATGTCTCGACATTTTGATCAGCCAGCAGGACAACAAGGCCTTCCAAAGCGTCCTGCAAGACGTTAAAAACGACGTCGAAGCCGGTTCAACCTTCGCCAAGGCGTTGGGAAAACACGGGAAAGTGTTCGACCAGTTGTACGTCGCGCTCGTCGCTGCCGGCGAGGTCGGCGGTATTCTCGATACCATTATGAACCGCTTGGCCGCCTACATGGAAAAGGCCTCCAAGCTGAAAAAGAAGGTCAAAGGCGCGCTGATTTATCCCGGCGTCGTCTTATCCGTCGCGTTCGTCGTCATCATTGTGTTGATGATTTGGGTCGTGCCGGTCTTCCAAAAAATGTTCGAGGACTTCGGCGGCGCGCTACCGGCTCCCACGCAAGTCGTCGTGAATATCTCAGAATTCTTCCGGGGATACTGGTTCATCATCTTCCCCGCCTTGGTCGGTTTGTTCTTCCTCTTCAAGTACTTCGCCGCCACGCCCAAGGGCAGCGCCATGCTGGACGACATTTCGCTGAAATTGCCGGTTTTCGGTGATTTGCTGCGGAAACAAGCGGTGGCCAAGTTCACACGGACCCTGGGCACCATGATTACCTCCGGCGTGCCGATCCTGGATGGTTTGGAAATTGTCGCCAAGACGGCCGGCAACCAGACCATTGAACGCGCCATTATGCAAACCAAGGAGCGCATCGCCGAAGGTAAAACGATCGCCGAGCCGCTTCTGGAGTCAGGCGTGTTCCCGCCGATGGTGTGCCAGATGATCACCGTCGGTGAGGCCACCGGCGCCTTGGACGTCATGTTGGCCAAGATTGCCGACTTTTACGAAGACGAAGTCGACCAGGTCACCGAGAATCTCGCCCAGCTTATCGAACCGATCATGATGGTGTTCCTGGGCGTGATCGTCGGTGGTCTCTTGGTTACCATGTACCTGCCGATCTTCAAGCTCGTTACGGTCATTGGTTAACAGGACAGTCGTCTTACCCATACCCGGGACGGATGAACCCGCCGCCAGTGAACAGGTGCGATTGCTGCAGTGGCTTGTGCTGCTGCGGGTCGTAATCTCCTTTATTCTCCTCTACACGACCTACGTCCTTTACCAACCCAATTCGACGGTGCTGCAATACGGCATTTCGTTGATCGGCGGCAACGTGCTGATGACGTTGCTCTCGGCGATGTTGATCGAACGCCGGGCCACCAGCCGCACCTTCGTGCTCTTTCAACTGTACTGGGATTTCGCCTTTGTCAGCGCCCTCGTATTCATCACCGGCGGCTTCGATAGCCTGTTCAACTTCCTGTACATCCTGACGATTATCTTCACCGCGATCCTCACCAGCCAGGCACACACGATGACTATGGCACTGGCCTGCTCCGCCGCCTATGCCGGCATTTTGCTGGGGCAGCGCTTCGGCTGGATGCATCCACTGGCCATGGACCAACTGGGTTTCGAACCCGCCGCGGACAGCGAAGTATTCGTGAAAATTTCACTGAACGCCCTCGCCTTTATCAGCATGGGCGTGCTGGCGAGCTATCTGGCGGCCCGCGGACGCGAAGCGCATGTACAGGTGCTTCGTCAACGCGAGGAAATGGAAGCCCTGCAACGCTTGAACGAAAGTATCGTGCAGTCCTTGCCCATCGGCCTGATTACCTGTGACGACGAGGATGAAATCACCTTCGCCAACAGCCACGTGGCCGATATCTTGGCCCGCAAACTCAGCGATTTCCGCGGGATGCCCCTTTCGGAGTTGCTGCCCCAATGGGACAAGCACCGTCGCGAGGGCGAGCCTTTTGATATGGACCGCATCATCTCGCGCCGCGGTCGACACCAGACGCTGTCGGTCACAACCAACGCGCTGTGCGACGAAGTGGGACGCATTATCGGCCGCGTGATCACCTTGCAGGACATGACGACCGTCCGCCGCTTGGAGCGCGTGGCCAAACAAGCCGACCGGCAGGCCGCCGTGGCCAAACTCGCCGCCGGCATCGCGCATGAGATCCGCAATCCGCTGGCCAGCATGTCGGGATCCATTCAACTGCTGAGCACGGAACTGAAGCTGGAGCCGGTGCACGAGCATCTGATGAAAATCGTGCTGCGCGAAACCGACCGCCTCAATGAACTTATCAATGACTTCCTGACCTATGCGAGGCCCGCCAAGCGGCGGGACACGGTCGGGGATTTGTCGCAGATTATCGAAGAGCAGCTCCGTGTCCTGGCTAACGACCCGGCGTGCCACAACATCGAGATAGAGACGAACCTGGCGCCCAAGATGATCTGTCAATTCGATCCCGATCAAATTCGGCAACTGCTTTGGAATTTGTTCAAGAACGCGCTTCAAGCCATGGAGGAAGCAGGCGGCACGTTGTCGGTCGGCACCCGCAAACCCGAGCGCTTCCAGGGGTATGTCGAAATCGAAGTGACCGACACGGGACCGGGCATCGAGACGGATAATCTGGATTCCATTTTCGATCCGTTTTTCACGACCAAGACAAAAGGGACGGGGCTGGGGCTGACGATTGCCTACCGCATTGTCGAGAACCACGGGGGGCTGCTTTTCGTGGTCTCCGAACCGGGATTGGGGACGACGTTTCAGGTGTTAATTCCCGGATTGGACATGGTCAGCCTGCCCGCGCCTGAGTCGTGATAACTATCCAATAACAAAGATATTTGACGTCATGTTTTGCTATCAAAATAACTAATTTTGCCGGGTTGACAAGGGTTCGGCAAAGGTATAGGTTCGTGTCGCATTACGACCACACATTGAGCGTTTGCTAAGGGGTTATCGATGATTGAAATTCGCTTTCATGGACGAGGCGGGCAAGGCGCGGTGACCAGTGCCGAATTGCTCGCCCAAGCCGCCATCGCCGAAGGAAAGTTCGCGCAAGCTTTCCCGAGTTTCGGCCCGGAGCGGCGTGGTGCGCCGGTTCTGGCTTTTGCCCGCATCGACGACAAACCCATCCGGTTGCGCCAAGCGATTTACGAGCCCGATGTTGCGATCGTACTGGAAGAGGCGTTGATGAGCATCGTCGACGTGGAATCTGGAATGCACGACGGCAGCATCGTGGTGATCAACACGAGCAAGAGCGCCGCGGAACTGCGCGAAAAGTTCCACCTCACACGGACCTTGTGGTTGGTTGACGCAACCCGCATCGCGATGGAGGGCATCAAGCGGCCCATCACTAACACGACGATGCTTGGCGCGGCGATTCGCGCCACGAAGTGCGTCGATTTGGAACACATGAAAGAGCCGTTGCTGGAGCGTTTCGGGCCCAAAATCGGACCGTTGAACCTTAACGTGCTCACTCGCGCTTTTGAAGAGGCGTCGGAGGACTCGGCCACATGAAAACGAAACTGCTGCCGAATTGGCGGGAAATCCATCTCGGCTGCGTGATACCCGAACCAGGCACGGCCATGGAATACAAAACCGGTGACTGGCGCAGCTTCTATCCGAAAACCGACGAAACCTTGTGCGTCGCCTGCGGCTTGTGCTGGCTGTTCTGCCCGGATGATTCCCGGCAGCCGGTTAAACGCCAGAAGGCCGCGCCCGGCGACATGTACGAGTACTACTACGACTTCGACTTCAACTACTGCAAAGGTTGCGGCATTTGCGCCGCGGAATGCCCGACGCGCGCCATCACGATGGTGGAGGACGTGAAGAAATGAAGAACCGAATCGAACCCGGAAAAACCATCGGTATGGAGATCTCGATCGCGCAGGCCGAGGCCGTCGCCCAGTGCGACGTGGATTGCATCGCGGCCTACCCGATCACTCCGCAAACCCACATCGTCGAACACCTTTCGGAAATCGTGAACGACGGCGACTTGGATGCCGCTTTCATTCCGGTGGAATCCGAACACTCGGCGATGAGTTGTTGCGTGGGCACCTCGGCGACCGGCGCGCGCACCTTCACGGCCACGGCCAGTCAGGGCCTGGCGTTGATGCACGAGATTCTGTACATCGCCTCGGCGATGCGCCTGCCGATCGTCATGTCCTGCGTCAACCGGGCGCTATCGGCGCCGATCAGCATTTGGGGCGACCAAGGCGACATCATGGCCGAGCGTGACACGGGCTGGATACAGCTTTTCACGGAAAGCGGCCAGGAAGTGATCGACCAGACGATCTGCGCGTTTCGCATCGCCGAAGACCACCGCGTCATGCTGCCGCTCATCGTCAATCTCGACGGCTTCCAGATGAGCCACGTGATTGAGCCGATGGCGTTTTACGACACGCAAAAAGTGCAGGACTTTCTCGGCGTGTACGAACCGGTTTACCGCCTGGACCCGCGTGACCCCGTCATGATGGGCCCGGTGGGCATTCCGGAAATCTATCCCGAAACGAAAATGGCCCACAACGAAGCGTTGATTAACAGTCAAGCGGTTATTCAGGAAGTGTGGGACCTGTTCGCCAAAGAGTTTGGCCCGGCGTACCGCCCGTTCGACTTGTACCGGGCCGATGACGCCGAATTCATTTTGGTCACCGTCGGCGGCTTGGGCCAGACGGCCTCGGTGGCGATCGACGAACTGCGTGACGAGGGCATCAAGGTCGGCCAACTGAAGCTGCGCTTGTGGCGACCCTTCCCCCACGCCGAAATTCAGGAAGCGCTCGAGCTGGTCGCCGGTGTCATGGTCTTCGATCGCTGCCTGAGCATGGGCGGCCCCGGCGGACCGGTGGGCTCGGAGATCAAAACCAGCATGTACAACCTGAAAAAACGGCCGACGATCTCCAATTTCATCGGCGCGCTCGGTGGACGTGACGTGACCGTGCAGGAATTCAAGGACATGATTAAAAAGGGTATCGGATACGTCGAGAAAGACGACGCCCCGATGTACGAAATGTGGGGGGTGCGCGAATGAGCGAAGTCAATTACGGCGTCTATTCCGCGCGGCTGTTGCCCCAGGAAGAGCTGTTCACCAAGGGACACCGCGCTTGCCAGGGTTGCATTCCGGCCCTGATGCTGCGGCAAATCACCAAGGCGGTCGGCCGCGAACTTATCGTGTGCAATGCCACGGGCTGCATGGAGATCATTGCCAGCCCTTATCCCTTCAACGCTTGGCGCGTGCCCTGGATTCACGTGGCGTTCGAAAACGCCGCCGCGGTGGCTTCGGGTGTGAGTTCGGCAATGGAAGTGCTCAAGCGCAAGGGCCGGCACTTTCACGACCGCAAAAAGAAGATTGCGGTCATGGGAATCGGCGGCGACGGCGGCACGATGGATATTGGCCTGCAGGCGCTCTCGGGCGCTCTCGAGCGCGGGCACGATTTCTTTTACGTCTGCTACGACAACGAAGCATATATGAACACGGGCATCCAGCGTTCCTCGGGAACGCCCATGGGCGCTTCGACCACGACCAGCCCCGCGGGAAAAGTGGTTCCCGGCCAGGTCACGTGGAAGAAGAACTTCGCCGAAATCGCCGTCGCACACGACATTCCCTACGTGGCTACGGCGTGCCCGAGCTTTCCCTTCGACCTGATGCGCAAGGTGAAGCACGCCGCGGATGTCAACGGCCCGGCGGTGCTGCACATCTTCGCGCCCTGCCCGACCGGCTGGCGCTGCGCCGGCGACGCGGGCATTCGTTTGGGCCGCATGGCGGTCGAAAGCGGCATCTTCCCGTTGTACGAGGTAATTGACGGTAAATACATCATCAATCTGGATATCGAAACGGTGAAGAAAACCGTCGAGGATCCTTTGGCTGAAATGAGCGAGTACTTCTTCCAGCAGGGCCGCTTCCGGCATCTGAAAACCAAGGAAGATCTGCTCGGCGAGATCCGCGACCGCACAATGAAACAATGGAGACGACTTAAAGCCAAAGCGGAGATGAGCCATGTGTGACTGCCAGACGAAGGTGGATACCGCAAAGATTGACGAAATGATCGACAAGTACGGCAAGGACCCGTCCAGCCTCATTTTGGTGATGCAGGATATCCAAGCCGAGTATCGCTTCCTCCCGGAGCCCGCGTTGGTCCATATCGGCGAGGAACTCGGCGTGCCGATGTCGCGCATTTATAATGTCGCAACCTTTTACAGAACCTTCAGCCTCAAGCCGAAGGGCAAGCATCAAATCCATGTCTGCATGGGTACCGCGTGCCACGTGCGCGGCGCCAAACGCATTTTCGACGGTGTGGCCCGCGAGCTGGGCGTCGAGGCCGGTGAAACCACCGAAGACGGAATGTTCACCCTCGAAACGGTCAATTGCCTCGGCAGTTGCGCCCTCGGGCCCTTGGTGACAGTCGACGAGGAATACGTCGGTAAAGCGACGCAGGCAAAGATGAAGAAAGTCATCGACCACTTGAAGAAAGAGGGAGAGGGCAATGGCGAGGCTTAAGAACTACGAAGACCTGGAACAGCTTCGCGAACAAGTTGTCGCGACCCGCGAATCCGAAGAGTTGATGGTGGCGGTGTGCGCCGGTACCGGCTGCAAAGGCTCCGGCGCGGACGCGGTCGTCGCGGCGTTCAAAGCTGAGCTGGAGAAACAGGGTCTGGCTAATAAAGTGACGTTTCGCGCCACGGGCTGTCACGGTTTTTGCGAACGCGGCACCTTGGTCGTGATTTATCCTCAGAAGCTTTTCTACCAGTTAGTCGGCCCCGATGACGTGGCGGAAATCGTTGAGAAGACCGTCAAGAACGGGGAAATAATCGAGCGGCTGCTCTTTCAGGAAAGCAAGGACGTCGACCCGGTGCAGCACGAAGCGGACGTCCCGTTTTACAAGTATCAAAAGCGGCTCATTTTCGGCAACAACGGCCGCATCGATCCGAAATCCATCGAGGACTACATCGCGTGGGGCGGTTACGTGGCGCTGGCCAAAGCGTTGCGCGACATGAACCCGGATTCGGTTCTGGAAGAAGTCAAAACCGCGAACCTGCGCGGGCGCGGCGGCGGCGGTTTCCCGGCGGGAATCAAGTGGGAAACCACCAAGAAAGCGCCCGGGGAGCCCAAGTACGTGCTGTGCAACGCCGACGAAGGCGACCCCGGCGCGTATATGGACCGCTCGCTGCTGGAAGGCAATCCGCACTCGGTGTTGGAAGGCATGCTGATCGGCGCCTTCGCCATCGGCGCCGGCCAGGGCTTCATTTACGTGCGCAACGAATACCCGCTGGCGGTGGAAAACACGATGGTGGCGCTCGAGCAAGCGCGCGAATTCGGCTTGCTGGGCGACGACATTTTGGGCTCCGGTTTCTCGTTCGATGTCAAAGTGAACCGCGGCGGCGGCGCCTTTGTGTGCGGCGAATCGACGGCGCTGTTTGCGTCGGTGGAAGGACGGCCGGGCGAGCCGCGCGGCAAATTCGTTCGGTCGGCCGAACGCGGGTTGTACGACAAGCCGTCGAATCTGAACAACGTCGAAACCTGGGCCAATGTACCGATCATCATTCGCGACGGCGCGGCGAAATTCCGCGAGATCGGCACCGAAGGCAGCCCCGGCACGAAGATCTTCTCGCTCGTGGGCAAGATCAACAACACCGGGCTGGTGGAAGTGCCCATGGGCATTACGCTGCGGGAGATCATCTACGATATCGGCGGCGGCATTCCCAACGGCAAGAAATTCAAAGCGGTGCAGACCGGCGGCCCCTCCGGTGGCTGCATCCCGGAAGAACACCTGGACCTCCAAATCGATTTCGACAAGCTCAACGAAGTCGGCTCGATGATGGGTTCGGGCGGCTTGATCGTCATGGACGAAGATACGTGCATGGTCGATATCGCGCGGTATTTCATCGAGTTCCTGTGCGAAGAAAGCTGTGGAAAGTGCCTGCCCTGCCGCGAAGGTCTCGCGCAATTGTGCAAGCTTTTGCAGGGCTGCTGCCAGGGGACGGCCGAGCCGGGCGACCTCGAATTGATCGCCGACTTGTGCGACACCATTGCCGAAACCAGCCTCTGCGCATTGGGCCAGACGGCGCCGAACCCGGTGCTGTCGACCATCAAATTCTTCCGCGACGAATACGAGGCGCACATTCACGACAAACGTTGTCCGGCGGGCGTCTGCCCCGATCTGCTGACGTTCTCGGTGATCGACGAAAAATGCATCGGTTGCGGCGCGTGCAAGCGCGTGTGCCCGGTCGACGCGATCGAGGGCGAGAAAAAAGAGATCCACAAGATTCTCGACGACAAATGCATCCGCTGCGGTCAGTGCTTCGACGCCTGCCCCGTGGACGCGATCTTGAAGGAGTAGGAAGACATGGCCGAGTTGATCAAAGTTACCGTCAACGGCAAGGAGATCGAGGTCCCCTACGACACCCAACTCCTGCAAGCCTGTCGCCAGGCCGGCGCCGATGTGCCGACCCTGTGCCACAACGAAAACCTCAAGCCTTACGGCGTGTGCCGCATTTGCTCGGTGGAAATTAACGAAGGGCGCAAAACGCGCATCGTTCCCTCGTGTGTGTACACGGTGCGAAAGCCGGTCACCGTCGAAACCGACACGCCGCGAATTCGCAAGCATCGGGCCATGCTGCTCAACCTGCTTTTGGCTCGCTGCCCGGGCGAGAAAGTTGTGCAGGATTTAGCGGCGGAGTTCGGCGTCACCGAACCGCACCCGCGTTTCGAGAAGCGCAACGACGACTGCATTTTGTGCGGCATGTGTGTGCAGACCTGTCGTGACATCGTCGGTGTGGCGGCCATCGCGTTTGAAGGTCGCGGCACGACTCGGCGGGTCACGCCGCCGTTCGACAAGGAAAACGACGTTTGCATCGCCTGCGGCGCGTGCGCGTACGTCTGCCCGACCCAGTGCATCGACTTCCACGACGAAGCGGGCACGCGGCACCTGGATCGTTGGCACCGCGAAACCGAACTGTTGGTGTGCGACAAATGCGGCCGATACTGGCTTCCCGACGCTTTCGCGCATGTCTTTCACAAGCGGATGGGCATCGACCCGGCTTCGCTGACGACCTGCCCCAACTGCCGCTGACAACCGGCGCTTTTAACCACGACGCCGCGCCACCGAGCGCGGCGTTTTCTTTTCGTTTTGGCGCTCCGCCGGCGAAAATGAATCACGATTCAACAGGTTTGCGAAAAGCCCCCTCTTGGCGATAATATGAATCGGTTTTGGTGAGATCATTCTCAGTAGGGATTGGTGTGCGCCAATCCCGCTTGGGTTTTCATGGGATCACCCGTAATCAGTAGGAGACTTGCAGTTATGTATTTTAGACGTTTTGGCCTGGCCGTCGTGTTGCTGGCGCTGGTCGTTTCGGCCGCAGTCGCCGGCACGAAATGGATTGCCTTCGACGGCACACGCGCAACGCAGGATCTCGCTGTATACGTCACGACGAATACGGCGCAATCCTTATCGTTTTCTGTACACATTCCCACGGTTCGCATTCAAGAAATTACCGCCGAGGACGAGGTGTGGCAGCAGCTTGATTTCAAGCGGGCCAGCATTCACGCCCGACCCGGCGAGCCGCAAGTGCCGGTCGTGACGCGCTGGATCGCCGTGCCCCAAGGTGCGGACGTACGCATCAAAGTCGACGCCGGCAAATACAAAGAACTCGAAGGCATCAACCATTTCCCCGCGCAGATTCCGCCCGTGGATTGCTATACCGGCGACGACGACCCCGGCTTTAGCTGCGGCCCCGTGTACGAGCGGGATGCCTTCTTCCCCGGCGCCTTCTACAGCACCGAAGGCCCGACCTCCGTGCGCGGCATGCGCTTGCTGCGCCTCGACCTCTTCCCGGTCCAGGTGAACCCTGTCACGGAAGTGGCTCGGATTTATTCCACACTCAACGTGGACGTGAGTTTCACCGGCGGCCAAGGGCGCTTCTTCACCGACCGCCGCGCGAACGGCTTCCAGAAAATTTACGACATTGCGATGAACCGCATGGCGTTCCGCGACGAGCCGGCGCCCGCACTGACGGGCAAAAGCCCGACCGGCGCCGAGTACCTGATGATCGTACCGCCGACGTGGACCGACGCCATCGCGCCGCTGGCCGAATGGAAAACCCTGCAGGGCTACGACACTGAGGTGTACACGACCGACGATTCAGGCACGACCTGCGAATCGGTCAAAGCCTTTATGCAAAACGCCTATGACACTTGGGACCCGGCGCCCGAATTCGTTTTGTTCGTGGGTGACGCCGAGTTCATCAATCCTTGCTACGAAGTCTACGACTACGGCGAATACATCGGCTCCGACCTTCACTTCTGCCAGCTCGAAGGCGACGACGAATGGCCCGAATGCGCCAGCGGCCGCATCAGTGTCGACACCGCAGCGGAGTTGGAAGACCGCGTCGCCGACATCCTGATGTACGAACGCAATCCGCTCTCGGGCGCGGCGTACGACGACTATTACAGCACCGCCGTGAACGCGGCGTATTTCCAGCCCGGCTGGAGCAGCAGCAGCGAGGCCGAGCGTCGTTTCTGCCGCACCAGCGAAGAGATCTATCAGTGGTTCAATTACGCGATGGTCGACAGCCCCTTCGACGCCTATCGGCTCTTCTTCACCGATAGCTCTGCCGACCCGATGTACTGGAACCAGGCGACCTACAACTGGACCCCCGACTGGTGGGCGGGCTTGGGCTACGACGATTACAACATCCCGCCCGAATTACTGCGCACCAACGGCTTTGCCTGGGATGCCGGCGCGACTGACATTGCCGCAATGGTCAATGCGGGCGCGGCTTTCGTGACCCACCGTGACCACGGCGGCGTCGACGGCTGGTCGGAACCCGCCTTCTCCAACAGCGACGTGCAGGCCCTGGCCAACGGCGACAAGCTCGTCGCGTTGTGGTCGATCAATTGCTTGACCGGCTATTTCGATAACGAAACCGGCAGCGGCAGCCACGCGATGGCGTTCACCGAAGAGTGGGAACGTCATCCGAACGGCGGCGCGGTCGGCATTCTGGCATCTACCCGCGTGTCTTACTCGGGCCGTAACGACCGCATGGTCTGGGGCTGGATGGACTCGCACTTCCCGGAATACGAGCCGAATTGGCCCGAAACTAAGGTGCCCAACGATCCCGAATGGCGGATGGGCCTCGTGCTGACCTACGGCAAGCTGTACATGGATCACTACTACCAGGACGATCCGTACCGCTTGGCGGGCATCACGGAATTCCATTGGTTCGGTGACCCGACGATGGAAATGTGGGCCGGCGTGCCCGGCACGATGACCGTCTCACACCTGCCGATTATTCCGATGGGCGCCGCGAGCTTCTCGGTTGATGTCAACGTGGACGGCGCGCTGGTCGCGCTCGTGCAGGACGGCATCATCCTCGGCAAAGCGATCAGCAGCGCCGGCACGGCGGAAATCGCCTTTGACGGCCCGATCACGGTGGTGGAAGACGTGAACATCACGGTCACCCGCCGCCAGTACCGGCCGTACGAAGAAACCGTGATGGTCGGCGCCACGGATGACGGCGTGGTGAATCTGAACCGCGCCATGTACACCGAAGACGACACGATCGAAGTGAGCGTTTCCGACGCGGGCCTGATCGGCCTGGGTACGTATTCGCTGCACATCGACAGTGATAGTGAAACCGGCGGCGAAGATATCCTCTGCACCGAGTTGGTGATCGGCGACGGTCCCACGGGCAGTTTCTTCGGCTCGATCGAAGTGACGACCGCCCCGGCGACGGCCAACGGTGTGCTGTCGATCGGCGACGGCGACACCGTCACCCTGTACTACCATGACGACGACACCGGCTCGGGATCCCCGGCCGACAAAACCGACACCGCCTACGCCGACACCGCCGCTCCGACCTTTGCCGGCGCGGTCAGCGCCGTAGGCAGCGATCACAGAATGACCATCACCTGGCACGCGGCTACCGATTTGACGCCGCCGATCACCTACCAGATCTACCGCGCCGAAACCTCGGGCGGTCAAGTGTTCACGACGCCGCTGGCGGAAACCGGCGACACGCAGTTTGTCGATACCGGCCTGCCGAACCTGGTCGAGTATTTCTACGTGGTTCGTGCCACCGACTCGTTGGGTCATCAGGACACCAACACGGCGGAAGTGAGCGACTACACCGTCGGACCGGTGACGATCTGGGAAGAGGATTTCGATCCCGACGGTATTCCCGCCAGTTGGGAAATCATCGATGGCGGCAATACGGGTCCCAACTTAAGGTGGAACACGGAAAACTTCGGCGGCCGCACCAGCGATATGTTTGACGGCCTGTTCGCTATCGCGGATTCCGACGAAACCGGCAGCGGTCCCGACTGGGACGACTACATGATCACCGAAGCGATCAACTGCAGCGGGTACTCGGGTATTCGCTTGTTGATGACCCACTACTACCACTCGCTGACCGGCGACCAGGCGACGTTGTATATCTCTACCGACGGCGGCGACACGTGGGAGGAAGTGGTCGACTACACCGGCAGCAGCCGCGAACAAGCCGAAGACATCGACGTATCCGAATGGGCCGACGGCCAGTCCGACGTGCGTTTCTCGTTCTACTACGCGGGCGACTACGACTGGTGGTGGGGCGTGGACAACCTCGAGCTGATCGGCCAAGTGGATGACGCGCCGCCGATCATCGAAGACTTCGCGGCCTCGACGGTGGCCGGCCCTGCGCCGCTGACGGTGAACTTCGACGCGACAACCAGCGGACAGGTTTCCAGTTGCGAATGGGATTTCGGCGACGGCAACCTGTCGTACGAAATGGCGCCGACGCACGTATATGACGAAGTGGACACCTTCGCGGTAACGCTGACGATTGAAAACCCCTACGGGGCCGATACCCTGACGAAAAACGCGTACATCGAAGTCTCGTGTCCCGCACCGGTGGTCGATTTCGAAGCCGACGTGACCGAAGGCGAAACGCCGCTGGAAGTCTCCTTCACCGACCTGTCGGATGCTTACGAAGGCTGCGACCCGACGTCGATCGCCTGGGACTTCGGTGACGGCACCACGGTGCCTGATGTCAACAATCCCAGCCACACCTATGACGCGCCGGGAACCTACACGGTGAGCCTTACCTACACCACCGAGTACGGCGACGGTGAGTTCGTCGAAGAGAAAGTGGATTACATCGACGTCGTTTGCGGCCTGCCCGTCGTCGACTTCGAAGCCGATGTAACCGAAGGCGAAGCGCCGTTGACCGTGCAATTCACGGATCTATCCGACGTGGCCACCGGCTGCGAGATCGATTCCTGGACTTGGGGCTACGGTGTGGATCAAGCGAGCTTGACCACGGTTCAAGAGCAGAACCCCGAAATCACTTTTGAGGAGCCGGGCGTGTACCACATCGCCTTGCGCGTGACGAACGAAGCCGGCGCGGACAACGAACTGAAGGCTTCGTACATTACGGTCACGGAGGCAGGCAGTGACGATGACGCCACCGACGATGATGACGACGACGACAACGATGACGACGCCAGTGATGATGATGCGGCCGACGACGATGCCGTTGATGACGACGACAACAACGACGACGACGATAGCGGCGGCTGCGGTAGTTGATAACCGGAGTTAAAAGCCAAGCCGGGGCGGCTTCGCCCCGGCTTTTTTTTGTCGTGAATGACGTTGACGCCCGATCTACCAGCCGCGTCGCGTCCGCACCCACGTGATGAAGTTCGCCCCGAGCCCCGCTCCCAAATGCCGCACCGCCTCGCGCACGATATGGCAATCCGCGTAGGGCGCCTCGTGTAGCGAGGCCCAATCGTAGATGTACGGAAAAGCGAAGCACGCCTGCGGCCGGAAATTCGGATCGGTCTCGAACAACGTGCACACATTGCGGTCGGGGTCGAATGCGCGGCACGTGAACCACGACCCCTCCGCGGTCGGCGGCGGATCATCAAGCGGCACGAAAAGATCCAACACAGCGTCCAGGTCGGGCGGCAGCCCGGCGGTGTCGCCCGCGTCACGGCGCGCCTGCCACTCGCGCAGGGTCTCGTCGGTGACACTCAGGAAAAACGCGCGGCAACACGTGCCGCACCGGGCGCATGAGATCGTCAGCGGGATATCGTCGGGAACGCGAATCGCTCCCCACGGCGTGTCGATGAGGGCCATGCCGACCTAAGCTTCGACGCTCGCCGGCAGTTCTTCGCCCCGTCGCAGGGCGCGTCGCGTGCGGCGTTTTTCCTTACGCCGTTGCCGCCAGCGCGGGATGTCGTCGATCAAAATGCGATAGATACACGGGATGACGAAGAGGGTCATCAGCGTGGAACCGAGCATGCCGAAGACAATGACGTTGGCCAGCGGCGACCAGGTTTCGCTACGCCCCCCGAGCCCGATGGCCGTGGGCAGCAGGCCGCCGATCGTCGTGATGGTCGTCAGCAAAATTGGCCGCAGCCTGAGAGATCCGGCGCGGAACAGGCTGTGCCACGTGCCCAGCCCGGAAGCGCGCGCCTTGTTGATGAAATCGATCAGCACGATGGCGTCGTTAACCGCCACCCCCGCCAGCGCGACCATGCCGTACATCGCCACGATGGAAAACGGCGCGCCGGCCACGAGCAAACCGAACATCGCGCCGATGAAGGCGAAGGGAATCGTGAACAGGATGATGAAGGGCTGCTTGAAGCTCTTAAATTGCCCGCCCAGGATCACGAAAATAAGAAACACGCCGACCAGGAAAAGCCGTTTGAGCGCCGCGAAAGACTCTTCGAATTCCTTGAACTGGCCGCTGCTATCGAGTTTGTAACCGGGATACTGCCGCGAGAGTTCGCGATCCCAGTAATCCAGGAGTCCCGCGTTGATCGTGACCAGCTCGTTGCTGTGAGCGGGGTCGATACCGGCCGACACGGCGATGTAGCGCTCCTGGTCGATGCGCTCGATCGTCGGCGATGCATCGACGACTTTCAGATCGGCGACAGCGGAAAACGGCACCCAAACCACCTGGCCGGTCGGCCCGGTGCCCGGCACCCGCAGGCGAGAGATCGTGGTCATATCTTTTTCGAAGTTGCGCGGGTAGCGCACGACCACCTCGACTTCGTCGTTGCCGTCGCGATAGCGCGTGGCGATCTGCCCTTCAAAGGCGGTGCGCACGAAAGCGGCGATTTTCAACAAGTCCAGCCCGTAATAGGAAGCGGCCGATTCGTCGACGATCACCCGCATTTCCTTCTTGGCGCTGTTCCAGTTGTCTTTCACGTCCACGACGCCCGGCACCTCGATAAGGTAGGCCTGTATCTTGTCGGTGATTTCCTCCAGGACGTCGAAATCGCCGCCCATCACCCGCACGTCAATGGGCCTTCCGGTCGGCGGGCCGCCGTGCGGCTTGCGGAACTCGAGTTTGGCAATGCCGGGGATGTCGGTCAGCCGCGTCCGCAGGTCGTCAATGATTGCATCCAGCGAACGCCGCCCCTCTTTCTTGCTGGGGAGTTCGATCACCACCTCGCCGATGTTGTTGGCGAAGACCCAATCGGATTCGGTGCGCATCAACCCGGCGGTTCCCTGAATCGATAACACCTCTCGCTTGGGCAATTGCATCGCCGCGCGCTCGACCTGTTCCAGCGTGTCGTTCGTCACCTCGAGGCTGGTGCCCGTCGGCAATTCGACGAACACCTGGAACATGTTGATTTCCTCCGAGCCGGAAAGCTCCACGCCCACCACCGCGGTCAAGGACCCGGCGCCGATCAGCGCCACGACGAGAAAGACCATCACCCATCCACGCCGCCGCATGATTTTCGCGAGAATGTGGATGTACAGCCTCTGCAAACGCTTGACCCAGGCGGGCGTCGGCGCGATGCGGTGCCGCTTGGTGGTCCACTCGGCGAAGTGGGAAGGCAAGAAAACGAAAGCCTCGACCATGCTCGCGGCCAGCACGAGACACACGACGATGGGAATGATGCGCATGAATTTGCCCATGATGCCGGGCATGAGCATGAGGGGCAGAAATGCGGCGACGGTCGTCATCGTGGCCGAGACCACGGGCATGAAAACCTCTTCCGTGCCCTCGATGGCGGCTTGGCGCAGCGACTTGCCCATCTGATAGTGTCGGTAACTGTTTTCGACGATGATGATCGCGTCATCCACGACGACGCCGAGTACGAGAATGAGGCCGAAAAGCGTGTTGGCGTTGAGCGAATGGCCCGTGTAGTACATGAAAATGAACGTGGCCAGGAAAGTCAGCGGAATGCCGATCGCCACGAGCAGCGCGTTGCGGGCGCCAATGGCCAGGTAGAGGAAAATGATCACCAGGATCAGGCCGAGCGCGCCGTTGTTGCGCAGCACGCTCATGATTTCTTCGATTTGTTTGCTGGTGTCGGAACTCCAGGTCAATTCCACCCCGGCGGGCAAGGACGGACGAATCTCTTTCACCAGCGCCTTGACGTCGTCGACAATGTCGATCGTGCTGGCTTCGGAGCGCTTGGCGATATTGATCGACACGGCCTTGTTGCCGTTCAGGCGTGAAATCGTCGTCCGTTCCTGGAAGCCGTCGGTGACTTGCGCGATGTCGTCGATCGTCAGTGCGGCGCCGCCCGGCAGGCTGCGTACCACCACGCCCTTGATGCGCTCGGCATCCTCAAAGCGACCCACGGTGCGCAGGAGGAATTCTTCGCGACCGGCCCGCACCTTGCCGGCGGGCACATTTTGATTGGCCTGGGCGAGCGCGTAGGCGATCATGTCCGGTGATAAGCCGTGCGCCTCGAGCAGTTCCGGCTCGACCTCGATCCAAACCTGGCGGTCCTCGGTGCCGGTCAGTTCGGCCTTGGCGACGCCGCGCACCTGCAGCACACGCCGTCGAATGTCGATCACCAGTTTGCGCAACTCGAGTTCGGTCAGCGGCCCGCCCAGGTGCAGCGTCAGGATGGGCACCATCTCGGTGGTGTCGAACTCTTTGACCTGCATATCGCGGCGGGTGTTTTCGGGCAGATTCTGAACCTTGTCGATTTCCGCCTTCAAGTCCAAAAAGCGCGAGCGGAACACGTCGTCATCCATGGTCCGGAACTTGACCATGATGAAGCTGTGGCCCTCTCCCGAACTGCTGATGATATCCTCAATGTCGGCAATGTCCTGGATTTCCTCCTCGATGGGAATCGTGACCAACTGCTCGACTTCTTCGCTGCTGGCCCCCGGCCATGGAGTGATGACGAAAACCCAGTTGAACTTCACCTCGCTGACCAGTTCGCGCGGCATGTCGAGAAAAGCGAACAGGCCGATAATCATGATCGTCGCCATCAAGATGTTGACGAGTACCGGGTTATCGACCGAAAGGCGGATAATGCCCTTCATGGCTCAGCCCTCCGTCGCCGGTTCATCCGGTGTGGGCGCCGCGGCTGCTCCGACCGGTGGCGCGACGCGCTCGCCGTCCTTTTCCACGATGGTCAATGGGCTGCCGTGCTTGACGGAGTTTTGTCCCACCGTGATCAGCAGGTCGCCCGGCGCCAGGCCTTCCACGATGCGCACTTGCTGGCCGCTGCGTGACCCGAGCACGACGGGCCGGGACGCGGCGGTAAACTCGCCGTCTTTTTCCACGGCGACGTACACCAAGTCTTTCTGATTCTGCCGCACAACTTCATCGCGGGTGACGACCACCGCGTCGGGAATGCGGTCCAGTTCGATTTCCACCGTGGCGCGCATGCCCGCCATCAGCATGCCGTCGTCGTTATCGATTTCCACGCGCACCGGGAACGCGCCGCTGCCGCGCGCCGCCGCCACGCCGGTGCGGGTAATGCGGCCGGGGAATTCGCGCTCGGCCACCGCAGGCACGGTAACCGGGGCCACCATGCCTTTTTTCACGAGGAGTATCCGGCTTTCCGACAGGGCGAGATCCACTTTCACGACACCGTCTTTGACCATGGTGATCACCGGCGTACCGGGGCTGACCAATTCGCCGGGGCTGGCGAGTCGTTCACTGATCCGCCCGGCAAATGGCGCGCGAATGATCGTTTCGGCAAGATTACGCCGAGCCGTGGCCAATTGAGCTTCGGCCAGCCGCGTCTTGGCTTCGGCGGAATCAGCGTTGCCGACAACCATGTCGAATTCTTCCTGGCTTAGATGCCCTTGGGCCAAGAGCTTTTTCGCGCGGTCCCGTTGGTCGCCGTACAACTTGGTCATGGTTTTCGCTTCGGCCAACTGAGCGTTGGCGCTGCGAAACGCAAGCTGGTACGCGGAGGCGTCGAGAATCACCAAGGACTGGCCTTTGCGGACCCGGTCGCCCAGATCGGCCCGGATCTCGCGCACGCGCGCCGACACTTCGGCGTTGAGTTGCGCTTCTTCCAAGGCCTGCAAAATTCCCGTTTGGACGATACGCTCCACGAAGGGCTGCGCCTGCACGGTCACGATGTTGACGGGCCAGCGGTCTCGTTCGACTTGTCCGGCGAGTTGTTCCGATTGGCTCAGCGTACGGTTCAAGACCGCGACCGTGATCGTCGCCGCCAGAAACAACACGAATAAACCAATTACCACCCAACGCCGCCGGTTGTTCGTCTGCCCGTTCTGCGTCATCGGACTAGTCCTCCGTCTGCGCGCTTGCGTATTCCCAATCGGCCAAGGCAACGTAGAAATCGCTAATGGCGCTGATCAAATCGGATCGCGCCTGCAAGTAGGCAATCCGGGCATCGAGTAGTTCCAGATTGGTCGCCATGCCCAACCCGGCCCGGCTTTCGACGATCTCGAGATTCGCCTGCGAACTTTGGACCGCCTTGCGCGCCGACATGACCCGCAGGCGCGCGCTGCGCAAATTCAATTTCGAGGCATACGCGCGCTGCAAAAACGTGCGGTTGAATTGATCGGCGGCCATCGACGCCTGCTGGCGGGCGCGAACGGTTTTGCCGATGCCCGTCACGCGGCGCAGGCCTTGGAAAAGCGGTATCTCCACCGTGATGCCCATGTTCCAACTGGTATCTTCGTCGGGTTCGATCGTGTCGTTGGTGAGCCAGTTATAGTTGTAGAAAAAATTGACGTTGGGGAACAATCCGCCGATTTGCGCTTCGGCTTCCACGCCGGCCAGTTTCACCGTCCCGGCGGTTTGCCGCACGGCCGGGTGGTTGTTGATTGACAGCGGGTCGTCAATGCCGACGCCTTCGATGCCCTTCGTTTTCTCGATTTCTACCGTTACCGCGTTGGTATCCAGACTCGGCAACTCCCAGCGCTGATTGACGGGGCCGCCAATGATCCGGGCCAGTTGCATGAGCGCCTGAGCGTGCGCGTTTTCCGCTTCGGCCACGCCGCCTTCGGCCTTCGCGGCTTCGGCTTCCCAGCGCAGCACGTCGGATTTGGTCGCCGAGCCGACTTCGTATCGCGCCCGTTGCAGACGCAACGATTCCTGCGCCAGCGACAACGCCTCGCGGGCCACAACCTTCAGTTCGCGCGCGGTCGTGACGCCGTAATACGCCTGTTTCACTTCCAGGGCGACGTTCATGCGCGTGTTCTGTTCGCCCAGGTGAGCGTTTTTGCGCGTGAAGGCCCCCGCCCGAATGGCGGCGATCTCGGCGGCGCCGTTGAAAATCGGTTGGACGACGGATACGGCGCTGGAATAGCTGTCCTCGAAGACAGACTGCTTGGCGTCCGGATTGAATTGCTTCTGCAATTCAAACGCGGCTTCCGCGTCGCTGAAAGTATCCTCATCCAGGCGCGACCAGGTCGTGTTGTAACTGACCCGCGGCAGGTAGTTCGAAATCGAGTTGGCCAGCCCCCAATCGGCGGCGGCGCGTTCGTATTGAACCTGTCGCATGGCGCGGCTTTGCCGCAAGGCGAGTTCAATCGCCTTTTCCAGCGTCAGTTCCTCGGCGGCGACCGGCACAGCGGCCATTAGAAAAAACATCACAAGCAATGCTGCCGTTCGTTTGCCCATGGAGAATCTCCTCGGCGCGTCCAAGCGCGACGATCTAATTGGTTTTGACTTCCTCGCTCACTTCGTGCGGCGGATGGGCGTCGAGCCAATCACGCACCGATTTGCCCGCAAAGGGATCGTGATTGGCGAAACGCTCGGCCACTTCGAGCAGGAAATCTCTCTCGGTTTCAAGATGCATCTGGTGATGACGGACCAATATCTGCGCGATTTCGTTTCCGTGATGCGTTGTTTTCAGCGCTTCCATCAGTTCGTAAAGTTGCTGCGATTTTTCGGCCCGGTCGTGTAGTTTTTCCTCCACCAATGAACGGTCCAAACTGCCGCTGAAGAACAACGCGACATCCAACAAGAAGAAAAACTGCTGGTAGGCGTCGAGGCTTTCCAAGAGCATCTCGTCGAAGGCGTGGCGGCCTTTGTCGGTGATCTGGTAGATCATGCGCGAGGGCTGCGCCCCTTCCTTTTCTTCACGCACGGGCTCGACCAAGCCCTCCTGCGCGAGCTTTTCCAGCGCGTAATAAATGGAGCCGAATTTGATGTTGGTCCACGGACCCATGAAACGTTCCATCACTTTCTTGAGTTCGTACCCGTAGAAATCCTTCTCCTTGAGAAAACCCAAAATCGCCAATTGCACGTTGTACGCGAATTTCTTATTTCGATTCATTTATGGGACCCCAGCACTCCGTTCGTGGTTCACTTTTGTATATTCAATAACGAATATGCTGTCAATCGAATCCTTGCGGCGCCGTCGCGATCGATATACCCTGCCGCCACCCATTGATTTCAAGGAAGTTGCGCCGACCAACGTGAACAAACAACGCACCATATACTTCGTGTGTCTCGCAACTCTTCTCATCGCCGGTTGTGTCCCCGGTCAGCGCGCGCACGACATCGCGCTTCACCGCTTTGGTGACGCCGACGCCACGGTGTTGCTCGTTTCGCTACCCGACCACCTTTGGATCGAGTCACACGATTCCACCCTTGCCGGTCGGCAGGAAATCAATATCGAATCGCGGCGCGTCCCCATCGATTTGCGGGATATCGCGGCCGACTGGCCCCAGCGCCTGGCTGCCTCGTTGACCGCGTGGCGCAATCCCCGTTTCGTGGCTGCCTCGACGGCGGAGCAGTGGGTGGAGCGATTCGCCGACGATCCTCGGCGAGTCGGGCAAGCGAATTATCGGTTGCTCGAACCTTACCGCCCGCCACCGGCGCGCCGCGATCCCTTCGCTCCACGCCCCGCTTCCGAAGGCGACTTGAACGATCCGTGCGCCGAGAAGGCGTTGGTGCGCGCGACAATTCGTGTCGATAATCTGCCTCGTCCTTTGTGGTACGCCTTGGAGCCCGAGCGACTCGCGGCACATTTCGGCGCCGATCAATTGTTGTTGATTTCCGTGGAATCGATTCATGTGCGCCAGGAAAGTGCGCGGTCGGACGTGACGTTTCAGATTGGCGCTCACTTGCTCGAACTGCACCATCCGCTGCTGGCGCTCAGTGTGGCCGACCCATTCTCCGGCACGGGACCAAACGGGCCGCAAGCCGAAAACTGGGGCACCGTGAAAGAAAGTCTGGACAAGGTCGTGACGGGCTATGCGGACGTTCTGGCGCGTCACCTTGGTTGGCTGGGCGACCCGAAATCCGACAGTTAGCCTACCGCGTGACTCACTTCGCCTGAAAGCGTTGATTCATCCAGTTGATCGCTTCCCGCAAGTGCTTGTTGAAGAAGGGCATGTCGTGTCGGCCGGGCCGGACGTGTGCCTCGGGGTACAATGTGGCCCCGGCGGCGGTGACCAACTTGTCAAACTCGAAGCGTTGCGCATCGATGTTGAAGTCGTCCTTATCGCCCACCAGGTACCAGATATGCACGCCGCGCAAATCGGGCTTTTCCGCGCGCAGCCGATCCACCGGGTTGTTGTCCCGCACGCGTTCCCAAACCGCCTTTTCGTCGGTCCATACCGGGCCGCCGAGTTTGTCGGAGTCGAACACCGGATGCAGGAACATCCGCTCCACGAACAAGCGCCCGCGGATGCCTTCGTGCGTGGTCATTTTGCGGTTGGGCCGGTCCTTGGTAATCGGTTGGTAGCAATCGGGCGAATAGTCGGCGAGGCGATTGTCGCCGCCGCAGCTATAGCGAAGGTCCAAACCCGGATAAAACGCGCCGACATTCGGGAAGCGCCGCGGGTCATCCAGCATGTAGTTGATCGCCATCATGCCGCCCATGGAACCGCCGAGCAGCACGGTGTCGCCGGGCTTGTCGGAGATGCGGTAGGTTTCCAACAGGTACGGCATTATCTCCTGCGTGAAATGGTCGGCGAAGCGACCCACATTGGAGTTGACGCCCCAACTGCCGCCGTTTTCATCCCACGGCGTAGACAAATCATCCAGACCGTTTCCACCCAGCGAAGAGTCGGGAAAAACCGTGATCGTCGCCGGTAAGCGACCCGCCTGCTGCGCTTCATCCAGCGCCTTGGCGAAAGCGTAGATGGCATGCCCCGGCCGTTGCCCAAAACCGTGAAAGGCCACGATGAGCGGCAGTTTGTCGGTCGTTTCTTCATACCCTGCGGGGAGGTGGATGAACATGTCGCGCGGCCCGGCCACCATGCGGCTCGGGAAACCCTCGCGGCAGCGAATCCCCTTGCCGGTCGCCGTCACGCCGCCGAGCGGATCGGCCATGCCCTCGCCTTCTCGACAACCGCGCTGCATGTACGCCACGATCGTTCCGGGGCCGTCGTAGGAGATACCTGGGGAAGCCCAAGGCACAAAGCGCATGCCGTCGGGGACCCATTCCGGCTGGCCCTTGTTCGGTGCGGCTTGTTTCCGCCAACCGGCCCGCTGGCGCGACACGGAAACCACGATGATCACGGCCAGCAAGACGAGTACGACCGCCGGCACGAGGCAGCCGATCACCACCAACTTGCGTCGCGGCTTGCGCGGCGCGGCGGTTTCGCTTTCGGTCGCTTCGTCGGTTGTTTCGGCTTGCTGCATATCGGTGTCGTGATCCATGGTCGCATCCTTTCTCAAACTGCCGCTTTGTATCACACCGCATGCCGCGTCGAAAGAGGATGAGCGCCCGGCGGTCAATCGCCGTTTTGGCGCCGCTGTTGACGAGGCGCGTTTTTACCCTCCTAATAGCGGGCGTTCTGTGAACTGCCGCAAGGAGCCTGCCATGCGTCGAGTAGTAGTGATTATTTCGTTGTTTCTTTCCCTGACTATCGGTATTGCGGCCGCCGCGCCGCCCGATCCGGTCCTGCACGAAAAAGCCCTGGGATACGTGGATTACATCCAGAATTGGGCCAGCAACGGCTTCGGCCCGTGGGAAGATTGGGATTCCATCGGCGGTGTCTGCGAACAGACGTACACCGACGAAACACTTACCGAACTCGAACGTTTGCGCGGCAGCGGCGATTCGACGATTTGGACCGGCATGTACTGCGCCAGTCAAGCGCTGCGCTACATGTCTACCGGCGAAGAGGCCGCCCGCGACGAAGTGCTGCGCGTGGCCGCCTACCTGCACCACGTCAAGGAAGTGACCGGCACGCCCGGCTACGTAGCCCGTTTTGTGGCGCTGGACGAAGAGCCCTGGAACCGGGAATACGTTGGCCACGATTCCAAAATTCTCGGGGAAGGCGAATACGAAGGTTTCTACTGGGTCGACAACACGAGCCGCGATCAATACACCGGCTGGTGGCTGGGATTATCGCTGGCTTACGAAGCGGTGGACGACCCGGACATGCGCGCCACGATTCGCGCCGATTTCAAGGACGTGATCGACACGCTGGTGGAAAACCATTGGCGCATCGTGGATCAAGACGGCATCGTCGACGGCAACGGCGCGGCCTCCGTGCTGCCCACGCTGCGCTTATCCTGGGTGCTGCAGGCGGCCAGCGTCGGCGCCGATCCGAGCTATTGGGATCTGTTCGACGAACTGTGGGACAACTGGGCTTGGTATCTATGGCTCGACAATTTCACGTGGCTCAACACCTACGGCCAATACTTCGGCTTCAACTTGAATCACAACACCTTCCTGCAGTTGTTTCGCTTGATCCCCGATCGCGAGCGCTTCGATTACCTGTGGCGGATGTGGAATTTCAGCGTCCGCAAATGGGTGCAATGGACGCACAACGCCTGGTTTGACTCGGTGTATCTCGCCGGTTGCCATCGCGGCGGAATGTGCGAGGCGCCCGAGATAGAGGACATCGGCGCGGATATCGTGAACACGTTGACCATTTTTCAGGAGGCGCCCAATCAGGCGTTCAACCGCACGCCGCCCGAGCTGCCGTTGGATCCCTTCTCCGTGATCATGGACCAGTTGCAGGAATGGCTGCCTTTCCTGGAAGACATTTTCGGCATCAGCGTGCGTACCAAAGAACCGCATGATTTCGAAAACCGCTGCTGGTCGGATATGATCTGGCAACGCACTCCCTACCACATTTCCTGCTCCGAGCAGCCAGCCAACCGCGTCGGTCCCGGCACGGACTATTCCATCGCCTATTGGACCGCGTTCTACTACGGCGCGGTGCCCAGCGACGGCCCCTACGGCGACGACGATTTGGGAGACGACGACGACGACACCACCGACGACGACACCACCGACGATGACACGGCCGGTGACGACGACACAATCGATGACGATGACGACGCCGACGACGACTCGGTCGATGACGACGACGACGCCGTTGGTGACGATGACGACACCGATGATGGTGTTAATGACACCGATGACGATGATGATGATGACAATGACGACAGCGGTTGCGGCTTGTGATCGACTGATTCAGCCAACAAAAAAACGGCCGGGCTAATAACCCGGCCGTTTCCTTTTTTTCGACGCTATGTACTAAGCCAAACGGAAGCTCGCAACAAAAGCGGGAGTCGTGCTGAAGCGGAAGTAGGTGATCGACTTCGATACCAGCCGGCCGGTGTCCCGCTCGCTCAGCGTGCCGTAACACGTGGTGTGAGTTTTGTGCACGTTCCACGGGCGGAGATTCACTTTCTCCCCGATAAACAGGTACTCGGTGCCGCCAATCTCAAAGGTGAAGGTGTAGCGAATTTTGCCTTCGGTGAAATAAAGCAATTCCAGCGAGCCATCGCACGGCGCGTCTTCGCACAGCCCTTCGATGGTCACGGTGCCGCGCAAGTCGTTGTACATGAACTTGCCGCCGATGGGGTTGATGAATTCGGATACGTGCTTGGGGCCCCAAGTGACGCGAAATTCCATGAATTTTTCGCCGGGCTCACCGAAACCGGGTTCGAACTCGTGAGTTCCGGTCATGACTTCATCCATCGTAAAGCCCAAACGGCGCTCGTCCACCATGTTTTTGATGTCGTTAATGCGGCCCATGGTCCTCGACTCCTACGTGAATTTATTAACAAGGAAGTGAATTATGAACCAGCTTGACGCGGCGTGTCAACATCCGAGCGTCAACTTTCTTTTTGGAATCGCGTGGGCTAGTATATGCCAAACTTATCCACGCACCGGAGTTGGAATTCGATGCCCAATTTGAACATGGTCCTCCTCGGATTGATCGGCCTGACTTACTTGATGCTGCTTGGCGTTGCCATCACCGGCGCACTCCAACTGGTTCAACGTGACAACAAATCGCTGCGCGCGATACATCGTTGGTCGGCGGTACCGGCCGTGGTGTTTTGGGCGTTGGTTCATGTCGTGGCGATCTTCATCAAATCCAAAATGTTGGTGACTTTTCTGCTTTTTCTGGCCCTGGTCTTCGCTGGCGCGCTGACCGGTTGGCTGGTAAAACCAGGATGGCGCCGCGCGATGCACATCGTGCTTGGTGTGGCGACCTTTTTGTTGTTCACGCTATTTATTTTCGTGAACCTGATGACGGCGGCATAACAAAACCTTGGAACGCAGACGGACCAGCCAGAGCCGGGCGCGAGCCCCGGAGCAGCGGTCGACTGCCGGCGACGGCACACCCGGACGTTTGTTGCTGACAGTCTTGCTGTTGATTTGCGCCACGGTCCTCGCCGCGGCGGTCGGCTTTCTGCTATTCGTACTCCGCGAAGCTCCCGGCGAGCCCGGCGACCCGCCGGTGACCGTCATTATCGAACGCGGTTGGGGCCTCACGCGTATTGCCCGCACCTTGGAAGATGCCGAAGTCATCGCCGATTACCGTGGTTTTATCCTCGTGGCGAAGCAATATGGCGTGGCGAACAGGTTGCGGGCCGGCGAGTACGCGATCAGCCGCGGACTGCCCCTCCGCGACGTGTTGGACCAAATCGCCAACGGCCGCACGGTGTTGCATCGCTTCACCGTGTTGCCCGGTGAGACGGCGTTTACCGTGGCCGCCAAATTGCAGCGGGCCGGCCTGGACGAGAAAAACGCGGCCGACAACCTGGTTACCGATCCGGTTTTTTGCAAGCGGTTAGGCGTGCCGGCGCGGCGCCTGGAAGGGTATCTTTACCCGGAGACCTACACCTACCAACGCGGCGCCAACGCTAACGAATTGCTCACGATGATGGTGGAGCAGTTTTTCAAGGTGTGGAACGAGAAATTCGCGGCCCGCACGCTGGAACAGAAAATGACCGTTCACGACGTGGTCACGCTGGCCAGCATCGTGGAAAAGGAAACCGCCTACGATCCCGAGCGGCCGAAAATCGCCCGCGCCTTTCTCAATCGCCTGCGGATCGGGATGCGCCTCCAAGCCGATCCGACGGTCATCTACTCCCTGGGAAGGCATTTCAACGGCAATTTGAGTCACGCGCATTTGCGGCAGGATCATCCGTACAACACTTACACGCGCAAAGGCCTGCCGCCCGGCCCCATCGCCAATCCCGGCGCCGAAAGCATGGAAGCGGTGCTGTGGCCCGCCGAGGGCAAATGGAAGTACTTCGTTTCCACCAATCGCGGGCATCACGTTTTCTCCGA
Organism: Candidatus Lernaella stagnicola; assembly: GCA_030765525.1. Taxonomy (NCBI): domain Bacteria; phylum Candidatus Lernaellota; class Candidatus Lernaellaia; order Candidatus Lernaellales; family Candidatus Lernaellaceae; genus Candidatus Lernaella; species Candidatus Lernaella stagnicola. The sequence continues at coordinate 124,108 of JAVCCK010000027.1, forward strand.
GACTTACAAACAGCACGTGAATGCGGTAAACAAATACCAACGATGAACACGCAAGCAATCAAATGGATCGGACTTCTTCTCGCGTGGCTGTTGGTAGCGGGGTGCGTGACCGTATCCGCACCTGACGCGACGGACCTATCGAGCACCAAGGTCGTCAACGTGGACGGCCTGAAATTTAAAATCCCTCGTTATTACAAGAAGTTCAACGAAAACGGCGCCTCGGTTTTTCGCCCCGAGCCGCCGGTGCGACCCTCCCCCGGGGTTCTCGTGTTTCAGGAAGAAACAGCCGACAGCACGGCCCTGCTCGGTCGCGCCATGCTCAAGGTGCGCGATAAAATGAGCGGCAATCCGCTGGCGATCAAAGCGACGATCGACGGTCGTGAATGCCTCGGCTTGACCGACGAATTGCTCACCCATTTCATATGGATTTACGTGGTGGAAGGAAAAGACGCCATCTGGCTGCTGCAGATCGTCGCGCCGCTGACGTGGTCCGATGCGCAGGCGATCGCCCTGCACGATATGGTCGTCGAGTCAGTCCGCATCCCCCATTGACTCTTTGTTGACCCCGAAGGCGTGCCAGAGCTATGATGCCCGCCACTTGTTGACCGTGCACCGGAGGCACCATGGCCCTATTGCAGATCGCGGCCGCGCTGGGCGGCGTGGCGGCCGCAGACGTCTTGCTGGCAAAAATCTTCGGCCGGCTCTACGCCAGCGACCGCAAGCCCGACGCCGTTCATTACACCCAAACCGAAGATGGTTGGACCATCGGCTTGAGTGAATACCGCGTACCGGCCGGGGTGAAGGCGAAACGACCGGTCATTTGCTGCCACGGGCTGGCGGGCAACCACCACAGTTACGACTTGACGGCCCGTACGAGCCTCGCCCGCTTTCTAGCGGCGGCGGGTTACCCGACCTTCGTGTTGGATTTGCGCGGCGCGGGCTACTCGGAAAAAGGCGGCCTAGCCTACCAAAAGCCGCTGAAATGGCGTCTATCGGACCATTACTCGAAGGATGCGCCCGCCGCGGTGCAGCGAGTGCTGGAATTGACCGGCGCCAAAAAAGTGCACTGGATCGGCCACAGCATGGGCGGCATGGTCGCCTACGCTTTCCTGCAAGGGCCGCTGGCGGCGAAGATCGAGCGCGTCGCGATTCTGGCGAGCCCCGCGAATTTCGAGTTTTTGCGGCCGGCCGACAAATTCCGTTTCTTTTTGCGCGCCATACCCGGACTTCCTTCGCGGACCTTTACGCAAAGTGCGGCGCCGCTTTTTGAAGTGTGGAAGTGGGTGCAAACCGTCAGTGGCAACATTGACATGCTGCCGGGGCATTACGCATTGTCGGGCGCGAACTGCCAGGACCAAACGCCGAGCCGTCTGCTATACGACTTCACCGAATTCATACGCGTGGGCAGTTTCGTAGGTGACGACGGCCGTGATTTGCTCGACGGGCTCAAGGACGTACGGACTCCGATGCTGTTCATGTGCGGGGAAGCGGATCAGACGGCGCAATACGGTTCGGTGGAGGCCGCTTTCGACGCGTGCGGGTCGCCGAAAAAGGAATTTGTGCTGCTCGGTAAAAGCCAGGGGCATAAGAGCGAATACGGCCATATGACGATTTTGCTCGGCGAACACGTGTACGACGAAGTGTTCCCCCGCATCACCAGTTGGCTGGCTTCGACTTGACCGGCTTCGAGCCGCGCCATAAGCTGCGAATCGAAACGAACCCAAGTGAGGGTATCATGCGCAAGTTATCGATGTTGCTGGTTTTCTTGTTGATCCTAGCGGTTTGCGGACTCGGCTGCGGCGAAGAGCCCGATGACGACGGCGAATCTTGTCCGTCGTTCAAAGATCAACAATTGCTGCCCGATAGCGGCGGGCCGAGCAGCGATTTCGTTTTATGGGTTGAACTCAAAGAAAAAAAGGCGAACCGCCAACTTTCATCCGTGGTCGCCAACGCGTTTTTCGCCGACGGACGCTCAGCGGGCAAAACCTTCGATCTCGTGCGCGTGGAAGAAGAGCCTTACAAGTACCTGCGCACCTTCACCGGCGAGGAAGTTTGCGAGGCAAACACCTGCACCCTGTTTTTCCAGGTTATCGCCGTACACGAAGATGGTTGCCGCAAGAGCTTCGACACGCCGCTGTTCCAGGTCATTTGGCCCGATGAAAGCGACGACGACACTTCCGATTAGTCGAAAGGACGACATGGACATCCGCACATATTTGCAGGAAGGCGCGGCTCGCGTTGAGGCGCGGCTGGCGGAGATCACCGCCGGCGACGCCGCCCCTTTCAGCCTCGTTCATAACGCCATGGCCTATTCGCTTTTTGCCGGCGGCAAGCGCATTCGACCCATTTTGGCCATGGCTTCCTGCGAAGCGTGCGGCGGCGATGTGGATGTTGCGCTTACTTTCGGCTGCGCCCTGGAAATGATCCACACCTATACCTTGATCCACGACGATCTGCCGGCCATGGACAACGACGAAATGCGCCGCGGCCGACCCTCCAATCATGTCAAATACGGCGAAGCGCAGGCGCTGCTTGCCGGTTGTGGATTGCTCACCTGGGCGTACGAAGTGATGGCTAACGAGGGACGCGAGGGGCGGGTGCCGGCCGATATCGCCGTGCGCATCATCGCCGAAACGTCGCGCCGCATCGGCTGGCAGGGCACGATGGGCGGTCAAAGCCTGGACATGATTTACACGACCCAGGGTACGCCGCCTTCGTTGGAAGAATTGCGCCTGATGGAATACGCCAAAACTGCCGAGCTGTTGAACCTGGCGATTCTTCACGGCGCGCTGGTGGCCAATGCCGACGAACCGGCCCTCGCCGCGTTGACGGTGTTCGGCGAAAACATCGGCCTGGCTTTTCAAGTCGCCGACGACGTGCTCGACGTGGTGGCCGATCCCGAACAATTCGGCAAGCCGATCGGCTCGGACAAAGCGCAGGGAAAAACAACCTACGTCGACCACCTCGGGCTCGACGGTGCGCGCAACTACCTCAAAGAATTGCTCGACACCGCGCTACTGGCCCTGGCCGATTTTGACGCCAAGGCCGATGCGCTGCGCGCCCTCGCCCGCTTTATCGTCGAGCGAGCGTACTAACGCCCGTCGCAGAAGCGCGGTTTATCTTCCCGATCAAGGAAAAGGTTATTCTCGGAGCCAAGGAGCCGGCGCTATACCGATGACTGCAACGCGCATGGGCCGACGGCGCATTTGCCGCACACCTCCACTTCCCCCATCGCTTGAAAGCGAAGCGCGTTGGTCTTGCAGCGCCGCCAGCAACGCTCTTTGTTGAGGCCGCCGGTGACGTGAAGTGCGCCCACTGGGCAAAGTCGCACGCACGCACGGCACGTACCGTTGTATAAATATCGGCACCGCTCTTTGTGTTGCGGCTCGCGCGGCGGAAGGTCCGCATCCAGCACAATGCTGCCAAAGCGGCCCGCACAGCCGGCGTCGGTGATCACCATTTGGTGCAGGCCGAGACTGCCCAAACCCGTTGCGACCGCCACGCTCTCGTGGGACCAGGGCACGGTGATCGTTTGCGGGTCGATGCAGCCGGTCGGCGGCCGGCCCTCCGCCTGTACGCCCACTTCGGCCACCGCCGTTTTGATGGCTTCTTTCACCCGCATCAGCAGACGATTGGTCTCGACGTAGGCGCGCGCCCATTTTTCGTCGACTTCCACGTAATGTTGGGCATTGGCGGTGACAATATCGGCGGCAAAAGGCAAGAAAAACGCCACCACGGATTTCGCGCCACCAAGGACGTCTTGCGGTGCGTCGTATTGCGCATGCACGACGTTGCGCAAGTTGGCAAAATTCGGGTGATCGGCGCGCAGATGAGCCATCACCGGGGACCGATACCGAGTAACGGTGCCGGAATGGTGCACGGTCTCTTCCAATGTGTCGCGCACTAATGAAAGCAACCCGTTAGGATTCACCTTGTCATTGTAGCCGAAATTGTCGTGAAAGGGCGAAACTCTTACGCCACAAACGATCTTTGCGCATGATCCCACGGGCGGATGTGATCGTCGATGATTTCGATGGCCGCCGGGCTGGTCTGTGTTTGCGCCTCAAGCCAAAGTTGGTGACTCTCCGCGGCGTGAGCGAGCGCGGCATCCGAGTCGATTTCCTGCGTGGTTAGCGAATGCCAATCCGCCAGTGAAACAAACGCCGGATCGCCGTCGAATTCGGGCAGCGCGATTTGCCGGTGACGCGACATGATTGTGGACATGGCGTAACTTACGCGAGCCAGCAGAAGTTTGGCTTCCTCGGCTAACACGTTGCAGCTTTTTTCGTACACCGCGTCCACCTTCGCCGGATGTGTCGCTTGTTTTCGCAGATCACGCAAGATTTCGCGCATGTAAGCCGGATCAAAATGCCGCTGCGCGAAAAACCCGAAACGCCTCAGAAAATTATTCACGGCCGGCGCGGAATGCGGATCGTCCAGCGGTCGTGGCGGCCATACTCCGGTGGCGACCAGAATTTCAAACCCCAGGGTTTGCAGTGCGGCGCGCCAACGCACCGGGGGCGACCGGTAGTCATCCTTCAACGCACCGCTCTGAGCAGTCACGGAGGGATAGAAAGCGCAGAGCGCCAGGCAAGCCAAGGCCGGGCGAAATGCTTGTTCAATAAGGCTATCCACTAAACGCAGGCAGTCGTTGGGTGTTTCCAGTTCAGCGATGCGTCCAAATGTCTCGTCGAGGAAGGCGGCGCTGCTTTCCAACCGCTCGAATGAAGATTTCGCCTCATGCTCGACGCGTGGATCGGGCTCTTCACTTTGCCGCCATTGGGACGGCCAATTGTCCGCCCAGACGCGGTTCAGGCAGGACGCGGCTACATACAGCCGTTGGTTGTGAATGAGCGCGAGAGGCTCCACAGCCTCGGTCGGCGGATCCACCGCTTCGCGCAATGCTCCCTCGAGCGCTCCCGATTTCACGAGAATATCCTGATAAAGTGGCGAAAGCACTTCTTGATAAAGCTCGCCGAACGCCCCGGCCACGTACACGCGCCTCCGGGGCCGCGGCGAGGCCACGGCCATAGCCAACGGCGGGAGACAACCAGCCAAGACGAGCAACAGTCCACTTGCAGCCGACACTGACATCACAAGCTCCCCAATCTCCATGGACGATTGTTGCGAGGTGTGCCGGATTCTTACACGGTGGGACCCATAAAAAGATGACCGGCGTCTGTTCGTCGATTGATCCAAGGTGTCAGTAGACCGGTCGCATTCTCCAACGATTCAATAACCATGAATTGCTAATGCTCCGATCAGTTGCAGAAAATATGTGAAACTGTTGGCGGCATGTCAAGGGATAATGTCGCAGCCGTCATTTTCCGGCGAACTCCCGCACCTGCCGGGCGGCGACCGCAATGTCCTCAAAAGTGATGTTGAACTCCGCGAATAACTCCTCCGGTTGCCCCGAAGTTCCAAAGCGATCGCGAATCCCAATCAACCGCATGGGCGTCGGCCTCTGTTGCCCCAACAACTCGGCTACCGCGCCTCCCAGGCCGCCGGTGGTCTGGTGTTCCTCGCAGGTTACGACGCATTCGCACAAGCGGGCCGCTTCGATGACGGCCGCCTCGTCCAACGGCTTGATCGTATGCACGTCGAGTACCAGGGCCTCCACGCCCTCCCCGGCCAAAAGCTCGGCCGCCAGCAGCGCGTGATAAACCATGTGGCCGGTGGCGATCAGCGCCACGTCCTTCCCTTCCCGCCGCACAACGGCTTTGCCGGGTTCGAAGGGTTGGTCGGCGGTCGTGATGATCGGCACCGCCTCGCGTCCGAAGCGCAGGTAGACCGGCCCCACGATGTCTGCCGCGGCCAAGGTGGCGCGGACAGCTTCGTGATAGTCGCACGGCGAGAGCACGGTCATGTGCGGCAAGACGCGCATCGTGGCGATTTCTTCCAGGGCCTGGTGCGTGGCGCCGTCCGGGCCGACCGACACGCCGCCGTGCATGCCGCCGATTTTTACGTTGAGTTTCGAGTAGCAAATCGTCGTGCGGATTTGATCCCAGGCGCGTCCGGCCACGAACACGCCGTAGGTCGAGACGAAGGGGATTTTGTCCATCAGACTCAGGCCCGCGGCCATCCCCAACATGTTTTGTTCGGCGATACCGGCATCGAAGAATCGGTCTGGGTACTTCTCGGCGAACCAGGAAGTGGTCGTCGACTTGGCTAAATCCGCATCCATCACCACCACGGATTCGTTGGTTTCGCCCAGCTTGAGAAGAGCGTCCCCGTAGCCGGCCCGCGTGGGTTTTTCGCCGTATATTTTCATGGCGCGTCCTCCGGATCGGCCAGTTCCGCCAGCGCTTGGGCCAATTGATCGTCATTGGGCGCCTTACCGTGCCATCCCGCCTGGTTTTCCATGAACGAGACGCCCTTGCCCTTGATCGTTTTGCCGACAATCACCGTGGGCCGGCCGTCGCGACGCGGGAATTCGGCCAGCGCCTCGACGATCGCGCTCATGTCGTGGCCGTCAATATCGTGAACCGCCCACCGAAACGCGCGCAGTTTGTCCGCCAGCGGTTCCAGCCCCATGACTTCCTCGACAAAGCCGTCGATCTGCAAATTGTTGTGGTCGAGGAATACCAGCACGTGGTCGAGCCGAAAATGCCCGGCGGCCATCATCGCTTCCCAGATTTGCCCTTCCTGCACCTCGCCGTCTCCACACACGACGTAGCAGCACGTGTCGCGGCCGTCCATGCGCGATGCCAGCGCCATACCCACCGCGATCGACAATCCCTGGCCCAAACTGCCGGAGCCCACCTCGACGCCAGGCGTCTCCATGCTGGGATGACCCTGCAAATGCGAACCAAGACGGCGCAGTGTCGGCAGGTCCTCCGGCGGAAAATAACCGCTGCGCGCCAGCGCCGCATACAGCACCGGGGCCACGTGGCCCTTGGAAAAGATCACGCGGTCGCGTCCCTCCCAATGCGGATCCGCGGGCCGGTGTCGCAATTTGTGAAAGTACAGCGCGGTGACGAAATCGGCAGCCGACAGACTTCCGCCGGGATGGCCGGAACCGGCCGCGTGGGTCATCACGAGAATATCCCGCCGAATCTGCCGCGCGGTGCGCACAAGAGGGTCGATATTGATACTGGCGGCGTTCAAGCGATTTCCTCCATTTCCCGAGTGCTTTTTTCGCCCGGAGGATTAGACTATCAACAAGAAATTAATAGCTTCGGGGAGTGTATCAGCCTCCCCGACCGGCGCAACCGGCGGGACTTGCCCTTGACGCGGTTTGGCGAATAGGCTAGTTGAGCAACCCGGCACACGAGAAAAAAGAGAAGAATATGGACCCCGAACTTCGCCGCCTGTATTTGCAGGACCTGAAAGAAATCGACGCCGAGATCGAGAAATTCGGTCCGACGATCGATTTGCTTTTGGAGAAGGCTGAAATCCTCGACTTCCTCGGGCGGCAAGAAGAAGCGTTGGTCGTACTACGCCAGGGCTTGTCGCAAGAGCCGGAGAACGCCGAACTGTGGAACAATGTTGGCGTCGTCTTCAAAAACATGGGCCGTTACGAAGACGCCTTTGAAGCGTTAATGAAAAGTCAGCGTCTGAGCCCCAACCGTTCGATCACCGTCAAGAACATCGGCGACGTTCTCTTTTTCATGTACCGCGACGACGAAGCCCGCCTGTGGTACGAACGCGCCCTCAAGCGGGACCACAACGACCCCTGGGCGCTGACCGGCAAGGGGCAGATCCTCGTCAACAACAACAGTTACGCCAAGGCGCTGGAAACCTTCGACCGCGCGTTGGCCATCGAGCCCGAATACGCTTGGGCTCTGGGTGGTCGCGGGATGGCGTTGCTCGGTTTGGGGCGCTTTGAGGAAGCGGTGGAAGCCTTTCAGGAAGCCATCGACCTGGACCCCGATTGGGACCATCCGCACTGCGGCAAAGCCGAGGCGCTGCATCGCATCGGCGAGTTGAAAGAAGCGGAACTGGAATACCGCACGGCGCTCCGGTTGGACGAACTCGACCCCCTCAAGTGGCAGGATTTGGGCAACGTATTGATCGACATGGGTCGTTACCGCGACGCCCTGCGCGCCTTTCGCCGTGCCGCCAATCTTGACGACGAACTCGGCCGCGCCCACAGCGGCATGGCGCACGCGTTGGACATGCTCGGCCGCGGTGAAGAAGCGCTGGCCGAATATGACAGGGCGTTGGCCATCGACGACAGCGACCCGTCGATTTGGAACAATCGCGGCGTGTTGCTGGCCGAGAACCTGAACCGCGTCGACGAGGCGCTGATCAGTTATGATCGCGCGCTGGACCTTGAGCCCGAGTACCACCTGGCGCGTTTCAATCGTGCGCAACTGTTGGCGAAGATGGGCCGCGAAGACGATGCGGTTACGCTGCTGCGCGGTGTCGTCCAAGTCCTCCAACGCGACGGGTTGGAAGCCATCCCCGAGTTGCGTCGCGAAGATGTCGAATGGATGGAATCCTACTTGGCTGGTCGGCATGGGTGATACTTCGCGCCGGTTCGCCAGTCGCGACACAGGCTGGGCATCTACCGGCCCGAAGCTCCGCAACCCACTGCTCGCGATTTTGCTGCTCTCCCTTGTGTTCTCCACGGCGTGCCAAGCCAGACAGCAACCGACTCCGGAAGCGACGATGTTCAATCAACGCATCGCGGGGTTCTCCTACAACGACGGGGAGAATACGGTTCGCCAGTTGGTAGCGCGTTGGGCCGCGTTGGCCGGTCGCGCCACGCCGCAACTCGATTCGGGATTGACCGTCGTTTGTCGCCGTCTGGCCGAGCGCATGAAAGCCGGGGGCGCTAATTCCATCTCGCAAATCGACAATCAGATCGTGCAGGACGAGATGATCCGCGCCGGGGTTTCTGACGCGGCGATTCGTACGCAGATGGCGTCGGTGCCGACGCTTGACGCGCTGGACCAAGTGTTGAAAGACGCCATTCAGCGCGAATTGGGTGAAGGGCGTTACACACATTTCGGCGTCGGCGTCGCCAAGCAGTTTTTTCCGCGCGGCTACTACGTCATGCTGTTGTTCACGCGGCGGCCGATCACGCTGGATCCATTCCCGCGACAAGTGGCCGACGGCGAACGCGTGGAACTTGCCGGCACCCTGCTGGACGGGCTCAAAACCCCGCGGGCGTATCTGTCCAAGCCTTCGGGAAACGTGCACGACGTGCTGCTCAACATCAACAAAGACGGTTCCTTCTGCACACACGTTTTCTTCAACGAAGGTTCCGGCGAATACCGCGTGGAGATTTCGGGGGAAAGTTCGCTGGGACCGGAAATCGTCGCGCTGATGCCCGTGCAAGTCGGCGAGTATGAAAAACCGAAAACGCCCGACGTGCTGCCCTTGGCCAAAACTGCCGAGCAAGCCCGCAACATGGTGTTCCAATACGTCAACAAAGCGCGACGCGACGCCGGTTTGCCGTCGCTTAAACGTAACGTCGGGTTGGAGCGCATCGCCCAATCCCACGCCGTCGAAATGAGCAAGCTGCGTTACGCCGCTCACCGCAGCCCGACCACCGGCATGATCTCCGACCGGGCCAATAAAGCCGGTATCAAATGGCAACGCATCGGCGAGAACGTGGCACTGAATCAATCCGCGCTCGCCGCTCACATCAGCCTGATGGAATCACCGGCCCACCGCGCCAACGTCTTGAATCCCCACTTCACGCACTTGGGCATCGGCGTCGTCTTCGCCGACGACGGCCACGGCCATCGTCTCGTGTACCTTGTCGAAAACTACATGACCGAGCGGTAACCCGCCGTAACCCCTCCGACTTGCAACTCCATCGCATCTTGACGAAAATGGACCTGCCGATTCCATCCACTATTTAATACCAAGCGGAGGATTTGCCATGCTGGCGCGCTTCTTTGAATTCGAGAAGCACGGGACGGATTTGTCTACCGAGATTCGTGCCGGGGTTACGACTTTCTTGACGATGTCCTACATCATCGTCGTCAACCCGGCGATATTGGCCGCCGCGCAAATCCCCAAGGGACCCGCCACCATCGCCACGATCATCGCCGCGGTCGTGGGGACGCTCATCATGGGCCTCTACGCCAAACGCCCCATCGCCGTCGCCCCTTATATGGGTGAGAACGCCTTTATTGCCTTTACGGTTTGCAGCCCGGCGTTGATTGGCGCTTCGTGGCAAACGGCTCTCGGCGCGATCTTCATCGGCGGCGTCGTGTTCGTCATTATCACGGCGCTCCGCCTGCGCGGCTGGTTGGCGCAAGCCGTACCGTCGAATTTGAAATACAGCTTCGTGGTGGGCATCGGCCTCTTTTTGACCTTTATCGGCTTAGTGAATACCGGCGTCGTCGCGCTGCCGGGCGTGCTGGACGTGCTCAACATCGACGGCATGCCGGCCGAAACGAAGGTCGGCATTTTGCAGAACTCATTTTTCGGAAACATCCCGCCGCCGCCGGTGCGCCTGGGCGATCTGACTTCGCCGCACGTTCTGCTGTCCCTGGTCACTTTGGTGTCCATGGTGACCTTGATGATCCGCAAGGTGCGCGGCGCGATTCTCTACAGCATCCTGGGAGTGACGCTGCTTTCGATCATTTTGAAAGTATCCGGCGTGGACATCCTCGGCGTGAATCTGCCCGATCGCGTCTTTGCGCGGTGGGCCGACATCAAGGGCGTCAGTGAAATCGCCTTTCAACTCGACATCCTCGGGGCGCTCAAGATCAGCTTTATCCCGGTGCTGCTGACGGTTTTCCTCATGGATTTCGTCGACACGATGGGCACGCTCATCGGCGTATCGGATCGAGCCGGTTTCCTCGACGAAGACGGCAACCTGCCGGAGATCGAAAAACCTATGATGGCCGACGCCGTGGCCACCGTCGTCGGCTCGCTCGTCGGTACGACGACAACCGGCGCGTACATCGAGTCGGCGGCCGGTATTGAGGAAGGCGGCCGCACAGGCTTTACCTCGGTCGTCACAGCGCTGCTGTTTGCCGCGGCGCTTTTGTTCACGCCGGTTTTCACCATCGTGCCCGCGTGCGCCTACGGTCCGGCGCTGATCGTCGTGGGTATCCTGATGCTGGGTGCGGTCAAGAAAATCGACTTCGATGACATGACCGAGCTGTTCCCGGCCTTCATGACGATCGTGCTGATGATCTTCACTTACAACCTGGGCATCGGCATCACGGCCGGGTTCATTTTCTTCCCGCTCACGAAGGTCTTGGCCGGGCGCGTTGAGGAAATCAACTTCGGCACGTGGATACTCTTCGGCATCAGCGCCGTGTTCTACATGCTGTACGGAATTACGTTCCACTAAGGGGTGTCGGTCTGATCCTTCGTGTGGATGCCGCCGCCGAAGTGAATGCCCAGCAGCATGTAGCCGCCGGTTAGGGACATGTCGGGTCCGTCGCCTTTGACATCCTCGTCGTTGCCGCTGCCCGAGGCGACGATGTTCCAGTCGTCTTCCCCGAGCGGGGCCAGCATGCCGACCGTGAGCGCGCAGGCCATGCCGAACAAGCCGTTGCCGTCGCGGTAGAACGTAGGCGTCCACTCCATCGTCACGCCCAGGCGCCCCAGCACCGCCGTCTTATCGTAGGTCAGCTTGTTGCCGCCCTCGGGCATGTCGATCTCGCCGAAATCGCCGGGCACTCCGTCGAGGATCAAACGCACCGCCGTACCGCCCAGGCCGATTTGCGGTCGCAGACGCCATTGCGGCCGGGCGATCGCGTCGTAGCCGAACACGAAATTGCCGTGGTAGCCGAGCAAATGCGCGTCAGCCAACATGCCCTGCTGGTAGAGCGAGAACATGTGCCCCTCGAAGCCGAGGTGAAAGCGGCTGCCCAGAATGCCGTAGACTTGGCCGCCTACCAGCGGCACCACGCCGGGGAAATCCATGACGCGCAGGTCGTCGAAGTAGTCGTTGAAATCACGCAGGTCGTAGAAGGCCGAACCCACGTCAAAACCGCCGTAAATGCCCCATTCCAGCACTTCGTCGTCCGCGGCGGCGGTGGTCGCGCCCACCAGCAGCACGACGATAGCAATCAACACGATCTTTCGCATGTTTTTCCTCCGAGATAACGCCCGCAGCATATCACATCGGCTTTTGCTTGTCGGATTGGCGGCGGTCAAGAACCCCTTTTGTCCGCCTTGTCGAGCAAGTCTTTATACGCCGGGCTGAAAAGAAGCGTGCGCACGACGTCGGCGTCGAAGTCGTAGCGGCCCGGCACCGGCTTTTCCATGCGACCGGCATGGAAGGCGCTCGCGTGGCTCGGGTTGGCCAGTTCCACGTCCTGCCAGGGTTCGGCGGAGAGGCCTCCGTTTTCATCGACGGTGAAAAAGCGGTAGCGAAGCGTCACGTGCGGCCACCGCGCGGCGCGATTCTTTTCGGGCTGAGCGAACTCGTAATCCACCGCGCTCGCCGACACGAACACGGCGTATTGAAAGCCGGTGAAATCGTCATCGGCCTGCCGCACTTCCACGCGCGCGAACGATTTCTTAAACCAGCGCGCGAGTTCCTTGACCACGTCGGCGGTCGTAAGCCGGGTCGAACCGGCCGGATTCCATTCCGGTCCCGCGGCATCCAAAAACTGGATGCGCCACTCGCGCAGTTCACTCGCGCCGTCATCCGCGACAACCGCCACGGCCGCCGCGCGCTGCGTTTTCGCGTAATCCGGCAACTTCATTCGCGTCGTGAGCTTTTGCTGGAAGCCGCAGCCCGCCAGCAGAATGACCAAACACGCCAACCCGATTGTCCGCTTTCGCATGGGTGTCTCCGTTCGTTATTCTGTGATTGAACAACAATTTGAACTTCGTACGCAAATCGCGCTTAATTGGGGATCGAAAAGGAGCCGCCATGCATCTGGCGCTGGCGTATCTCGGACGCGAAAGCGTCCCCCTCGAATATCTCTCGGCGGCGGCCAAACGAGCCGGCCATCGCGTGAGCTTTGCCTACGACCCCGGCGCGTTCTCCGACAACGACAACGTGTACCACAACGCGTGGCTCGAACGCCGCTTCGCCCGCATCGACCTGCTCGAACAAAAGCTGCGACGCGATCCGCCCGACGCCATCTTGTTCTTCGTCTACTCCAACACCTTCCAGTGGGGTCTCGAACTGGCGCGACGCGTGCGACGCGACCGCCCGGTGCCGACGATTTTCGCCGGCCTGCACGCCACCATGGCGCCGGCGGCGGTGCTGCGCGAACCCGAGGTGGATTACGTCATCGTCGGCGAGGGGGAAGAAACTCTGCCGGAGTTGCTCGACTGCCTCGCCGCGTCGCAGTCGCCCGCCGAAGTGCGCGGCATTCAATACCGGGAGGACGGCGAAGCGCGCGCCACGCCGATGCGTCCACCGCTCGACCTGGAAACCCTGCCGCTGCCGGATAAGGAATTGTTCGCCGACGAATTCAACATGGCCGACGACTACGTCATCCTCTGCGGGCGGGGTTGTCCGTGTTCCTGCACGTATTGCCGCGAGGGCACGATTCGCCGCCTGTACGGTAAGGGATACTTTCGCCGGCGGCGCATCGATTCGATCATCCATGAGCTGGAGACCATGCGCGCGCGCCACGGCTTCGGGCGCGTGATGATCGACGACCCCATTCTCTTCACGCCCAAAGCGTGGACCCTCGAATTGCTCGACGCTTATCGGAGCCGCGTCAACCTGCCGTTTCGCTGCTACGGGCAGGTCGGACACTTCGACGAAGAGATCGGCCGCGCCCTGCTCGACGCCGGTTGTTACGGGCTCGAATTCGGTTTGCAGACGGCGAACGAAGAAATTCGCCTCAACATCCTGGGCCGCGACGACAGCGATGAACAGATGCGCCGCGCGCTGGAAATCTGCGACCGCATCGGCCTGCGTTACGACCTGGACCACATGTTCGGTCTGCCCGGCGAAACCGAACAGGATTTCATCGACGCCGCCCGCCTGTACGCCGATGCCCGCCGCCTCAACCGCGTCAAGGTGCACATGCTCGCCTACTTTCCCGGCGCGCCGATCGTCCAGACCGCCGAACGAATGGGCGTCATCGGCCCCGAAGTGAGCGCAGCCATCGAACGCGGCGAGGTAGGCGATATCTGCCGCGAGCCCGGCGCAAACGACGAGCAAACCCGGCGCTTCATGCGCGAGTGGAAAACCTTCTACAAAGTCATGCCGCTGCTGGGGCGACGCCTCGGCCGCGCGTTTATCGATCGCGGTTGGCACCGCTGGTTCGGTCGCCTGCCCTTCCCGGTGGAGATTCTCCTGCAACTTCTCGTGGCGCTGCGCGGTCGCGACCAACGCTTCGTCGTGTACATCAAATACCTTTGGTTCCGCCTGCGCCGTCACCGGCAGGTGCGCCGCGAAGCACGCGCGATGGGCTGGTCATGAGCGAGCGCTTTCCTATCCCGACCCGGGCCGCGTGCCCGACCTGTCACCGCGACGGACCGGCGTGGATCGTCGAGAAGAACGGCGACGCCTACCTGCGCGTCACCTGCCCCGAACACGGCGAGGATGAGGTTTTCTTCTGGCGCGACGCCGAGCTGTACCTGCGACTTTTCCGCGACCGCACGCCGGGGGTTTTGCCCGACGGCCCGCTCGACCTTCGCGCGGGCGACGCCGCCGGATTCGTGACGACCTACGCGCTGGACGTCACGCTGCGCTGTAACATGCGTTGCCCGACCTGCGTGTCGGCCGTCGGCAACGAAACCCCGCCGGACCCTTCTTTTGACGAACTCATCGCGCGTTTGCCCGATCATCGCGGCGACCGCTTCCCGCCCAACCTCGCCTTGGTCGGCGGCGAGTCGACCCTGCGCGAGGACCTGCCGGAGATCATCGCGGCGATTCGTCAGCGCGGTATGGAGCCGCGCCTGAACACCAACGGCGTGCGCCTGGCCGAAGACGGTTTTCTGGCGCGCCTGCGGCAGGCCGGTCTGCGCTGGGTCATCCTGCAGTTCGACGGCATGGACGCCGCGCCGTCGGTGGCGTTTCGCAATCAGGATGTCAGCGCGCTGAAATTCGACGTGATCGACAGAGTCGGTGCGCAGGGGATGTTCGTTCACCTCGCGGTGATGGTCGACAAAGAGGTTAACGGCGAGCAACTCGGCGACATTCTGCGCTTCGCGGCGCGCACGCCGCACGTACGCCGCGTCTCGTTTTATCCGCGTTCGCACATCGGCCGCGTTGACGACCCCGCCCGCGCCGGCACGCATCTGGCCGACGTTCTTGGCGCCCTCGAACGAACCACGAACGACGAAATCACCCGCCGGGATATTCTCGCCGGCGGCCGCCTCGGCAAATGGCTGCACCGCGTGACCGGGCATCCGATGTTTCGCCGACGCGTCTGCATCCTGCCCTTTGTCCTGGTGCGCGACGGCGACCGCCTCGTGCCCGCCGCCCGCCTGCTGCGCCCCAGCGGCCCGTTTCGCTACCCGCGGGCGTTCGCCACCTTCATGGCCGCCGCCCGCCGCAGCCGTCGCGTCGACGAAGGCGCGTGGGGTCCGGACGTGCTGTTTTGCAACATCGAGAAATTCTATGAACTGCACGCGTTGGACCTGGTCGGCGCGCGCATGTGCCACCACGTCTACCTCACCGGCGCGGGCGCGCGACCCTTTTGCGTGTATAACAACCTGCTGCGCGAAGGGGCCTGTCGATGATCGCCGTGCGCGGCGCACCGCGCGTGTTGTTCGCCAAGCCCGCGCCGGGTTACCGCGCCTGGCCCTTTTCCAACGACTTCACGCGCACCTTGTACCGCGCTCCCTCCTCGGCCTATCCCGCCCTAACCGCCGCAGTGGGCGGGGACGGCATCGCGTTTTACGACGGCGTTTTCGAACCGGGGGCTACTCCGGAGAGGTTGGCGCGGCTCGCGGCGCAGTTCCCAATCGTGGCGATGGGCGTCGTTTCGCCGGTCATGGCGCTGACGACCGAAGTGCAGGTTCGCGCGTTGCGAAAATTCGCTCCCGACACGCGCATCGTATTGGGCGGCCACCACCCGACTTTCTACGCCGAGCAATGGGTGCGGCGGGGCGTGGACGCGGTGGTGCGTCATGAAGGCGAGGACACGTTTCCCGAATTGGTCGAACGATTCCTCTCCGGTGCCGACCCGGCCGGTGTGTCGGGCGTCACATGGTCGCGTGACGGCGAGCCGGTGCATGAGGCGGACCGCGTCAACCGGCGCGACCTTGATTCGCTGCCGCTGCCGGACTGGTCGATCATCGACTTTTCGCTGTATGACCTGGGCCTGCTGCCGCACGGGCGCACCGGCACGGTCGAGACGGCGCGGGGTTGCGGCCACCATTGCAGCTTCTGCGCCGCGGCCGCGATGTGGCACCACCATCAACGCTTCAAAGGCGTCGAGCGTGTCACGGCGGAAATCGACGCTCTTTACCAGCGCGGCGTGCGGCAGTTGATGATCGCCGACGATAATTTCGGCGTGCATCGCGAACGCGACCTCGCCATTTTCGATCACCTCGCAAAATACGACGTGGCGTTGTGGGCCTTCGTGCGCGCCGACACGGTCTACCACGACCCCGAGTGGGTGCGGGCCGCGACCGCCGCCGGGCTGCGCATGGCGCTGGTAGGTTTCGAGAACCTCAGCACGGCTGTCCTCGACGCCTACGACAAAGACCAGAAAGGCGATCTGGGCTACGCCGCGTATCGCGAGGTGTACCGCAGTCTCAAAACCGCCGGGGCATTTGTGTACGGGCTTTTCGTGCGCGACTACGAGTTCTCGGACGACGACGCCTGGCCGGCGCGGCGCATCGCCAAGGTGTGCGATATCTCGGCGCAGTCACGCTTCATTCCCATGCGCGGCGTGGCCGGGGCGGAGAAGTTGGTCGAACACGGTTACGAACTCAAAGACATGTTTTACCACGACCGTTTCTGGCCGAGCTTCACCCGTGACGGCCGCGTGCAAGACGCCCGCTTTGCCAAGGCGCTGGTCGTCGACCTGCTCAAGCCGCGCAATTTCGTAAAGATGTTTTTCGGCAGCTACGTGGAGCGCACCTTCTTTCGCCGCCTGTACGGTGGCCTGCTGCGCGACGTGCTGGCCGTCACCCCGCGTCGCTGGCGCGTAGCCCGCATCGCCGCGCGCCGGAGTTGGTCGCCGCAAAAGCGGCAGGAAGCGATTGTGCGCCTCGTGCTGGGAGCCGATCGATGAACCGCCGCCGCCGCGCCACCGCCTTTTGGCGAGGCACCGCCACGGTCGACGCGCCACCGGCATCGTTGGCCATTGAAACCACGACGTGCTGCAACCTCGAGTGCGTCGGTTGCCTGCGGCAGTGGGACTCCATGCCCGCCGGGCACATGGACGCCACGGTGTACGAGGCCGCACTCGCGTGGCCGGGAATTGAATCGGTGCTGTTGTACGGTCTGGGCGAACCGCTGCTCGATCCCGACATTTTCGACCGCATCGCGGCCGCCCGGGCGCGTGGCCTGTTCGTGCAGCTAAGCACCAACGGCACACTGCTGGACGAACACCGGCGAGCCTCGTTGCTCGATGCCCAGCCGCATGTCGTGATCGTTTCACTCGACGCCGCCGATGCGGAGACGTATCGCCGGGTGCGCGGCGAAGCCGACTTCAACGCTGTTACCGAAAACCTGCGCGCCTTTGCCGCCGCCGCCGCGCCGCGCGGCATTGCCTGCATCGTGCAAATGGTGCTGCTGCCCGAGAACCGCGATCGGGTCGACCACTTCCGCAGCGCGTTCGCCTCCCTGCCCGGTGTCACGTTGCGCTTCAAGGCCGACGAAACACTGCCCCGCCGCCAAGCCGCGCAACATCGTCGCGCCGGCCGCGTTTGCCCCGTGCTTTTTGCCGGGCCGACCTTCATCCGCGTGGACGGCTCCGTGTTGCCTTGCTGTCACATGTTGGAAGAGGAACCGCTGGGCCGGGTGGGCGACGTCGATCCCGACGCCCTGTGGCACCACGAGCGCTTGCGAGAATTACGCGTGTTGCACGGCGCCGGACGAATCGAAGAAATCGCCGCGTGCAACCGCTGCTCCCTGCCTCTGCCGCCGCGCAGCATCACCGCGACCGCCCTGTTGCTGCCGCCGCGTGTTTTCCGCCGATTGCTGCCGTTCGTGGAACGCTTACTGAGGTGATGGGGGACGGATTGACTGCCGTGTCACGCGCGCGCCGTCGCCGGGGGTGACGAGGTAAAACGCGCCCGGACGGCCGGTGGCTTCTTCGTATAGGGATTGCGCGTCGGCCAGAACGTCGGCCGCGGCGTCCGGGTCGACCAGGGCGATCGTGGCGCCGCCGAAACCCGCACCCACCATCCGCGCGCCGTTCGCGCCCGATCGGCAGAACGACTCGGCCATGGCGTCGAGTTCCGGACAGGAGACTTCGAAATCGTCGCGCAGACTGGCGTGGCCGACATTGGCAATCGCGCCGATGCTTTCGTAGTCGCCCGCCGCAAGTGCCGCAGCGAAGCGGTGTACTCGTTCGTTCTCGGTTACCACGTGCCGGGCGCGGCGCCAAAGTTCGTCGGCGATCGTGTCGCGGGCGGCGTCCAGCATCTCCAGCGACACGTCGCGCAAGCTCTGCGCGCCCAGGGCCGTCGCGGCAGCCTCGCATTCCAGGCGGCGTTGATTGTATCGACCGTCGGCCAATTCGCGTTTGACCTGGGTGTCGCCCACGATGAGTGTCAGTTTCGCACGATCGAGCGGTATCATGCTGTAGGACAGGTCGCGGCAATCCAGCAACATGGCGCTGTCGGCCCGGCACGTCGCGCTCGCCATCTGATCCAGCAGGCCGCACATCACGCCGGTACGGTGTTCGGCCGCCTGACAGAGCCGCGCCAGCGCAATGTTGTCGCGCCACGGTTTACCGACGAGTTCCGCCACGAGCATCGCCGCGGCCACGCTGAACGCCGCGGAGCTGGATAGACCCGCGCCGTCGGGCACGTCGCCGAGGAAAAAAAGGTCGAGGCCGGTCGGCCGGATTCCGGATACCAGCAGTTCGGCCACGATGGCGCGCAAAAAATGATTCCAGCCCGTATCTTGAGGTTCCAAGCCGACGGTGAAATTCGTGGCCTCGCCGGGAAAATTGGCGCTGTAGGCGCGAACGCGCCCGCTGGATGTCAGCCGCCCCGCCGCGTAGACGCCGAACTCAATCGCCATCGGCAGAACGAAGCCCTCGTTGTAGTCAGTGTGCTCACCAATCAGATTCACCCGGCCCGGCGCAAAAGCGATCGCCTCGGGCTGCTCGCCAAAGGCTTCGAAAAACGATGCGCTCAGCTCAGGCGTTTTTGACATTAACGGGTTCGTCCTCCAATACGGCGAGAAATGCCGCCACGCAGTCCGGGTCGAGTTGCGAACCGGCCACGCGCCTGAGTTCGGTCACCGCGGCTTCGTGCGAAAGCGCCTCGCGGTAGGGTCGATTGGAAATCATGGCGTCGTAGGTGTCGGCCACGGCGATCACCCGCGATCCGAAGGGGATCTCGTTGCCGGCCAGGCCGCTCGGGTAGCCGGCGCCGTCGTAGGCTTCGTGGTGATGCATGATCAGCGGAAGGCAGCGAGCCAGATGCCGCACGGGCGCGATAATGTTGCTGCCCATTTCGGGATGGGTGCGCAGGATCTTCCACTCGCTGTCGTCCAGGCGTCCCGGCTTGAGCAGAATGGCGTCGCGCACGCCGATTTTGCCGATGTCGTGCAGCATCGCCGCGTTGCGAATATCTTCGATTTCGCGGTCGGACAGCCCCAGCTTGCGGGCGATCTGCACCGCGTAGGTCAGCACCTTGGTCGAATGGCCCGACAGGTAGGGGTCCCGCGCTTCCAACGCGTTGGCCAGACTGACAATCGTGTGCAGGTAGCTTGTTTGCAGGCTGTTGTAGAGGTTCGCGTTCTCGATGGCCACCGCTGCCTGCCCGGCCAGCAGCGACAGGAACTGCACGTCCGACTCGAAAAAGCGGTCGCGGCCCATGAAGTTCGTCAGGTTGAGCACGCCGATCGTTTTGTTTTTGACCCGTAGCGGCATGCTGATGGCGCTTTTGATTTTGTCGTCTTTCAAGTGGCGGACAAAACGCTTGTCTTCCTCGCCATGGTTGATGATCACCGGCTCGCCGCTGGCCGCCGTATAACCGGCGATGCCCACGCCGATCTTGCCGCGCCACTTATCGAACGCCCCCTTGTCCAAACCCACGGCGGCGCGAATGCGCAACTCGTGGTCTTCAATCAGCATGAGACTGACGCGATCGCAGCGCGCCTCGCGCTTAGCCGTTTGGACGATTTCAGACAGGAGGGTGTCGAGTTCCAAGTTGAGCAGAAAATCCTCGCTGATTCGCGCCAGGGGCGTAAGCGTCGAGGATCGAATCGTCTCGCGAACCCGCAACGCGCGCTTCAGCGCGTGCGCCAGGCGAGACAGAATGCCTTCCTGATCCAGGGGCTGTGCGAGCACTTCGGCCCAACCATCGCGCAAGTGGCCGATGATCATCTCCTCGGACGCAGCGGCCGGCAGAATCAACACGCCGATCACCGAAGGATTGTTGCTGACCAAGTCATTGGGGTCGCTGCCTTCAGGCACGGCGGCGGCGTCAAGCACCAGAGCGTCGTAGCGGCTGCGACTCAATTCCTCGGCGCCGCCTTCCAGATTCCCGGCGGTCGTGACTAGGTAGCCCCGTCCCGAAAGAGTGCCGACGACCTGCGAGGTCAGCGACGGTGTCGTACTGATTACCAGAATCCTTGCTTCCATCATCTCGGCGTTACTCCTGGGCATCGGCCAGCATATCCCGCAATTCGGCGGCTTTCTCTTCGGGATAGCTGTCGTTGATAAATAGACCCGCGCCGGTTTCGCATCCGGCCCGGTATTTCAATTTCGTTTGGCTGCGTCGTATCGGATTGAATTCCACGTGCAAATGCGTACCGGTCCCCGCTTCCCCGCGGACGGGCGCCTGGTGAAAAAATTTCATGTACGGATACGCTTTGCCGTAGGTGTTGAAGTAAGTCTGCAAGATTCGCTTCATGCCGCGCATCAGGCCGCGCAATTCTTCGTCGTTCAATTCGCCTAAGTGGGCCGCGCATCGATTCGGGTAGAGGTGAACTTCGTAGGGCCAGCGGGCGTAGGAAGGCACGAACGCCGTGAATTCGCCGTCGTCGAACAGCATGCGTCGGCCGTCGGCGCGTTCCTCGGCCAGAATGTCGCAGTGTAGGCAGCGACCGTGGCGCTCGTGGAATTGCTTGGCATGGCGCATTTCCGCCGCAGGCACCGGCGGCACGACGGGAAACGCATAAATCTGGCCGTGCGGGTGCGGCATGGTGACACCGATTTCTTCGCCGTGGTTCTCAAAGATGTACACGTATTGAACGTGCTCGTTTTCGAAGTGGGCCAGATATCGATTCCGCCACAATTTGGCCAATTTAATCAGATGATCGAGGGGAAGTTCCCGCAGCACCGTGTTGTGGTCGGGATGATACAACACCACGTCGCAGGCACCGAAGCTGGGCCGGATGGGAATCAGACCCGTGGCGGCAATCTCCGGTTCGGGCGCCGGCGTGGCGAACGACGGAAAATCATTCGGGAAGATGTGCACGTCATAGTTGTCCGGAACGCGGCCGGAACCGGGGCAAAACGGACACCAATCCCTTGGCATCTGCGGCCGGTCCATGCGATGAGTGGCGGTCACAACCCATTCGCCGCGCAGCGGATCCCACCGAAGTTCGCTCATACAACTCCTCTCTTCGCTCTTTTCGGTCGAAAGGCGCCTTTTTTCAATTGATTTCCGACGTATGTCGGACTTTTTTCCGGCGGTACGCCTGTAAATACAGGTTGGAGCAATCCATGTCCCGCTCGTAGAAGGATTCGACCCACTCTGCGAGTGCCGGGAAAAAAGGCGCGGGGCGTTTGCGGTGATAACGAAACTCCCCGGACGGCGCTTGCTTGTACGTCACAATATACGCCGGGGGGTGCGCATGCAACTCAGCGAGCAATTCCGCGCGATTTCGGCGGACCTGCGGCGACTCGTCACCGTACCAGCGGCCTTGGTCGTCGGGCTGCTCTACGGCGACGTTGAAATACATGAAATGCTTCGTGGGAGCGCGGCGGTCGGCGAACCAGTAAATCCCCGGTTCGTAATCCCACACGTAGATGCCGTCGGCGGGCGTCGTATTCTCGCGCGTGCAGCGGCCGACTCGCTCCAGCCAATGGCTCCAGGACATATACCGGGGCAGATTGCTTCGAAACCAGAAGTAATCGCCGTCTTCCTTCCACTGCAACCGCCCGATTTTGACGCGGTCGACGGCGGCTTTTGTCGCAATGCGCCATTCCCACCGAAACGCGAAGGCCACGAGCGCGATCGTCACAACGATCAACACGACGCCCACTGCGCGCGGCCATTTCGTGCGAAATGCCAACGCCCACACGCCGATGCCCGCCCCGGCAGCCAGCGGCGGCGTGAGTAAAATGAAGTAGTGATCGAAGAATTTCGTGCCGACGACTACCGCCGCAAACGCCGCCACCAACCACACGGCGATGAGCCGGTAGCCGAGGATCTGCGAGGCTTTCGGTTTGTCCACCAAGGGCACCGCGAACGCCGCGATCAACGCGCCGATCATGGGCACGACGGGTAGAAACTGCCACAAGAAATCGCCGCCGGTGACGCGCATCCGCTCCCACAGGAAAATCGCCGCCTCCGAGGACATATACGAAACCGCCGCGCCGGGATGCAGCGAATTCCACAACGAGCCCAACTGGCCGCGCGCCGCAAAAAACAGCGCCGCGAACACGATCGGCAGCAGCGCGCCGACCGTGGCGACGCCGACGCCGGCGATCAGCTTTCGCACCTTCGCGCGCTTCTCGTTTTCATGCTCCAAGGCGAACCACAGCCACGGTAGCGCCAGCAACGGCATGACGACCACGTTCTGCTTGGCCAGAAGGGACACCCCCGCACAAATCCCCGCCGCCGCTAAGTTGACATGCCAACGGCCCCGCGACGCGCGCCACAAAAACCAAAAGCCCAGCGCCGTGGGCAGTAAAGTCCAGGTCTCAAAATTCGGACAAGGGCCGTTCGTCGAGTTACTAGCGGAGAAAAAGGCGTAGAAAATCGCCGCCAGCACGCCGGCGCCGGTCGAGAGGATGGAACGCGCGAGGAAAAACAGCACGACGGCCACGGCAAGGTGCCACAACGCCGAATACAGGTAGATCACCTTCATCGACTTGCCGAACAGCGCGAAAAGCCCCGCAAACATAAGGTAGCTGAGCGGCGGTTTGGTCTCGACCGTGTCGCCGTATAGGTCGCCGCCCAGGAGCAGTTCCTGCGCGCTGTATACCGCGCCGGCCAGGTCGGGATCGCAAAACGCCTCGTCGATCACCGGCTGCCGAAGCCATCCGGTCAGGGCGGCAACGACAACAAATAAGACGATAGCGGAGACGGCTTGCTTCATGCCGCTAACCAGTTAGCACAACTTCTCACCCTCAGGCAATTGATTGCGCCGATAAAAAATTACTCGCGGCGTCTATTGACCCGCCCCGCCCGCCGTGTCTACGATTAACCTGGCACACGAAGAACATCCAATGAACCTGGGAGAGCCCCATGGAACTCGACGGCCTCATTCCGCGTGAGGCAACCGCTTTGGTTGTCGTGGACATTCAGGAAAAACTTTTTCCTCACATTCACGACAAGGAAGCGCTTCTTGCTAATGTGGTAAAGACGATCGACTTCTGCCGTCGGCTCGACATCCCGATCGTCATCACCGAGCAGTACCCAAAAGGCCTCGGCGCGACGTTGCCCGAAGTCAAGGATGTGCTTGAGGAAGACTATCGGCCGATCCCGAAAACCGCTTTCTCCTGTTTCGGCGAACCCGAGTTCACGGCCAAGGTTGCCGACCTCGATGTCGACACCCTCATCGTGATCGGCATCGAAACCCATGTGTGCGTGGCCCAAACGGCGCTGGTCGGCGCGGCGCAGGAATACGAGATGATGCTCCTGGCTGACGTCGTGGGAGCCCGCGACCCGTTCAACCACGAACTCGCCCTGCGCCGCATGAGCGACGAGGGTGTCTTGGTGGGTACGCGCGAAATGTTCTTCTACGAGATGTTGGTCGAAGCGAAGACCGACGACCACAAAACCGTTTTCGACCTGCTTAAATAACCTTAGGACGCGCCGATGCGAAAGCTTTTATGGATCGCACTTGCGGTAACTCTTGCGCTGACGTGGATCGCGTGCGAAAAAAAACCGCCGCCCGCCGCCCCCGCGCCAACGCCCGCGCCGCTACCCGACATTGAACTCGGCGGGGCCGAGCCGATGCCGTCCGACCAGATCGTTCCGTACCTGGAAAAGCAATTGACCCGGGCGGCGCGTACCGATTCCGGCGACGTCGATCGGTTGCAGATCAACCTGAAAAACCATTTCGGGTGCCTCGAGAATAATAAGACGGACGACTGCCGCTTCATCCTGTGCAGCGCGCCGGCCATCTACGCGGGCGACGAAGCCTACCAACTAGGCCAAGTGGATGACGCGTTCTCGTATTTCACCGCCGCGTACAATCTGCTCAAAGAAGAAGTGGCCAACAACATCGAACGACGGAACAACCTGGAAAGCGAATTCGAAGCGGCGCAGAAAAACGGCACGCCCAGCGACGATGACAAGCGCCAGTATTGGTACCGTCGCGCCATCTTGACTCAGATGCTGTTCCGCAACCAAGCGGAGGTCTCCCGGGTGATGACGCGCTTGGCCCTGTGCTTGAGCGAACAAGGCGACAAGGAAAATGCCGACAACGCCCTGCTCGCCGGGAAGACCTTTCTGCAGGCCGCGGCGGACGAGTACCGCGCTTACTACGATGTCCGCGGCAAGTTGACGGCACTGCTCATTCCGGGCGATCCCCACAAGGGCGAGAACTATAAAGCGGAACTCACGAACCTCGACTCATTGATGCTTGTGCGGCACTTTTAGCGGCGGCCCATGTGTTTCGATGAGGTCATGGCCGAACGCATCGCCGAACGGGATTCACGCGCCGCCCGCTGGATCGCCAAGGATGCGTTGCGGGAACTGACCACCAAGAAAATACGAGCGCGATTGGCGGACTAGCCTTGCTCCCCGCGTCAAACTGCCTTTTACTAACGGCGTCCGTTTCCGTCGTGTGAGGTTTGACGATGTCCGACGCCATGCCGACCGGCCCCGATCTGCTCAGTGTCTTTGCCGACCTGCGCCGCCGCGTGTTGCGCATAACGCTGGCCATCGGTGTAGGCGCCGCCGTCGGCCTGTACTTCTCGAGCGATTTGCTGCTGATCCTGAAACTGCCGTTCCTGTCGATCATGGGCCAGAACCGCAGTCTATATTTCACCGCGCCGCACGAGTCGTTCATGGCACACCTTTGGCTCGGACTCATCGCCGGGCTGCTGCTCGCCGCGCCCTACGTCTTTCTGCAAATCTGGTGGATCGCCTCGCCGGTGCTGTATCGCAAGCGGCGGATCATCTTCTTCCTGTTCGCCATGGCCTCGGCGCTGGTTTTCGTATTGGGCGCGGTGTTCGGCTATTTCGGAATCCTGCCGGCGGCGCTCGACTTCCTGGTCAAGCGCTACGAAACCGGGGAGATGTTCACGGCGATGCTGAAAATCAGCTCCTTCATGAACTTTTCGCTGAAGCTGTTGTTGGTGTTCGGCCTTGGCTTCGAATTGCCGGTGCTGATGGTGCTGCTGGGCCGTTTGGGCATCGTCAACGCGCGGATGCTGTGGCGCGGTTTCCGCTACGCCGTGGTCATCATCGCCATCGCCGCGGCGGCGTTGACTCCTCCCGACGTCGTGACGCAACTCATGCTCGCCGGGCCTCTCGTGTTGCTTTATGTGATGGGAATGGCGTTGGTCGCCGTGGTCGGAAAACGGCGCACGATCTTCGACACCGACGAACCCACCGACTAGCCGGTGCAGCCGCCTCCGCCGTAGATCCCCACGTCCTCGTCCTCGTCGGAATCCCAGACACCGTCGTGGTTGTCCGGTTCGCCGCCCGGCGCGCTTCCACCGCCGCCGTCGTCATCGCCGCCGCCGTCATCATCGTCGTCGCCGCCGTCATCGTCGTCGTCACCCGGGAAATCGCCGATGGTCACCGCAACTTCATCCGGATCGCTGGCGAACTTGCAGTCAGCCACGACGAGTTCAAACCGATACACGCCTTTTTCCGTGGCGGTAAACAGCGGTGTCGCGCTTTGCGGTTGGACCAGATCGACGTTTTCCGGTCCGGCCGTCTGCGTCCACGTGTAAGTGATCGCCGCGCCTTCCGGATCGATCGAGTCACGGCCGTCGAGCACGACAGGCACGTTGGGCACACCGCTGCGGTCGGCCCCGGCATCGGCTATCGGCGGCAAATTGGTTGCCGTGGCGATCACTGCGTACGCCGCCCCGCCGCTGTCGCGGGTCGGATTGCTCGGCGAGAAACCCGGTGCGCCGAGCAGATAATCGAGCACGCCGTCCTCGTCTAGATCGGCCAGGGCCACCGCGAAACCGGTGTCATCACGCACCGCCGCGCCGACGAAACGGTGCAGCGGTTGGTCGACCCCGGCCAAGTCGATCTCGTATTGCAGCGGATACTCCGGGTCGCCCTCGATTACGTAGGCTTCGCCGTACCCGGTTGAGTCAAAGCCCGGCGCGCCGATCAACAAATCGTCGACGCAATCGCCTGTGACATCCCCCGCCGCTACCGCGAAACCGAAACGCGCCCCGGCGTCCGGGCCGTGTACGGTCAGGTCGGCCACGGATAAATCAATGGTCTCCGGCCACATCGCTTGACCGAGCACGACGAACACGTCGCCCGCGGCGGATTTCTTGGTCGGCAAATTCGGGGCCGCGATCACTAGATCAGCCATCCCGTCGCCGTCGATGTCGCCCACGGTCAGCGCCGCGCCCACGTTGCCGGTTCGATTTTCCCACGAGATGCGACTGTCGGGCGTGTCGGCGGCTAAGTTGATGCGCAACACATCGGAAAAGGGGCGCCCCTCGATCACGTACACGACACCCGGGAAGCCTTCCTTCGCGCCCGGCAGCGGCGAGGACAGGCTTGGCGCGCCCATCGCCAGATCGTCATAAGAATCGCCGTTCAGATCGCCCAGCGTCAGGCCTTCGCCGAGGCGCTGGCCATTGGATTCGCCCACGATTTCGATGTCGGCCTCGTTCGCTTCGGGCCGCAGATCGATCACGCCCACCAGCGTGTCGCCGAGAAAGCCGTAGACTTTGCCCGCCGCCGACGCCCCGACGTCTTCGAAAATCGGCGCGGCCACGAACAGGTCCGGCGTTTCATCGCCGTCGAAATCGCCGGTCGCCAGACTCACTCCGAACTGGCCGCCTTCCTTCTCGCCCCAAATCGTCACATCGGCCCCGGTGGTCGTACCCAGTTGGTCGGGCCATTTTTCGCGTCCGAAATACACGAACACGGCGCCGAGTTGATCCTCCGTGCTGGGTCCCGGCGCTCGCGCGGCGCCCACTACCAAGTCGTCGAGTCCGTCGCCGTTGAAATCGTTCGCCGTGAGGCTGAAGCCGAGGTATTGCTCGGTCTCGCCCAACACGGTTACGTCGGCCGTATCCTCGTTGAAATCCAGGTTGCCGGTCAGCGAACCCTCGCTCGAAAGCAGCACGAACACCGCGCCGCGGTAGCTTTCGTCGCCCGGAGCGCCCATGGCGATATCCGGCAAGCCGTCGCCGTCGAAATCGCCGGCAGCCAGGCTATACCCGAGGTTCGATAATTCGCCTGGACCCCAGAGGCGCAAATCGACCGCCGCCGGTTCGGATAAATCGACGTCGGCGGCACCCGCCGCGACAGCCCACAGCAGAAGCAGCGCGATCACCCAACGACGCGCGCTCATTAGTCTCCCCCTTCGATGATGAATTCGACCCGCCGGTTACGTTCGCGGCCCTCCTCGGTTTCGTTGGTGGCGATCGGCCGCGATTCGCCGAATGCGGCGACAGTGAGCACGTTGGCCGCTACGCCCTGCGCTACCAAGAATTGCTGGACCGACTCGGCGCGTCGCTGCGAAAGTTTCATGTTGTATTCGTCGGTTCCCTCGTCGCTGCAGTGGCCTTCGACGATCACCTGCTTCGGATTAATTTGTGTGATCTTGTTGGCGATTTCCCGCAGCACGGGTTTGGAAATCGGCCGCAGGTCCGCCGAATCCAAATCGAAGAAAATGCGCCCCGATTTTTCGATCTTGCGGCGCAGGCGCACGGTAATCGTCGTCGTCTCATGCGCTTGGACATCGGCCTTGGTGAGCACGGCCTCGTAACCGGTCGCCACCGCGGTGAAGGGAATCGTCCCGGGTTCCACGGCTTCGGTATATTCGCCGCTCGGGTTCTCAACGACCTTCTCGTCCGCCGCGCCGGGGTTGAAAATGAGGCGGCTGTCGAGCCGGTGGCCTTTGTCCTTATCCAGCACAATCACCGTCAACCGCGTCTCCAGCGGATACAACACCACCGTCACCGTCGCGGACTGCCCGGCGAAGATCTGCGCCTCGGCCAGGCCGGTTTCGAAATCGGGCCGCGACACGCGAACTTGATAGGTGCCCGGCGCCAAATCGGTTACGGCGAACGTGCCGTCGGTCGTGTTGCCCAAGCGCAACTCCGCGCCTTCCAAACCGACTTCGGCTTCCAGGGGAACGCCGTGCGTATCCTGCACGACGATCCGCAGATGGCCGGTGCTGGGGGGCGGTTTCGCCTCGATCTCCGGCCGGTAATCGACCCCGGCGAAGAGACGGAAATCAGGGCTGCCCACGCCGCTGGTCACGCCCGGCCCGCCGCCGCCGATGATCCGCAAACCCGGCACTTGCGGCATGCGCCAGCGCCCCACGGCATCGAGTTCCAACGGATTGCCGGCAAAATCCCGGTTGTTCTCCGACTCGTACATCTCGCCGTGCAACTCCAGGCTCACGTTGATGCGGTCGGTGATGTCCCGCGTGACGCCCACCGCGAGCGGAAATGCGTTGCGCACCTGCGTATCCAGCACGCCGGACCGGCCGCGATACCGCCAGCCACCCGACAGCCCCATGCGCACCCAAGCGAGGTTGATCTCGTACGTGCCCGTCAGTCCGTAGGTCATGCGGCCGTCGCCGAGCATCGCGTCCGCGTCGCCGGTCGGAAAGGTCACGAAAGGCGTCACGGCGACCCCGAAGGGAAACATTCCTTCTTCCAAGATCCGGACTTTGGTGAGCAGGCGGATATCGCCCATGGACGTGCGGTTTTGGCGCGAGGAAATGCCGTCGGCGTCGCCCAAATCATCGAAGGTTCGCGAGCGGTTGAACCAGTGAATCGGCACGTGCAGGCCGACATTGACCATCTCGTGCGCGGAAAACGAGCCCGTAAGATCGGTGCTCAACATTCCGTCCACGACGCCGGAGACGCGATCGTTGTTTTCGCGCACCTCCACCGGGGCGTTGGCGTAGTCGATCAGCGCCCCGAGGGCCCAGCGAAATTGCGGCATGGTTTGCGCATCTTCAAAGGTCAAAAAGCGGCCCGCAAACGGAGAAGGATGAAAGAGATGGCTGTTGAATCCCTCCGCGGCCGAGGCAATTCCCGGCCATACGAGCGCCAGGACCAGCAGCCCGGCCAACCCGCGAATGCGCATCTAATACACCTCCGGCTCGAGCGGCACACCGCGCGAAAAAGCAAGCAAATCCCAATCCGATAATACCAGAGTAGCCGACGACCTTTCGATGTCAAGTCAAGATATGGACATCTGCACCCCAAAATGTACTAGATTGTGTATCGGCCCGCGATTTATATGTTGAATTGTTTTCGCTTTTACGCTAGAATTAAATCAATTGGATTATCTTCAGCAATGATTGCTGATAAATTTATCCTGTTTCGGAGTAAAAAATGAGCGACCCGCATGAAATTTTTGCGCGTTATCGCGATTCCGCACACGCAGTGTTCCTGGAAACCCTCGGTGGGAGAGTCGTGGATTGCAACCAAGCCGCTTTGGACCTGTACGGTTACACTCGCTCGGAAATGCTTCGGTTGACGGTTTTCGACCTCGTACCCATCGAGATCGCGCATCGTATTCCGGACATCATTGTCGCGCAATTGCAGGCCGGCACCTTTTCCACCGTCGCCAAGGGTGTGCGAAAAAACGGCGAGGTTTTCGACACGGAAGTGAGTACGGAGGTGATCGGCGAACGCGAAGAGAAATTCATTCTCGCTCAAGTCACCGACTTATCGACCGTGGTTTCGGAATCCTAAGCCGCCCTCGATTTCGTTTCGAAATCATCCGGTAGCGAAACGCTTGCCAAGACTGCTAATTCCTGTTACGCAAAGGTCCATTGCGACCCCTTCGGTTGCGGTTTAACGAGCGAAAGGAGCTACTACCATGGCGCCGGCTCACCCGTTGAAGATCACCGACACGACCTTGCGTGACGCCCACCAAAGTCTGTTCGCCACCCGCATGCGTTTTGAAGACATGGAACCGATCATCGGCATGCTCGACGCCGTGGGGTTCCACTCGCTGGAAGTGTGGGGCGGCGCGACCTTCGATGTCACGCACCGCTTCCTGCAGGAAGACCCGTGGGAACGTTTGCGCAAAATCAAGGCGCTCGCCAAACACACGCCGCTGCAAATGTTGTTGCGTGGTCAGAATCTCGTCGGCTATCGCAACTACGCCGATGACGTGGTGCGCGCATTTTGTCTGCACGCCGTGGAATGCGGCATGGATATCTTCCGTGTTTTCGACGCCCTCAACGACGGCCGCAATTTCGAGGCTGCTTTCAAGACCTTGCAGGAAACCGACGCCCACATTCAGGCCACGCTTTCCTTCTCGCTGACCGAGCGCCGCATCGGCGGGCCGGTGTTCACCTTCGAGTACTACAAAAGCAAGGCGAAGGAATTCGTCGAGATGGGCGCCCACTCCCTGTGCATTAAAGACATGGCCGGGTTGCTCACGCCGCAGGACGCCGCGTTGCTCGTCGTGGAACTCAAAAAGATCGTCGACGTGCCGATCCAACTGCACGCGCACTTTACCTCGGGCCTGGCCGACCTGGCCTACATGAAGGCCGCCGAGGCGGGCGTCGATATCATCGATTGTTCACTGGCGCCGGTGGCCTACCGCAGCGGTCAACCGGCTGTCGAGCCGATGATCGTCACCTTCGAAGGTACTGACCGCGATACGGGCCTCAGCCTCGACGCCTTGCACGAGGTCAGCAAATATTTGGAATCGATCACGCCGAAGTATCGTCACTTCATGAACACGTCGAAAACGGCGGTCATCGACGTGGACGTGCTCAAGCACCAAGTGCCCGGCGGCATGCTGAGCAACCTCGTCAACCAAATGCGCGAGGCCGAAGCGCTCGACAAACTCGACCTGGTGTTCCAGGAACTGCCGCGCACCCGCGCCGACCTCGGCTTCCCCCCGCTGGTGACGCCGACCAGCCAGATCGTCGGCGTGCAGGCCGTCATGAACGTCCTGGGCGGCGAGCGCTACAAGCTGATCAGCAAGGAAGTGCGCGATTACTGCTACGGCCTCTACGGTCGGCCGCCCGCGCCGATCAACGAGGAAGTGCGCAAGAAATGCCTCGCCGGTTACGAACGCGGCGAAACGCCCATCAGCCAGCGCCCGGGCGACATCCTCGAACCGGAAATGCCCGCCGCGCGCGAGGCCGTGAGTGGATTCACCGACGAGATTGGCGATGTGCTGACCTACGCGCTCTATCCGCGTACCGGCATGGATTTTCTGCGCTTCAAACACGGGCTCGACGAGAAAGCTCCCGGCGAGAAGCCCCGCACGCTGGAGGAAATACGCGCCGAAGAGGAACTGATCAAAAAGGCGCTCGCCGGCGAGTTGAGCGAAAAACCCGCCGCCCCGGCGTTGAAGAACGCGCAGTCGGTCCGCGTGTCCGTGGATGGTGAACTGTTCGAGGTCCAGGTTGAAACCGACGGCCTCAGCGGTTTCCAAGTGGGCGCCGTGACGCCGGCAATCGCCGCGCCGACCGCCGCTCCCGCCGCCCCGCCGCCTCCGGCCCCTGCGCAAGCGACCGCGGCAGCGCCCCCGGCACCCAAGCCGCAAGCCGCCACTTCCGGCAAGGCCGTGGTGGAAGCGCCGATGCCCGGAACGATCGTTCGTTACGAAGTCGCGGAAGGCGACACGGTCACCGCGGGGCAAACCGTTGTCATCTTGGAAGCGATGAAGATGGAAAACGCGCTGCCCGCCCCGGCCGACGGCACCATTGCGTCGCTGACCAAGGCCAAGGGCGAGACTGTCAAGCGCGGCGAAGTGTTGGCGGTGATCCAGTAGCCGCGGCGTTTATTCGTATCGCGCCCGCGAGGCCGTCAGTAGACGATCCGGAATCGTCTGCTTCCCGGCGGCCACTTCCTCGAGCACCTTCGCACCGGTGTCGCGTACCGCTTCAAACGGCACGTTGAAACAGACCGCTTCGTCTTCGCTCTGCGCATTACCGTGGGTCGGCTGGTCGTAAAACACCTGCGGCAAGGCTTGAATCTCCACGCCGCGCGACTTGTTGAAGTCATGGATGTCGCGGATGAGCGCCGCCGAAACGCGCACCATGTCTCCCACTTCGAAGGGCCGGCCGGCCGCGGCCAGAATTCTCTCGCAATCCACGAGCGTGTCGAGGCTCGGGCCGATGAAAAAGCACATGCCCAGTTCGTCGACCGCGCCGTACATCGCTATGCCGTGCATCGTGTTCAACACGTGCGTATCCGCCGGGAGCGCGTGATCGGTCGGATCGTAAGGCTGGTCCAAAAAGTTGTGCCGGCCGGGTCCCGCGCAACACTCGCCGTGTCGACCGTAGGTCCAACTCAAGCCGACGCCGGTCTGCAGCATGCTGCGCCCGTTGTGGAAGGGCAGCGCGTGACCACCGACCGTGAAATGCCGCGGCAGGCCGTAGAATTCCTCCACCGCCGCCGCGCCCCGACGAAACAGCCGGCCTCGCTCGGTGTCACCGGCGATCGCTTCGTGCAACAAGCGCCGCATGGATTCGGTATCGCCGTAACGCACGCCGGTATCGGCCTTCGTCTCGGTGGCCAACGCGAAAGCCGCCAGCGTCACCAACCCTTCGATGTGGTCGTAGGCGTGATCGTTGGAATGTTGCGTCACCCACGTCGTGAAGGGCAGCACGTCGGCAAACAGGCCCAGGTTTAACACGCCCTGATAGGTTTCCCATTCGCCCGCTTTGAACACTTTGTACTCGCCGTTGTCCGGCAAGATCACCACCTGGCTGCATTTATTCGGGCAACCCGGCAGACAGGAGTGACGACTGATCTTGAGCCCGTGCTCTTCGGCCAGGCGAATTTGGTCGCGCACCAGCGACTCGGGCAACACCGCCGCGTAATGCTCGGGCGGCAAGTGGGCCGCGCGAAAAAGATTCGTCAGCCCGTGCCCGCCATCGAACCGACCCTTTGCCGCCGCGCCATACGTGCCGCCTAACAGCGGTTGTTCGGGGTCGTCGGAGCCGGTCAGGTTGGTGTTCCACTTCGCTTTATGCAACGCCCGCAGCGTCTCGGCTAAACGCGCCTTGTCGAACTCCATCCCATGCCGAACCTCCGCCGATCGCTCCACGACGATCCCCACCAAACCGTTGCTGCCAAAGCGCGTCGTGCCGCGCCCCGCCACGCGATGAGGTGGGTCGCCGGGCCGGGCATTGCAGAGAATCGCATTGAACAAAAAGCCCATGGATGCGGGATCGGTGATCGCCATGCCCACGTTGTTACCGTGGCGGCGATAGATCGCCTCGGCCAGCGCGTACGTGCCGACGATGTCCTCGCCGTATTCCGCGAGCGGGCGCAGTGCCGCTTCGCCCCCGGCGTCCACGTGCAGCAGCAGCGGTGTTTCGCTTTGACCGACTACGCCGATCCCCGCGATTCCCTGCCGCGTCAGGTACCGGGTGATCAGCCCGCCGCTGCGACTGCCTTGCAGATTGCCGCCGAGCAAACTGATGCCGTACACGTTGAGCTTCCCGGCGAAGCCCAGCCCCGTCGCCGCCAACGGCGTGAATCCGGAAAAATACACGGTGTCATCCGGCGAATCGGCCTCCATGATCCGCCGCGCCGCCAGCGCTTTGCCGAAACCGGCGCCCTGGTCGAACGCACTTGTCTCAACGCGCTTGTCATCCAGATAAACCGACATTTCCTTGAGCATGTGAAACCACCACTTGTTGACGTCTGATGCGTAGCGTTACGCGCGGGCAAAGTATCACCAACCCAGGGAAGCAGACAACATGCGTCGTGAAACATAATGGTGGGCGAGCCGCGCCTCTTTTCACGGCAAAAGCGAGAAAGATTTCGATCCGAAACGGTGTTGAAAACTCACGACAAGTGATTATGATTCCAGCGGAACTTTTTGCCCAAGGTGTTTTCTTATTTGAGACTCGGCCACGGGCCGAAAGTGGGTTGAAAAGAAACCGAAAGAATGGAGTCGCCCCGTGCATTTACATCGCTATCTACTTGTTATTGCTCTGTTTGTTTCGATGATCGCGGCCTTCGGCCTCGTGGCGTGCCAGTCCGCCGACAAAGCGGACGACGGCGCAACAGCCGGCGCCGGCAAGAAAACGCCGAACGTTCTTGAAGCGCCCAAGCAACCGCCGGCGCAAGCCGCGCCCACGCTGGGTTTTTCCGACGTCGCGGAAGAAGCCGTCAAAGGCGTAGTGAATATCTCCTCGACCAAAGTCGTCAAAACCCCGAGCCGCAATTCGCCCTTTTCCCACGATCCGTTTTTCCGGCGCTTTTTCGGCAACCGCTTTCCCGACCAGGTGCCCCGCGAACGCCGCGAGCGCTCCCGCGGTTCCGGCGTGATCATCGCCACCGACGGCTACATCCTAACCAACAACCACGTCGTGGAAGACGCGACCGAAGTGCTCGTCGTCCTTTACGATCAGCGCGAATTCGTCGCCCAGATCGTCGGCACCGACCCCAAATCCGACGTCGCCGTACTCAAAATCGACGCCACGGATCTCGACCCGCTCACCTTGGGTCGCTCGGCCGACCTGCGGCTGGGTGAAGTGGTGTTGGCCATCGGCAACCCCTTCGGCCTTTCACACACCGTGACGCAGGGGATCGTCAGCGCCCTCGGCCGCGCGCGGGTGGGCATCGCCGACTATGAAGATTTCATCCAGACCGACGCCGCTATCAATCCCGGCAATTCCGGCGGCGCGCTGGTCAATACCCGCGGTGAACTCGTGGGCATCAACACGGCCATCGCCTCGATGACCGGCGGCTATCAAGGCGTTGGCTTCGCCATTCCCGTCGACATGGCCCGCGTCATTATGGACAGCCTCGTGCAGCACGGTCGCGTCGAGCGCGGCTACCTCGGCGTGCTCATTCAGGACGTGCGGCAGGATATGGTCGATCAATTCGGCCTGAAAAAACCGCGCGGCGCGATCATCGCCGACGTACTTAAAGAGGGCCCCGCCGACGAAGCCGGGCTCCAACGCGGTGACGTCGTGATCGAAATGGACGGCCTGAACATTCAGGACTCCACGCACCTTCGTAATCTCATTTCGCAAAAGCACCCCGATGACAAAGTGGAACTGCTCGTCGTGCGGGACCGCACCAGGCGCAACATCACCATCACCATCGGCCGGCATCCCGATGACGCCGCCGCCGTGCCCACCAGCACACCGGATCAAGAGCCGGTCAGCGACCGCGTCACCCTGAGCGGGCTAACCGCCGTGACGCTCTCCCCGGCGCTCGCCAATCGTTTTCAATTGCCCGCCGACGCCCGCGGCGTCATGATCGTAGACGTTGAAAAAGACAGTCCTGCCGCCGCCGCCGAGCTGCAAACCGGCGATCTGATCATGGAACTCAACCGCATGCCGGTCGCCTCGGCGGCTGACTTGGACGCGGCCGTGAAAAACGTGAAGCGAAAAAAGCTTCTGCTGCTCATCAACCGAGCGGGTACGACGACCTTCGTTGTGCTGCGCGCCAAGTAACGCCGACGCCTGAACAACCCGGCCCCTCGTCGCTCGACGGGGGGCTTTTCTTTTGGGTATTCTGAACCCGTGAAACGTTTTTGTGCGGCGTTGGCATGACTCGGAATTCATCCAACCGGTGGACGGCTTGCCCCGGAAACCGAGTGGCGGCTCGGCATGGTCTTCGGCATCTGATTTGCTTGACATGGTTGGCCGCGACAGACCATCATTAGCGCCTCATTTCCGCGAAAATGCTCGAGTGCCGATGGGAGACACATGAAACTACGGTGGTGGCTGCCTCTGTTGCTGATCGCGCTTGTCGCCTGCCACAGCAGCGCGCCGCCGCCGGTCGCCGATCATCCCACGCGCATCGTGTCCATGCTGCCGAGCTTCACCCAAATCCTCGTGGCCATGGGCGCCGGAGACCGCATCGTCGGTCACACGTCGTTCTGCCCGGCCGAGGGTGTACGCGACGATGCAGTGGTAATCGGCGCCGCGCTCAACGCCAACTTCGAAAAGATCGTCGCCGTGCGGGCCGATCTCGTCGTCGCGCAGGACACCATGGAAGAGCATGTGAACAAGCTGCGGGCGTTGGGCCTGCAAGTGGAGCCTTTGCCGGCGGAGACCATCGACCACGCGTGCAACGCCGCCGTGCGCCTCGGGCAGCTTCTCGGTTTGGAAACCGAGGGGCGGCAGGTCGCCGCCGACATGCGCGGCGGGTTGGACGCCGTGCGCCGCTCGGTCGCCCGTCAAAAGCTGGTGCGGGCGCTGATGGTGGTTGGGCATACGCCGGGCGAACTGCGCGACATTACCGTCGCGGCGGGGAAAACCTTCCTCAATGAACTGCTGCAAGTCGCCGGCGGGATCAACGTGGCGGCCGATGCGCCCGCGCTCTATCCCAAATACAGCACCGAAGAAATTCTGCGCGCCAACCCGGAAGTCATTTTCATCTTCGTGCCGCAAATCAAACCCGACCCCCAGACCGCGCCGCGGGAGCTGGCCTTGTGGCGAACCTTGTCCTATCTTCAGGCGATGAAACAAAACCGCGTTCATGTGATCACCGATCGCTTCGCGCTTTCGCCGGGCACCGACATGGCGGCCACGGCAAAAAAAATGGCCGCGCTGCTGCATCCGGAGACGCCGTGAGATTTCGCGTCGCCGGCCTGCGCTTCGCCTACCGCGTCAAGCCTGTTTTGAGCGAGGTCGACCTGACCATCGACGCCGGAGAAATGGTCGCCCTCGTCGGCCCCAACGGCGCGGGGAAATCCACGCTGCTGAAACTGCTGGCCGGGTTTTTGCGTCCCGACGCCGGGCGCGTTGCTTATGCCGATCGGCCGCTGCCGGATTGGGACGCCGCGGAACTGGCCCGGCACGTGGCGCTCGTCCCGCAGCATGTCACCTTTTACTTCCCCTACACGGTCTCGCAATTCGTGCTCATGGCCAGGCACCCGCACCGCGGCTATTCGCCCTTTGAAAGCGAGGCCGACGTGCAAGCTGCCAGCCACGCCCTGGAAGCCACGGGCATCGCCGAACTGGCTGACCGCAGTGTCCTCGAGTTGTCCGGCGGCGAGCGGCAACGCGCCCTGCTGGCCGCCGCGCTCGCTCAAGAGCCCGAAACCCTGTTGCTCGACGAACCCACCAATTCCCTCGACCTGCGTCACCAGATGGCGCTGCTTTCGACCCTGCGGCGGCAAAACGAAGATCAACGCCTGACGGTCATTCTGGTCACGCACGACCTCAACCTTGCCGCGCGCTACTGCCCGCGAGTCGTGCTGCTGCACGAGGGCCGCATCGTCGCCGACGGGAACACCGCGAGCATCCTGACCGCCGAGCGCATCGCGCCGATCTACGACACGCCGGTCGAGGTCGGGCGGCGGGCCGATGGCGTCACTCCCTACTTGCTGCCGCTGGAACGGGAGGACGGTTGATGCAGGCGTTGACCCCCAGTCGTTTCGCCGCGCGGCTGGCGCCCTTCGTCCTTTTCCTGCTGGCCGTGTTGGTGCTCGCGCCCCTAATCGGCAATGTATCGATCGACCCCGTGAAAGCCTGGACGCATCGCCACGATCTGGCCGGCAATGTTGACGCCTCTATCCTGTGGCTCACGCGCGTACCCCGCGTGCTGTTGGCCGGTCTCGTCGGCGCGGCGCTCGCCTTGGCCGGGGCGACGTTGCAGGCCTTGCTGCGAAATCCCCTGGCCGAACCCTTCACGCTTGGCGTGTCCTCGGGCGGCGCGTTCGGGGCGGTGGTGGCCATCAAGTTGGGACTCGATGCGACGGTGCTGGGGTTCTCCCCGGTGATGTTCGCCGCGCTGCTGGGCAGCATCGCCACGGTGGGTATTGTGTATGCCCTGGCGCGCACGCGGGGCGTGATTTCCACCAACCTGCTGCTCTTGGCGGGCGTGACGATCAGCTTCTTTTTCGCGGCGGAAATTCTGCTCGTTTTTTATCTCGCCGATTTCACCGAAACGCACATGATGCTGCGCTGGATGATGGGGTCTCTCGACGTGGTGTTTCATCCCCGCAGCCTCGCGGCGAGCTGGGGCGCGCGACTCAGTTTTGCGACGGCCGGTCTGGCGTACGCGGCCGGCATCATCGCGTTGCTGGCCCACGCGGGCGCGCTGAACCAACTGAGCCTCGGGCCGGAAATCGCCCGCAGCCGCGGCGTGAATGTGCGGCGCGTGCAACGACTCAGTTACTTCGGCGCCTCGCTGATTACCGGCCTGGTCGTGGCGCTCGCGGGCCCCATTGGCTTTGTCGGATTGATCGTTCCCCATGCGGTGCGCTTCTTGATCGGCCCCGACCACCGCGTCTTGCTGCCCGCCTCCTTGCTGGCCGGGGCGGGTTTTCTCATCTTGTGCGACACGGCGGCGCGATCGATTGTCTCGGGCGTGGAGATTCCCGTCGGCGTGCTGACCGCGACCCTCGGCGGTCCCTTCTTTCTTGGCTTGTTGATCCGCGCCAAGCACACAGGCCGCATTTAGTACGCCCTGGTCGCAAACCACTACAAAAACACAAAAAGCATTTGACAGTACGAAAAACGATATTGGACAATGATTGCTCCAGGGGCGGAAAAGAGAACTTTTTGTGGCTAACAAAATATCTTTGTTTTTATTGATTGGATTTGTGTGCGCGGCGCTATGGACCGGCGCTTGTCTGGACAACGACGATGACGACGCGGCCGATGACGACGACGCAATCGATGACGATTCAGTCGCCGATGACGACGCAACCGATGACGATACGGTCGCCGATGATGACGCAATCGATGACGACGCCATGGATGATGACTACACGCTTGACGATGACGACGACGACGACGATGACAACGACGATGACGACGACGATGACGATGACGATGACGATGACGACGACGACGATGACAACGACGATGACGATGACGACGACGATGACAACGACGATGACGACGACGATGACGATGACAACGACGATGACGATGACAACGACGATGATGACGACGATGATGTGACGCCCGTCGACTTCGAGCGAGAACTGGTCATGGGCGGTACGCCCGGCTCGCATGGGATCTCGTGTGCGGAAGGACCCGGCGATACCTGGTATGTCGCCGCCGGCAACGGCGACGTCATCTTCATCTACACCCTCGACGGCGACACCGTCACCTCACGTGAATTCATCTCCGGCAATGCGGGGTCACCGGTCCTCGCCCGCGACGACACCGGGGTTTTGCACCTGATCTACGACGACGCCCTGCTCGAGCGCATCGTCTATGCCCGCCGCGACCCGGCCGGGTGGACCCGGTCTTACTTCGACAGCCGCGGTTTCGGCCAACGCGCCGATCTTGCCCTCGACTCCGCCGGCCGCCCGCATGCCCTTTACGTGCGCCAAGTGGGTCAAGACGACTACGTCCTGATCCATGCCTGGCTCGATGGCAAAGCCTGGACCTTCGAAAACATCGCCCCCCTCGCCTGGCCGGGCGGACTGGCGATCGATGCGGCCGGCGTGGCCCACGTTTCCTGCCAGCATAACGACCGCCTGCACTACGCCACCAACGCCGGCGGGACCTGGCACCTTGAGATCGCCGACGCCATGCAGCACACGGGTGCCTACAGCGACCTGGCCATCGACGAGGGCGGCCATGTCCACATCGCCTACCATTACGGCGACCCCGTCTGGTGGAACGACACCATGATCTACACGACCAACGCCCCAGGAACCTGGACGCGTAAAATCTTTCTGGGCGACTACGGCGGCCTGGTCCCGCACATCCGTGTCGACACGGCGGGGGCGGCTCACCTCAGTTCCTTCGCGCCCTACTCAACATTAATCAAGTACTACACCAACGCTTCGGGTGCCTGGGTCGTTGAAAGCGCCGCACCGCCGGCGAACGGCGAACCAACGGGGAACAGCAGTCTCGCTTTGGTGGCGGGCGTACCGCGCGTGGTCTACGCCGACCGCGTCGCTGACTCTCTTCAAGGCGCAATCCGCGACGCGAAGGGTTGGACGCCCTTCACCGTTGATGAAGGCGGCGTATTCCGATCCCGCGACATGACGATCGACGCCGCCGGCGCGCTTCACTTAATCGCTTTCGACGATTCCCGCGACGACCTGCTTTACGCCACCGACGCCACCGGGTCCTGGCAGATCGACACCATCGACGAGAGCGATCTCGCCGGCCGACATGCCTCCCTGGCCCTCGATGACGCCGGCGTGTTGCATGTCGCCTATACCATCGAACGCGAAATCGCCGAGGATACCCGCGCCGAACTTTGGTACGCCACCCGCGACGGCGACTCATGGCAAACCGTTGCCGTCGACGCCGCCGGTGACGCCGGTTACCTTTGCGACCTCGCCTTCACCGCCGGTAACGCGCCCGCCATCGCCTACTACGACCGTACCGCCCGCCGCCTGATCCTCGCCCGGGATGCCGGAGCCGGTTGGGAGTTCACTGATATCGACGACGCGAGTTACTATGACCTGGCCATCGCCGTGGACGGGGACGACCACCTGCACATCGCCTATACCTATTTCGGCTCGACCCGCGGCTGGTACTACGCCACCAACGCTTCGGGCGATTGGGGCACCTGGACCATCAACGACAACTGGGCCGGCGAGGACATCGCCATGGTGATGGACGAGCAGGCCTTCGCCCACGTCGTCGATTTAACCAACTGGGGATCGGAATACGCCAACAACACCAGCGGCACTTGGGAATCCGAATATGTCGGCGACCTCGATCTCGACGTCGCCGACCTCTATCGCGACGCCGCCGGCGGCCTTCACGTCATCGGCGCCGACTACAACGTATTGACCTATGCCTACAAAACCGGCGAATCCTGGGAAAGCATCCCAACCTTGCTCGCCGATTGCCAATACAGCAAAACCGCCCTGGTTTCCGAAGCCGACGGCGATATGCGCGCCGCGTACGGCAATGCCGGCGCCGTCTGGATTATGCCGATCCCCCCGGTGCCCAGCGGCACCGCCCAACCTTAGGAGAATGGCGATGCGGTACGCGGCCTGGCTGTTGTTGCTGTTTTCTCTTCTTTGCTTGTTTGTCGTCACGGCCTGCGATGAGGACGATGACGAAATCGATGACGGCGACGCATTCGATGACGATTCGGTCGACGATGACGACGCAATCGATGACGATTCGGTCGCTGATGATGACTCAATCGATGACGACGCCATGGATGACGATGCGATCGATGATGACGATACGGTCGATGATGACGATACGATCGATGATGACGACGACGATGATGACGACGATGACGATGATGATGATGATGATGACGACGACACCTTCGCCGAAGAACATTGTCAGGACGACGGCGACTGGTTGTTCGAAACCATCGACGACAGCCACCCTCTGATCGGCAACATCTCGTTGGGCCTGGACAGCGCGGGCGGGCCGCAGGTCGCGTTCGATTATTTTGAAATGCTGACCGGCATCGTGCACGCCACTCGAGACGAAAAAGGCTGGAACCTGACCACCCCCTCGGTGTTTGAAAGTTGCGCGAAACCCTCGCTGGTGCTGACTGAGGACGACACGGTCCACCTTTCAGTGACGCGGTTAATCGACTACGGATCGATGACCATCAGCCACGGATGGTTGGCCGGTGCCGATTGGAACGTCGAGTTGATCTACGGCAATTTCGCTTGTGGAACCTCGATTATCGCCGGCCGGGAAGACTCCGAGTTACACGCCTTT
This sequence comes from Candidatus Lernaella stagnicola, assembly GCA_030765525.1. Lineage (NCBI taxonomy): Bacteria > Candidatus Lernaellota > Candidatus Lernaellaia > Candidatus Lernaellales > Candidatus Lernaellaceae > Candidatus Lernaella > Candidatus Lernaella stagnicola. The sequence goes on from JAVCCK010000027.1 coordinate 166,034, forward strand.
TTCGGGTGCAACGACACCACCTTCTCTCCCAGCGCCATCGTTTCGCGCAATACCAACGGCCCTCTTTGGTTGCCGCTGTTTTCACAACCCGGCGACGTGTACGCCGGTATCGCCGCCATGGACCTGGTTGTCGATGTGGAAAGTCGCCCGCATGTGGTGTCCGGAGTCGGTGGATTCTACGTCCTTGAATTGTTCAAGCACTCGGTGCGCGTGGACGGCGATTGGCAGCGGCAGGTCATCGAGCCGGAGGTGTATGCGCCATATGACGCGTCGTTGTTTATCTCGACTACCGGCGTGCCGACGGTGGCTTACACTATCGGCGACGGCACGATCCACGTCGCGTGGCAGTCCGGCGACCATTGGGCGCCGCAGAATGTCTACGCGCCGGGCGACCCGGGCTTGGTGGAGGCGGCGGCCGACGCCTGCGACAATATCCACCTCGCGTTTGCCGATCGAAGCGAAGCGATCGTTCGCTATGGCGTGCAGCGCGGCGGGGAATGGCATTTTATCGATCTGGACGCCCCGCCGGCCGCGGTGGCCGGCCTGTCGATGGCGCTGGACGATCACGGTAGACCGCACGTGGCCTACACGGACGACGAGACCGAGACCGTCGTCTACGCCTACTTCGCGCCGCCCGCCGATTGAGACACACTCGGCCCGAGGCTTGATACCCGTCTTACGTGCCGGCTGGTGACCGCATCATCTGGGCACGACGCGCTTTTCTATCGAGGATTACAAAAAAGGCCGGAACCCGTAGGTCCCGGCCCGTTTGACGATACTGGTTAGCGGTTTATTCGAAACCGACGTAGTCGATGACGCCCGCGCTGTCGTAAATCGCGTCGGCCACGTCGCTGACAGTAATCAGCACCGTGATCGTCGCACCCGGCTCGACGCCGTATTCAGCAATGTAACCATTGACGTTGTCGTCGTTGCCGTCACCACGCGGCGTGTTGTCGTTCTCGCCGTTCCATTTCAGGTGACCGTCAAAGGCGTTGCCGCCGTTGGTCTCGCCCGGTGTCGAATCGGCTGCATTGGGACCCGCGTCGACGCTGTCGGCGATGGTGCCGATCACGCCGCCGTTGCTTATGAATTCCCAATTGTTCGGACCGTTGACCGTACGATTCACGACGTAGTCGTACTCACCCTGAATGATCACGGTGAAGATATCGTTGTACGGCGAGCCGACCCATTCCTTGTATTCCTGGCTCAGGAAGTCGAAGGAAACCACGAAGGTATCGGTATCGTCGGGCACCATGAAGGTGCGCGTCACCGTGCAGCTCTGCAGGCCGCCCGCCGTGGGCGAACCGCTGGAAATGAAGCCGAAGGATTTGTCGGTGTCCGCGCCGGCCGGGAACAGGTAGTCGTAGTCGTCGCCGGCGTTGGTAACCTGCGCGAAGCAATCGCCGGTGGACGCCCAACCGGTGTCTTCGTCGTCGAATTCGAAGTAGTAGCCGCTGCTGGGCGCGCCGGGATCCGGATCGTCGTCGTTGCCCAGATCAGTTTCGCCGGCGTCGACGATGTTCGTGTTCACACCGTCTTCAAGCTGACTTTGCGGCGGGGTCTCTTCGGGATCCTTCGGGTTCTCTTCGTCGGTGACCGGGGCGCTGTCGCTACCCGTGCAATCGCCGGCGTCGAAATTCACCGCGGCCGGGGCGCCATCCACGCTGGGCAGAGCCCAACTGCCGTTGCCCGCCGCGAAAGTGAAGAAGGGGCCCTTGGAGGCGAGCACGAGCACCGTGTTGGCGGGCGGCGCGTTGCCGTCGCAATCGGTGACCATGCCCTTGACGAAGCCCACGGCGTTGCGTGCGTGATACGCCGCGTACCAGCCCGGACCACTGGAGCCCACGCTGGCGCCGAGCACGTCAATGCTCTCGCCGTCGAGTTTGATTTCACCGCCATCGATCAAGATTTTGTTCGCGTAACGCAGACCGTTGCCGCCGGTGTCGCCTTTGGCCGCGACCTTGCCGATCATGATCTGGTTGTCGAAGTCGCCGAAGTCCAACCCGAAGTCTTCCAGCGGCGAAATGTCGACGGAAAAAGATCCGTCGATCTGTTCGGCCAATTCAGCATCTTCAAGATTGACTGCGAAGATGAAATCCCAACCAAAGGGCGTATTCACGCCCGACAGGTCTTCAAAATCTTCTTCGGTCAATTCCCAATCGTAATCCGTTAGTTCTTCGAGTGCTTTTTCGGCCGCATCTTCGGCCGCATCGCAGCCCGTAAGCGCGAAAATGGCAAATACCGCCACGAAAAGCCACGCGAGTTTACTCCACCGTTTCATTTCACCCTCCCATGATGGGTTATTGGTGTTTGTCATGTTCGTTTCAACAAAGAACGTGTCGGGCGTTCGACCCGGTGAGGAACGCTCGACGGTCCCTTATACAAAGTTGCTCTTATATCTGTCAATCAAATCGGCTCAGGGCGCCAATTCAGTCTCGCCGCTCGAAAACGGATTCCGCGTCCCATCGGTCACGGCCACGCGTACGTGATCGCGCTCGTACAGCAGAATCACCTTCTTACCAGGTAGATCACCCAGCACCCGATCTAGTTCCGCCCACTCTGCAAAACGGTACTCTTCGATCTTATCTCCGTAATAATACTCGAATATTTTCCCGCCGCCGAGTACGTATGCGCCCTCCATGTAGTAAATCGAGTAGAAGGGCGCCGGGCCGGGGTCACGATTGCTGACGATGATCCGCTGCGTGGGCAGTTCGGGCAGTTGCGCGCGAATCTCATTCATCAGTTTGGCGCACCAGACGCCGCCGGTTCGTATCCGTTGCGTCTTGTGGACGATCGACTGCCCGTGACTCCAGGCCAGAACCAAGAGAAACGCGACCAGTATCGCCAGCCAAACGCGCCGGTTTCGCGATGCCAGATAGCGTATCCACGCCACGATGGCCGCCCCCATGATCGCCGCGAAAATCGCGTTCGGCTTATACGCGTACAGCTCACTGACCTGATTTAGAAACACGTCCGGCGTCATCACCACGAAAAGCAGCACCAGCAGGACGATCAGCGGCGCGCGATCGCTTACTCGGCGGCGGTAACGGATGGCCACCCCGCCGCCCAACAAGACGAGCACGGCCACCATCGAGGCGACCCACGCGGTCATGAACGGAGCCGAATTCAACCGCAACACGATGATCGAACTGCCGACCGGCGTCACCATCGCCAAGAGAAAAAGCATAATGTTTTTCGGGACATTCAATCCCGGGCACAAACCGTACCGTCCCGGACCGCAGATTTCCGGCCCTCCGGCACCGGAGTGCCAGCGCATGAGAAAATAAACCGTCAGCACGACAACGTAGGGCGCCGCCAGTGTGACGGCCCGCGCAACGCGCTCACGCTTGGCCGCGCGGCTCAGTTCCCAGATCAGCAGTACCGCCAATGCCGGCACGTAACTGATGCCCGCGTCTTTCCACATCAGCGCGACAAATAGCCATGCAGCGCTGATCAGCGCTTCCCACGACAGTAGCGGCCGTTCAGGATATCGGCGCAGCGCAAAGCCCAGCGCCATCATCCCGCAGAAGGTGGAGTAGACCTGGCTGGCCGCGTCATTGGATAGGGCTGCCATCGCGTTGGCGTGGCTCAGAGCGAAAAAAGCCCCGGCCAGTAGGGCGACCGCACGATCGAAGCGTAAGCGCCGTACGAACCAATACACGGACAATACGGTCAACATATGGCCGACGATGGTCGCCCAGCGGTACAAAAAGGGATCGTCGCCCAATTGCGCCATGTCGGCGCGAATCAGCAGAAGGTCCAGAGGGCGGTAAAACTCAGGATTGTAAAACACCGTGACAAGGTGCCACCACGGCTGATCGAGCGAAGATTTCACCGTAGCCCAGGAAATATAATCGTCGGCGAAGAGCATGAGATCGTCGCTGGTGCCGTACAGTGCCAAGACCGTAAGCAAAACCCCGGTGATGCCGACGGTTCGGTTCTGCATCAAGTACGTTTTCACGCTACGCCAGTTCACGCGCTGTTCCACCCTCTTGCGCCCGCCGTCCAGCCTGTGGACAGATCTGTGGATGAATTTCCACCGGTCCGATTTCCGCAACAAAATGGCGGATTTAGTCTCAATTTTTCACTATCAGTAAACAAACCCAAGAAAACCGGAATCGCGAAGTAAAAATGTTTATATCTTTCATTTCAATAACTTATCAAGAATCATTGCTAAGCGGAAGAAATCTCTTTCGTGATCCGCGTTGGCAGCAGCCCCCTCTTTTCTTATTGGCCTTGCCATTGTGTATCTCGGGTTCAAAAAGGTTTCCACTCACAACTTATCCACAGGTTGGTTGCCATGAAAAAATGTCCGATTTTTCAGCCATTTGTCAATTTCAACGTCAATTATTTTGCCTACCGGTTGCGACATTATTGGGACTTCGCGTTTCAAATCTCTTTGCCAGTGAGTCCTTGGCCATCATCGTCAACGCGGCGAAGACCGCCCCGATCGCGTAGCCGAGCAACACGTCGAGCGGATAATGTACGCCCGCGTAAACCCGGCTCCAACCTACCGCCAGTGCAACGATCACGAACACCGGTGCGAGCCTTCGATAACGTATGGAAAACAAAAGAGCCGCCGCGGCAATGTTGGCGGCGTGGTTGGAAGGCATCGAAAAACCGCTCTTGCGCCCCAGCAACATGCGCACACCTTCCAGAGCGATGGTGGGCCGCGGCCGGCCGATCAGCGGTTTTAGAACCTGGGCGCAAAATACGTCGGTTAATACGACGGCAACGACCGCCGCCAAGACAAACCAGCGCCCCTGCCGCCCACCCTTGACGAGCAAGTACGCGGCAAAGGCGCCGAGAGGAACCCACAGCCACCACGGATCCTGCAGCGCCACCGCCAGCCAATCCAAGCCCTTGGCGGTGAACCCACGGTTGATCAGCTCAAATAGCCGTAGGTCTAGTTCGTAAAGCAACTTTGTTACGCCTCAGCACAAAAGAAGAAGGGCGCCCGTTGAGAGGCGCCCCGTACGTTCCATTCTCGTGTGAAGTGCTTACTTGCCCTTCTTGCCGAAGCCCTTCGCTTTCTTGGCTTTTTTCGGAGCCTTTTTGCCGATTTTCGCGGGTTTCGGAGCCGGAGTCTCAGCCTTCGGCTTAATCGCGGCGGGAGCCGGAGCCGCGGCCGGGGCCGGTTTCATGGCCGGTTTCGGAGCCGGTTTCGGCTCGTCTTTTTTGCTGCAGCCAACCAGCGCAAAAAGGCTGAAGGCGAACAGTAAAACAGTGATGATAACGATAGCGCGTTTCATTCGAGCAACCTCCATCAATTGTTTGCAAAGTTCGAAGGGACTGTATACCACAGTACCCAGAGACAAACGAGATCTTTTCCCGATTCGCATATCAGTATGACGATCTTCGCCCGTCTTTGTTCCCTTCGCCGGTGAACCGAGTTGCCGGTTCCGCCCACTCGCCGTATTCCAAACACCAAACCACCCGCGAGCCAATTGGACGCCCTCAAGATGATTTCTGTTTTTCAATGGCGGTAAGTGAGCTTAGAAAAAACATAGTAGACCGCCTCTTTGATGTCAATACGTTTTTATGTATGAATACGTAACGAACACCGAACGCGATTCAACAAGGGGACAAAACGTGCGAAAATTCAACGCGAAACGGGCTGTGGACTACGCTCGCCGACTATCCTTCCCGAGATTGGTCGGGACTCCCGCCGAACCCGAGGCTCGCCGAATCGTGCAAAACTGGCTGGCCGAATTGGGACTGCAACCGAAAGAAGACGCCTTTCACTTCTTCCCCATGTTGCCCTTCGGCATGCTGCGCGTGTTGCTCGGCGCCGGCCTGCTCCTGTTGATCATCCACCGACTGTTGCTCAGCTCCGTCCCCTGGTTCGGAGCTTTGTTCGGCTTGGTCCTGCCGCTGGTCGCCCGCAAACTGTGGGCCCGATACCGGCGCGCCGCGGCCGAGAAACTGTACGACCGCCGGGCGGAACACCCTTTCGTCGCCGCTGTGACTCCGGGAGCCGGGTGGCAACTGCGCAGCAGCAATATCGTCGCCGACCTACCCTGTCGCGGCGAACCGGTCGAGCGCTTGGTCCTTTCGGCGCACACGGACTCCAAAAGTCAAAACATGTCGATCGTCACCCGCGCCGTGTGCTCGATCCTTTTCACGCTGGGCGTATTCGTCTTGCCCCTGGCCACGACGCCCGCGCTGTTTTGGCCCGCCTGGTTACTCGGCTTGCCCGGAGTGATCTGGTGGACATTCTGGGCCCTGGCTGTGCTTTCCGGTGTCGTATTGCTCACGCTGAAGGTCGCCAACGAATCACCCGGCGCGGTCGACAACGCGGGCGCTTGCGGCGTGCTGATGGAAACCGCGCAGGCCTTGGTCGCGGACCCGCCCGCCGGTGTGGCGGTGCGTGTGCTGTTCACGGGAGCGGAGGAACTGGGCTTGGCCGGCGGTTACCACTATGTGCGCGGGCTGGCCGAGGAGCCCGAATGGCGCGAGGCGACGTATCTGAACTTCGAGGGTGTCGGGCTGGGCACGAAAATATGGCTTGCCACGGGCACGGGACCGGATAAACTCCGTCAAGCGGCGGCCGAGCGGGCCGTAGAATTCGCCGAACAGGTCAGCGCCGCGGCGGGTGTAAAAACCAAGCGCCTGGGGCGTCTGGTCGGTGGTGAGGCGGATCACATTCCGCTCGTGGAGGCGGGGCTGGCGGCGGTGACGCTGATGTTTTCCGGCCCGAACGGGACGAAAATTCACACCGCCGGTGATCGGCCTGAGTTGATCCAGGAGTCTTCGCTGGCCGCGGCGGGCGAAATCGTGCTGGCGGCGATACGTCGTCTGGAAAAATCGAGGTGATGAGAAAAACCGGTTTTCCCTTTTAAATCAAGGGACATACCATATAACCGAAAGAAAAGCTTGACATTTTCCCCTCTAAACTCATATATAGAAGGCGAAATTATGGTCTCGAGGAAAAGCGTGCGTTTGGCCAAAAAGTTACCGAATCGACTTCTTTTTATCGCCTTGTGCTGCGCGATCTGGCTGGCGCTTGCCTCATGCGGGCCCCGTTTCGAGGATATGTCGGCGGCGGAAATCAGCTCCTACGCTCAGGATAGATTCGAAAATAAGAAATACAGTGATGCCATCGACGCGTACGAAGCGTTGATCGACTTGTATCCCTTCTCGATGTACGTCACGCTCGCTGAATTGGGCCTCGCCGACGCCGAATTCGCCCGCAAACGGTGGATCGAAGCCGAGGCCGCGTACGACGCTTTCGCCAAACGGCACCCCAACCACGATAAAATCGATCACGCGATTTATCATAGCGGAATGTGCAGCTACGAGCAGAAACTGGCGATCGACCGCGATCAAACCCAAACTCAAAAAGCCGAAAGCAATCTCTCGAAGGTTGTTTCGCAATACCCCGACAGCAGCTACTACGCCGAGGCCCGACTGCACCTCAAAGAAGTGCGAAACGACCTGGCCAAGCGCGAACGGTACGTGGCCAAACATTACTGGCGCGACAAGGAATACTACGCCGCCTACAAACGTTACGAGCGAATTTTCCGCTTGTTTTCCGATACCGATTACTACGAGGAAGCGCTGTATTACGGCGCGCGCTGTTTGATCAACCTGGACGAAAATCGCCAGGCAGAGCGCTTGCTGGATCAGTTGCTGCGGAGATTTCCGGACGGTAAATACGCCGATGACGCGAAAGATTTATTGGCCGAAACTGACTAAGGCCCTGCTGCCGGCGGCCCTAGCCTTGCTGCTGCTGTTGGCGGCGGGTTGTGCCGACGATCGTGACCTGATCACCCAAACCCTCGACGCCCGCAACCAGGCGCTCAACACGCGAAATGTCGAAGCGTATCTGGAATTGATTTCGCCGGACTACCTGAAGGCAGACCCCCAATACGACGCGCGTCAATCCATCACCCAGACCTTCGTGAAAATGGCCTCGGTTCAAATCCAGATCTTCCGCCGCGACATTCAGTTCCGCTCGGAGGATATCGCCGAGGTCTATCAAGAATACAAAATGGTGTTCACCACGAAAAAAGGGAAAGCTCACCACGTCAAACACCACGATCGCTTTCTCATGAAACGGCACGGGAGTCGGCTTTTTCCCAAATGGCTCATATACCAGGGGCTCGACGCCCCGATTTCTTTCCCAAAACCGCCGCCAACCGACGGTGCATCGGCTCCGGAAAAGGAGGACAATTCCCAATGAATCCGGAAGTCAAAACCATGCTCGAAGATGCTCGCGACGCGTATGATCGGGGGGACTTTGCCGTCGCCGAGAAGCTGTTTACCCAGTTGGTGCGCCATCAGCCGCAGTGGTCGGAGTTGTACGGCAAGCTGGGCGCGATCTATCACCGCGCGGGGCGTTTCACCGACGCGGTCAAGCTCTATGCTTACGCCCTGCAACTCAATCCGCGCTACATCGAGGCGCGGCTGAATCTTTCCGTGTTGCTCAACGACATGGGGCACTACGATCACGCCGCCAAGCTCGTGGGAAAAATGAGCAAGATCATTCCCTATCCCGGGCGCCTGGGCATGGGAACTCTGGCCAACAAGCACGTGGCCACCGGCGACGCCTATTTCGCCCTCGAGCTATTCAATCACGCGCGTATCGAGTACGAGCACGCCGCCAAGCTCCGCCCGGGCTGGCCCGACCTGAAAATCAAACTCGGAATAGCCTTCCGCCGGCTCGGCCGAACCGCGGACGCCGTTCGCGAAATCAACGCCGCGCTCGAGATCCACGACGACAATCCGCGGTGGCACAGCGAACTGGCCTTGAGCTATTTCCAGAGCGGTGACGTCCAACATGCGGTGGCGACTTGGCAGGCGGTATTGCAGCGCTGGCCGGACCACGAACCGTCGGCGCGCTACTTGACGATGGCGCGCGGCAAGGGCGCCGAAACAAGCGCCGCATAATACGCTCCGCAAAACCAATCAGGAAATTTCGACGGTCACGGCCGCATCGACGAAGCAAAGCACCATGCGCACGGCCTCCACGCCCGCCAGCGAGCGAACCGCATCCCGGTACACGCGGCCCTGGGACTCGTAGAACGCCGCCCGCGCCTCCACCTGCTCCGGGTTGACGCCGTCGGTTTTGTAATCAAGCACCCACAAGCCGTCCGCGGTCTCGGCAAGCATGTCGATCTGCCCGGCATACGCGACGCCTTCCGAGTTCGTCCAGGTGAACGACGCCTCGCGCCACACGCGCCCGGCCGTCGCCGCCGTAAATTCCGGCATCGCCGTCAGGTTGCGCAACCAGCGATGCAGCGTCTGCGTTTGTTCGTCATCCAACTCAGATTCCGCCGCGACAGCTCGTAGCGATTCATCATCGGCAAGCGGATCGGCCAGGTCCACGCGCTCGACCAGGACATGAAACGCCTGCCCCATCGCCAGCCCGTAAGACGTCCCACCGACCGGCGGTCCTCCGGCGTGTTCGCTCGGCGGGCGGAACTCCACCGGCGGCGGCAGGGGCGGAAGCGTCGTAGGCCGGTAGTGCAGCCAGGGCTCGAAGACAGCCCGCTCCGTCTTGCTCAGCGGCCGGTCGCGGAATTCCTGCGGCAATCGCCAGTAATGCGCCAGATCGGTATCCAAGTCGGCGACGGTTACGGTCTGCACCGCCGCGCCGCACGGCTTGAGCATCGTGATTTCGTCGTCGATCACCTCGGCTTTTACGAGGAATTTGAGATAACCCTTTTGCGGCGCTTTCTTTTTTTTCACCTTGCCGAACAACGGCACGAGCAGGTGGTCCTGCGCCCGGGTCATGGCCACGTAAAGCTGCCGCACCCGCTCGGCATCTTCGAACTCGTATTCCACATCGCTCATCGCATTGTAGTTCGCGGTTTCGTAGCCCTTCTTTACGCGCACCGCCAATTCGCCGGTCTGCCGCCGAAACAGTACGGTGTCGTAGCGGCGCGTGACGTCGCCGCCCAGGTCGATCAGCACGACAATCGGCCAGTCCAGCCCTTTCGCCTTGTGGATCGTCATGATGTGTACGACATCGTCGGCGTCTTCGGTGACGACAAAGTCGCTTTCGTCGCGCTGCTCGTTAAAGGCGTCGCGCCACTGGCGCACGAACTGGTCGAAACGCAGGCCGTCGCGGTCGGCCCCTCTGGCCGCGTCGAGCACCTTGTGCAGGTTGGCGACCGCGACCTCGGCGCGCGGCAGTGTGTAGGCCTGCGGGAGGGCGCTAAACGCATCAAACAGACCGCGAACCGTCGCCGCGCAGCCAACCCGATTGCGTCGCTCGTGCAGGCGCCTCATGTGCCGCAGGGCGTCGGCCACCGGGTCGAGGAGATCCTCGTCCAAATCCATATAGGAAAACTGCTTGTCGCCGCGCGCAAGGAAATGCCCGAGCAGGTCTTGATCGGCAAAGCCGACCAAATCGCTGCCCAACCACTGCGCCAAGGCGGCCGAGTCGTCGGCGTCTTCCAGCGCGGTAATTCCGCAGACGACCGCCGCGATTTCCTCGCGACTGTAAAACACCTTGCCGCCCTCGGTTCGGTAAGGCACCCCGGCGCGGCGCAGCGCTTGCTCCAGTTCGTTGAAATTGGACGTTCGGCGGTCGAGAATCGCCACGTCGCTCCAGGACATGGGGCGCATGCCGCCCTGCCCGTTGTTGAGCTTGCGGTCGAACACTTCCAGCCCTGCCGCTTGGTTGCGTCGCAGCCAATCGGCGACCGCCGCGAATTCCCGCTGACAAACCTCCCCGGCGCTGCCCGCCGGCTCGTCGGGCATCAGGAAGGTCACCCCGGCGGTGGTGGGCCATGCCGAGCGACCGGTTTGCAGCGCGATGTAGTCCGGGCTGACGGGCCGCTCGGGGTCCAACTCCATCAAGTGTTCGAACATACCGTTGACGGTTTCGATGATGCCCGCGGCGCAGCGGAAATTGACGGTGATCAGTGTCGGGTCGGCGTTGTCGAGCAAATGTTTTTTGGTGTTTTCATACACCTCGATATCGGCCCGCCGGAAGCGGTAAATCGACTGCTTGGGGTCGCCGACGACCATCAGCTTGCCCGATTCCAGTTCCACGTCGCCGACGGTATCGGCGCGCGCGCCCTTCTCGCACAAGAAGAACGCAACCTCGACCTGCAGCGGATCGGTGTCCTGAAACTCGTCGATCAGCACGGCGTCAAAGCGACCTTGGAAGTAAGCGCGTACGTCCTTGTCCTCGCGCAGCATCGCCGCGGCCTTGACCAGCAGATCCTGGAAACTAAGCGCGCCGCGCCGTTCCCGTTCGGCCTCGAAACGCCGCGCATAATCCCGCGCCAGTTCGAACAGTTCGCGCATTTTGGTATCGTGGCGCACGGTCGTTATCTGATCCACGTGCTCACGCAAGAGACTTCGGTTTTCCTTCGTCTGTTTGTTACCACTTCCCAAATTGAATTTCGGCAACGATGCGGTGGCGTCAAAAAACGCGTCGCCGGTCGACGGTGCGGGAACCTCGGCCAGCCCGGCTAAAAAGGCTTCCAGTTGAAGAATCGCCTTGTCATCTTGTTTCTTCGCGACGCCCCTTGCATGTTCGAGGGCGCGCGGCGCTTCCTCACGTATCGTTTCCCACAAACGCTCGATTTCCGGATCCGCCGGTGGCGGCAAACTCGCACTTAGCAGCACGTCGGCGTTGGCGACAACCGCCTTGGCCAGCGTCCACAACCAGTCGTTCTCGTCGCGCCGCTTGCTGTAATTCTTATCGCGCAGATACCAGCCGAAAACCGGCGGCGGAGATGCATCGTGCACCAGTTCGTCAAACCACTGGTCGAACACTTCGGTCATCAACCCGTCGTGTTGACCTTGGTCGAGCGTCGCGGCCCGCGGATCGATTTTCGCCTCGACGGGTCGCTCGCGGATCAGCATCCCGGCAAAGGAATGCAGCGTGCCGATGGCGGCGGTTTCCAAATCGCGCAGGGCGGTGGTCAACACGTCGCGGCGTGTTTCGTAGTTGGAGTCGACCAGCCGTTTCTCGATCTCTTGGCGAATTTTGACCTTGAGTTCCCCGGCCGCTTTTTCCGTGAAGGTGATCGCCGCGACGCGCTGCAGGCGCAGTGGCCGCGTGTCGTCCAGCAGCAAAGACAGGATCCGCTCGACCAGCAGCGTTGTCTTGCCGGTACCCGCCCCGGCCTCCACCCACAGGTTGTGGGCGCGGTCGCCGATGACGTAATCGCGCGCGGCCTGGTCGGCGGCGGGCGGCGGCTTACTCATCGGCCCTCCCCACTTCGTCCAACCATGCGTACAACTCCTGCAGCGGCGGCTTCGCGGCCAGCAGCGCCCGGGCGCGCGGATCGCAAATCACGGTATACGGGCAATAGCCGCAGTAGCCGTTATCGGCTTTCGCCGCGACATCCGGCCGGGGCACGAATTTCCCGGCGCGAACGTCGGCGATTAGTTGCACGAGAATGCGCGGCAGCACATCACGCCATTTCACTAGTTGTTCTGCCGAAAACGAAACAACCTCAGGTTGGATTTCTCCTTTTGCGTTCTTCAAAAACCAATACGCCGCTTCGCAATCCACGTCGGCTTCCCGCGTGGTCGCGCGGGCCGCGGCATACAGCGGCACCTGCAACGTGGCGCCCGCGTTCAAGTTATCCGGGGCCAGTTTTTTACTGCGAATCTTCCCGCTCGGTCTGCCTGTTTTGAAATCCACGATGCGTTCGACGCCATCGTCGCGCTCGTCCAGGCGGTCCAGCCGCCCCTTCAGGCGCAACGGCGCGCCGTCCGGCAACTTGAGTACGAGGTCCACCTGTTCTTCGACGGCCTTGTACGAGTAGCGCCCGGCTTGGTCGCGCGCCAACTGCAGCATCGCCTTCATGCTCGTCAACAGACGCTCGTGCTCGGCTTCATCGAGTACGCCGCCGCCGGTGAGGTTCTCGGCTACAACTTCGCGGTAGAGTTTGTCCAACAGCCCCTGGGCTTCGTCGCGGAAAGCGGGGTCGAGGCGTTCCTCCAAACTCTCCATCAACTTGTGCAGCAGCGTTCCAGCACGGTCGGGCGGCAGCGCCACAACGGCTTCGGGATCATCCGGCGATTCCAGGCGCAGTACTCGCTCGAACAAGAATCGGCGCGGGCAAAGCGCGTAGCTTTCCACTTCCGAGACCGACCAGTGTTTCTTCGCGTCGGCCCAGGCCGCCAGCGCGGCGCGCACGTCCTCTCGCGTCACCAACCCCTCGCTCGGCGTCACGGAATCGAAGGCGGTGAAGCGTTCCATCTGCCGTTCCCAAAGGCGTTCGAAGAATTCACTGCGCGTGGCCAGCAGGTAGTGAACGCGCTGCAGTGGATCGTCCAACGCTTCCATTACGGCGAGCCGCCTTTCCTCCTCGTCGAAGGCGTCTTGCGGATCGCCCGGCCCGAAACGGCTGGCCGGGATGTTCTCGACGAAAGGTTGGCCGCCCAGTTCACCGAAGGTCAACGCGCGCCCGCTCAAGCGGCCGGCCAGTTCCAGCACCAAGTGGCTCGGCAGGCGCGTGCGCCCCTCACCGGCATCCAGGCGCGGAACACTCAAACACACCTTGTCGGTCGCGGCGCGCAGCACGATATCGAACAGCCGCAGTTCCTCGCGCGCCAATTCGGCTGTGACCGGCAACGCACCCGGCGCACCGGCGGCCTCGCTGATGGCGATTCGCTCGGCGTCAAGCAGAATGGCGTCCTGCCGTTTTTTATGCGGCACCATTTGTTCGACGCACCCGGGCACGAACACGCACGCGAAGCGCGACCCCCGCGCGGTGATCCAATCGGTTAGGCACACACCGGTTTTATCGTGCGGCGGCGGCGCGGCGGCGCTTACGGCGGCGACGGCCTTGGACTGGAAGCGAGACAGTTCGAATGGCAGGCCGGCCGCGTCCATGACCGCCAGCTTGCTCAGAGCGTCCCGCGCCCGTTCCAGCACGTCGTCGGAGGCGATGAAGCGGCCCGCGGTTTCGCTGAAGATCGCCACGGCCTCGGCGTAGTTGTTCGCATTCGTAATCGCCTGCAAGCCACGGCACAGCATGCCCGCCGCTTCTCCCAAATGATGAAACGCGTCGTGGTCGTCTTCGACCAACTTCCTCGGCTCGTTTGTGAAACGAGTTTGCCAATCGTCGCCGCGACGAACCCGCGCGACACGACTTACATGCGGCCACCGGGTTTGCGTTTCCCGCCACGCGGCGGCGGCGTCGGGCAGAACCGTCGAGGACAAAAAGCCGACAATCGCCGCGCGTCCCCACGGCGAGCCCGGCAACTTGAGCAACGCCAGCAACGCCCGCACAGTGGGATGATCGACTGTGCCGCACAAGCCGGGGGCGCAAGACGGCACGCCGGCGCGTTCGAGGGTTGTGAAGAACAGGTCGGCGTACACGTCGGGATGGCGCAGCAGCACGGCCATGTCGTGATACGGCACGCCCTCGCGGCGCAATCGACGCATCCGGCGCACGATGGCTTTCACCTCGGCGATTTCCGAAGGGCATGACAGGATGCGCAAGGTCTCCACGGGCGGCGTCGCCGGTGAGGCCGATCGACCGCCGGCTGCCTGCGCCATGGCGGGCGGGTCGAGCACGTCGGGCAGGTAGAATCGCACGTCGACGATTTCGCCTAGCGCGTTGAGCAATCGCTGCTGCAAGGGATTGGCGTCGTAGATACCAACCACGTGCAAATCGTCAGCGCCGAAGAGTCGCGGAAAGCGGTCGACCCGCGTCACCGCCGCCGCCAACGCGTCCGCCGCCGTGAAAAACCGGCGACCAAGTTCATCCCGGTACGCGGTGAAGAGTTTCGCCACCGATTTCTGCTTCGCGCCGCGCGGGCTGCCGGGGAAACGCGTCCACCCCGCTTCTTCCAAATCGGTGAACGTGGCCGCGAGCGCCGCCGCGGTGCCCGCAAAATGCGCCACCGGGTGGAAATAGCCGCGCCGGTCTTCCAGCAACAAACGGGCAATCAACGATTCGCTGTATAAGGGACCGGCCTCGCGACGACCGGTGGCCGAGAGCGCCGGGCGCCCGAGTCGGTCGGCCAGGTCTCGGAAGGTGATCAGTTCAACGTTCAGCGCGCCACCGGCTTGTTCGTGCAGCCGCCGGCGGATTTGGTCGCGTAGCAGATGCGAGCCCACGAGCGCCACCACCGCGCGTAGCGGATCGCGGCGACAGGTCACCGTCTCGACGAAGGCGTCGACGCATGCGGCGAAGGTGCCGGCGGCCGCTACTTGCATCATCCTCTCTTTTTGCTTTGCAGGACGTGCTCATACAAGGCGAAGATTTGCCGCGCGCGACTTTCGGCCGAAAAACGATCAAGCACGAATCGCCGGCCCGCCGCCGCAAGCGCCTGGGAGTAAGCCGGGTTTTTCACGAGGCCCGCCATCGCGCCGGCGAGCGCTTCGGGGTCGCGGACGGGTGTGACCAGTCCGTATTTTTCGTGGACGACGAGTTCCGCGTTGCCGCCGACATCGGTGGTGATCACCGGCAGGCCGCAGGCCATTGCCTCACGCAGCACGCCCGAGACGCCCTCCCCGGCGAAGCTGGGCATGACCGAGAAATCGCACGCCGCGTAGACCCGCTCCATATCGGTTCGAAAACCGGCGAAGACGACCCGATCCGCCACGCCCAACGCCGCCGCCTTGGCTTGCAGGTCGCTTTGATCACCGCCCCCGGCAAAGACGTGATAGAGCGCCGGATGGTCCTGCTTCAACAACGCCGCGGCTTTCAGGTAGTCGCCGTGGCCTTTCTGGCGAACCAGATTCGCGGCCACAACGCTGACCTGGGCGTCGGCGGGCAAACCTAGTTCGTTGCGAACGACCTCGCGGAGGTCCGGTTGCGGTCGAAAACGGTCGGTGTCGACGCCGCCGTAAATCACGCGGATTTTTTCGGCGGGCACCCCGCAATCGACCATCACCGCCTTGCTGTTTTTGCTGACCACGATGATGCGGTCCAGCCGCAGGCTGCGGTATTTGAAACGATTGAGTCCCAGGCGAAAATTCACGCCGCGCGTATTGACCAAACAGGGAATGGCCATGCCCCACGAGGCCAGCAGCGCCAGCGAGAGGTCGCTGCCTTTGTGGGAGTGCACGATATCGTACCGCCCGGCTCGCAGGAGCTTACGAAACGCGAGGACTTGCGCCGGGCTGTACCAGCGGCTGAAACGCAGGAAATGCACGTTGATGCCCAGATCGTTCAACAACAACAGGTTGGATTCGCTCTGCGTTGCGCCGGCTCGATGGTTGAAAACGGCGTCAACCCGCGCCCCGGCGCGCACCAAACTGCGGGCGAGCAGGAAAAGCTGGATACTACCGCCCGACCGGATATTCTTGTGGGCGGTCGTGATCAGTACGCGGCGCCCGGCCAGGTCCAGCATTCTTTACGCCCTCTTGCTCCCGCTTCTGAGATGAACCGATTGGCTGACAATCTGCCGGTAGGGCACCACGCGCATGATTTCTTCCAGGGTCGTGAGTTTGTGTTTGACCTTCATCACGCCGTCCATGACCAGCGGGCGCATGCCGTTTTCCCGGGCCATGTGAACGATTTCGGACAACGGACGCTCGATTTGTATCGCCTGTTGGATCGCCTCATCGACGACGAATAATTCGAACAGGCCGATGCGACCTCGATATCCCGTGTGGTTGCAGCGGTCGCAGCCGGCGCCTTTGACGAACTCGATGCCTTCGACCAAATCGCCGAAGAGTTTGCGGATTTTTGTGTCGGGAAGGTCGGTTTCGGCGCAATGCCGGCAAACCCGCCGCACGAGGCGCTGGCTGAGCACGCCGAGCAAAACCGACGCAACGGTGTCATAGCCCAAATCCAGCCCCACCAGGCGGGAAATGGCCGACACAGCGTCGCTGGTGTGGACGGTCGACAACACGAGGTGGCCGGTTTGCGCCGCTTTGGATGCCACGTCGGCAGTTTCGGCGTCGCGAATCTCGCCGATGAGCAGCACATCGGGGTCGTGGCGCAGGAAAGCGCGGGCCAGCTCGGCGAAATCCAATCGGGGTCCGACCTGTTTTTGGCACACGTCGTCTAGGTCGTACTCGATGGGGTCTTCGGCCGACAAGATTTTGATGTGCGGATTGTTGATGAACTTGAGGCTGGCATACAGGGTCGTGGTTTTGCCCGAGCCGGTCGGGCCGGAATTGAGGATCAAGCCCTGCGGGTTGCGCAGCAGTTGCTTGAAAACTTCCAGTTCCTTGCTGGAGAAGCCCAGCAATTCCAGATCGATCGGAGCCATCGACTTGTCCAGGATGCGCAGCACGACGTCTTCGCCGCTCGGCCCGGGGATAATCGAGATGCGAAACGGCACTTCGTAAATTCGCCCGCCTTGGTTGACCGGCAGCGTGATTCTGCCGTCTTGCGGCGCGCGTTTTTCGCTGATATCCAGGCGGGCCATCACCTTGATGCGGTTGACGATTTCTTCCACGTTCGACTTGTTGATGGCCGATCGCACGCGTTCCAGCATGCCGTCGATCTTGACGCGCGTGACCGACTCGTAGCGGAAATTTTCGATATGGATATCCGTCGCACCGCGGCGCAGGGCGTCGATCAACACTTCGTTGACAATGCGCTTGATCGGGGCGTTGTCCTCACTTTCGATCTGCGCGGAGGAAATGCGCCGCTTCCCCTTATCGGTCGGTTCTTCGCCGGGCTCCTCGCCGCCCAGGACGACCTCGCCCTCTTTTTGATCCTGCGGCAGGTCTTGCTGCTCGGTTACGACGCGCGCGACGTTGTCCAGCCCGTACGCGGCGGCCAGCGCCTTCTGGATTTTGTCGGCCGACACCTTCACCGGCATCACGCGGCGGCCGCGCATCACGCGGGTGATCGCGTCGAGGGTATCCAGGTCGTTCGGATTGGAAAGCCCGACAACGACCGGCGATTTACCGTCCGGTTCGACTTTGCCGAGAATCAACACGTCGTGAGTCAAACAAAACATTTGCGGCAATAAGCGCACGCTTTCCGGATCCACTTCGTAGGGTCCGAAGTCGAAATCGGCTACGTTGTCAGCCATTGTCTCCTCCCCCTATGACACGGCGCGGGTTGTCGACCAGCAGGCGCTGCATTCCCGCCTCACCGACATGGTCCCGCAAAACTTCCATTCCTTCCGTGAAACACTCGGCGGCCTGTTTTGGCGTGTGAGAGTCCGAGCCCACGAAATCTACTAATCTTTTTTTGAGCATCCACTCCGCCGCCCGACGAATGCGGCGCCCGTAGAACCCGGAGAGGCTTCCAAGATTGATCTGGATCAAGTAACCCGCATCAACGAGTACTTCCGTCATTTCCGGCCGTCGGGCGATGTCCGCGTAACGCTCCGGGTGCGCCAAAATCGGTATGAATCCTTTGATTTGCATCCGAAAGGCGAACTCCTTATACATCGGCGACAGCTTGAGCATAGGTAATTCCACCAAGACGTGACTTCCGTCGCCGATCGGGGACAACGCGCCTTGCTCCAGCCATTCGAAAAAGCGATCGTCCAGATAGTACTCGCTGCCCGGCACAAGCCGCATCCCCGGCAATTGCCGGTTCACCTCGGGCATCAACTCGGCAATCGCCTCGTTCACCGATGCGCGATCGTGTTCGTAGATCCCGCCCATCATGTGCGGCGTGGCGACCACAGTACGAAAACCGGCCTGCCACGCTTGCAGCAGGATTTCCATCGACTCCGTGGCGACCTCGGCGCCGTCGTCGAAACCCGGCAACAGATGCGTGTGCATGTCGATATAATCGGCCAACGGTGCACTCCTGAGTTTACTGAACAAAGGGATAGTATTGTGCCGCAGCCGCGGCGTTTACACAACGGGAATCGCTCGTTAAACGGCAGGACGGCGGATCCCGAAGGATCCACCGCCGGTGTTAGAAAAGTCGATGATGGGAATCACCTTGTGGAGGGAGTTTGGGAACCCGAGTGACGCCGAGCCCTCGCGGGGAATTAAAACCCTTCAAAAAATCAGGGTGATGGGGCAAAAACACCGGGAGTCCCCGCGCCTGCCTCGATGGGCAGACAAAGCGGTACACGCGGGAACTCCCGAATTCCGTTTCAAAGAACCACTGCTCGCCGTTGATAATTGCAACTTCGATGCCAATGACCCGAGGTACGTGATCTTCGATACTTGCGTGCTCGGGGTGAAATTGAGTCGCTGGAATACCGTAGAATTTTGCGCACCCCCCTTGGAAATCTGACTTTTCAGACCGCCGTGGGCGGCTATTTCACTTGGCAGTGTGATTATTTCATGCTATGGAACAAACGACTCAAACATCGACGAAAAGAATGTGT
Organism: Candidatus Lernaella stagnicola; assembly: GCA_030765525.1. Lineage (NCBI taxonomy): Bacteria > Candidatus Lernaellota > Candidatus Lernaellaia > Candidatus Lernaellales > Candidatus Lernaellaceae > Candidatus Lernaella > Candidatus Lernaella stagnicola. The sequence continues at coordinate 185,219 of JAVCCK010000027.1, forward strand.
AAGTACTCAAAAATATTTATTATTCTCATTATCGGCATCTTCTTTGCCGCGTGTAATCCGACGTATATGCCCGTCAACCCGACCGGTGTGGTTCGGTCCGACGAACTCGAGGGCGGAGTGTATCTCTCCATCGGCTCGGTGGGGCGTAAAATCCGGCCGCTCGGCTTCCGCGGATTGGTCGCCAATTTCGGCGTTTACTACCGCAAAGGCGTGACGGACGGCATCGATTATACGATCGCGGTGGACAACACGAGCATCAACATCGCCACAGGTATCCGGCAGGATATCGAGGCCGCCGGCGTGCTGCGGCCCCGGATCGGCGTGGGCTGGATGTCGGGCATCGTGGGCTGCGATTACGCGCACCGGCTCAGCAAAGGGGAAGACACGAACTACAGCATCGGCGGTTCCGCGCTGGCCTGGGTGGGTGACGCGTTTTGGACCGACGATCCGGGCAAAGCGTACGGCATTCGGATCGGACCGTTTGGTCACACGGGAGCCGAGCCGCGTTTCACCTCGACGGTCTCGGGAGGCGTGCGATTGGACTACGTGCCGCTGCAATTCGGCGGTGAGGGCGCGCCGGAGACCATCGTTGATTTGTTCGGCGGCAAACGGAACCCTTACGCGGAGCCCATCGACCGCAGCGTGCTGAGCAGTTGGCCCAAGCCCCGTTTCGCCTTTGCACCGGGCGCAATCGTTGTTACCATCGGTCCGGCGCTCTCGTTTCACCGTGACGGGCTGAATTGGGAATCCGGCGGTGAAAAAGGAAAGAGTGACTAAGCAGGGAACGATATGACATCTCCGGAACTGGAAAAACTTCGCTTCGAAATCAACAAGGTCAACGCGGAATTGCTGCGCTTGCTGGCCCGGCGCGGCACCCTCGTCGAGGAAATCGGCCGCCTCAAGCAAACCAAGCGCATCGACATGTACGACCCGGTCCGTGAAGCCGAGCAGCTCGGCGCGATCGTCGAACAGAATCCCGGCCCGTTTTCCGACGCAACGATCAAGCACCTGTTTACGGAGATATTTCGCGCCAGCCTCGATCTCATGTACGGGAACCGCGAAAAAGGCCTGCGCGTCAGCCGCGCCTTTCGTCGTGAAGATACGGTTTTCGAAGTGGGCGGCGTCACCATCGGCGGCGAGGCGCAGTTGATCGCCGGCCCGTGTTCGGTGGAATCCGAAGACCAACTCATGCGCACCGCGGCCCACGTGGCAAGTCGCGGCGTGCGGTTACTGCGCGGCGGGGCGCACAAACCGCGCACCAGCCCCTACAGCTTCCAAGGCATCGGGGACGAAGGATACCGATGGATGGCGAAGGCCGCCAAGACATACGGCATGGTCAGCGTCAGTGAGGTGATGGACGAAGCGGGCGTCGCGGCCGCCGCGCCGCACATCGACATCCTGCAAATCGGCGCGCGCAACATGGCCAATTTCCGGCTGCTCGAAGCGGTTCGGGAAGTGGGCAAGCCGGTGCTGCTCAAACGCGGCATCGCCGCCACGTACGAGGAACTACTGTTCGCCGCCGAATATCTGATTGCGGGAACCGACAAGATCATCCTCTGCGAGCGCGGCATCCGCACCTTCGAAACCTGGACGCGCAACACCTTGGACATCGCCGCTGTGCCGATCCTTCGCGGCGCCAGCCACCTGCCGGTGTGCGTCGATGTCAGCCACGCCGCCGGGCGTAAGGACATCCTCGCGCCGCTGGCTCGCGCCGCCCTGGCCTCGGGCGCCAACTTGGTGATGTGCGAAGTGCATCCCGCGCCGGATTTCGCCCTCAGCGACTCCCACCAGCAGCTCGATTTCGACCAGTTCGATGACCTTTGCCGCGAAATAGCCGCGCTGTGTCCGGCATGCTGCGATTCAGGGAAGATAACCTAACGATTTGAGGCGCTCGCGTTCGGCCTGCGACAGGGGCACCGGCGCCTCGCCCGCGCGTTTTTCGGCAAAAAGTAGTTGAAGCAGTTCCTCCAACTGGGGCACCGGTTCGTCGGCTGTAAACGGCACGTTTTCGTCCGGATCGTCGGGCAGGAAATACCACGCCTCCGGATACTCGACTTCACGGCCCTTGACGGTGTCGTGCAATCCGCTCTGCCATTTCCACTCGCCGTCGCACAAATAGCGCACCGGCTGAGAAGAGAGCCAGTGGTTTTCGCCGGCGATCCACCGAGTCGGCGCGCGCCGGTTGGTTTTCAGCGCGTCGACAAAACTGCGCCCGTCGATCTGCGTCGGCGCGGGGAACTCCAGCAGTTCCAGAATCGACGGCGCCACGTCCATTAAACTCGTCGGCCCATCCAAGGTGCGCCCCGCCGGTACTCCCGGACCGGCCACGATGCACGGCACGCGAATCTCGCCTTCAAACAACGTCATCCCGTGTCCGTACATGTCATGGGCGCCGAACATTTCGCCGTGATCGGAAACCACCGCGATAATCGTGGGGCGACCGCTCTGCTCGATCGCCTCGAGCAAGCGCCCAATGGCGTCGTCGGTCGCCCAGATCTCGGCGCGATACAAAGCCCACGCCGCCGCCGTCCACTCCGGCGGCCCTTGCCGCAGGGCATCGACCAACGCAAAGGCGTCGTCGTGCCGGTCGACTTCCCGCCGCGCCGCCGGCGACACGTCGGCCAGCCACTCGGGCGGCACGTTGTCGGGCGGCTGGTAGGGCCAGTGGGGATCGTAGAAATGCAGGAACAAGAACGCCGGATCGCCGCCGCGCCGCGCCAGGTAATCAACGCCTTCAGAGACGACCTCGGTGGCTCGCTCCGACGGCGGGTGCGACATCCGGTCGAAGCCCTGCGCGAACCCGTAGGGCGCGTCGACGAACAGGTGGGTGACGATGGCATGCGTGTCGTACCCGGCGGTAGCAAGTTGCTCCGCGAGGGTCCAAGCCGTGTTCGGCAACCGGTCGGTCACCTTGGCAATGCCCAGGCGCCAGGGCCGCAGGCCGGTCAGCAGCGCCGCGTGCGAGGGAAGCGTCCAGCTTGACGGCGCGCGCATATCGGCCGCGACGGTGCCCTGGGCCGCGAGACGATCCAGGTTGGGTGTCGGGCTGGGCAAGCGGCCGTACACGCCGAGCATGTCCCGCCGCAATGTGTCGATGCTGATCAACACGACGTCGGGTCGCTTGGTTTCAGGGCGCGTCAACGCCGATGCCGCCGTGGGTAGCGCCGCCGACACAACGAGCACGGCGAAGTACGCGGTCCACGACACGACGTTTAGTTTCATGGCGTCTCGGGTCGTCCACCGGCGGGCGACGAAGTACCACGCGGGGGCCAGCGCCAACCCCAGCAAAACCGGTAAGAGCAGCGGCACGATCCACAAGGCGGGCGTGGCCGCGAGGTTCTCCCACAGTCGCTCGGGCAGGAAGAAGGAGGTGACGATGCGATTGAGAAAAGCGCCCATCGCCTCCGGCTCACGAGCGAACACGGGCAGCCGCTCGGGCGGAATGCGGTGCGCGATCCGCATCACCAGATCCGGCAGCGACCGCGCGAGCATCATCGCCAGCAGCCAGCCGGTCCCGAGCGTCAGCGCCGCCCGCCGACGATAACCGAACACAAAAATCAAAATCGTGAACTGCAGCCAAGCGACGACCGCCGCCGCCAGCGCCCACGGTTGCGCGGCGCGTTCCACCGAGAACACCGCGCGCCAAAACAAGTGCCCCTCGTAACCCTGCGCGGCCGCTTGCCGGCAGCCGACGACGAAGGCCGCAATGATCACGAGGCCCAGCGCAAACAGCGGCGCCCGCAAATCAAGAAAACTCGGTTTTCGGTGGGGGGCGTTCATGGCTTGGGAATCGGCGCCGGGCTTGGTTCGGTCGGTTTGGGCACGCGCTTAGCGGCGAACTTGATGGCGTAGTACGGCCGATAATCACCCTGCGGTGTCTCGACGAAGAACTGAATGTGTCCTTCTTCGATACGGCGGCCGTTCAGCGAGCGCAACACTCCCTTGACCCGCACCTTGCGCAAATCAACGAGTACTTCCTCCCGCACCGTCATCTCGCCCACGTGTTTCAGCGTGCATTGCGTAAAGCGCGTCAGCTTATCGCCCAGCACCGTAACTTCCACGACGTACTTCGCGTCGGTTCCACGTTCAATTTTTGCGGTCGCGTTTGTCGGTTTGAGGACGCCGCTGTCCTCGTACACGTTGGCGGGACCCTGCCAATGACCCAAGAAACGAAACGCCGGATCCTGGTCCTCCGCCGCTGCCGCCATCGTCGCCGCCAGCCACAGCGCACCCAAAACCAGCATCCACCGCCGCGTCATGACGAACCCGCCAGCACGTCGCGCACCACCGCGGCCACGCCGTCGATGTTCGCCGCCGCCATGCCCGGATGCACCGGCAAATGCACCATACGCGCCACGGCGTCGCGGGCCCGCGGGCAATCGTCTTCGGAGGCGAACATCGGCAGATCGGCGCACGCGCTCATGTACCCGCGCGCCGTATCCACGCCCCGCGCCAGCAACGCGTCGGCGAACTGCTCCGGCCCGTCAACCAACGCGGGAAAGCTCATGAAGATCGATTCCTCGCCCGGGAAAGGCTGCGGCACGAGACAACCGTTTTGCTCGCTCAGTGCCGCGGCCAGGCGTTCGCCATTGGCCCGCCGGCGGGCGTTGCGCTCGTCCATGGCCGCGAGGCTCGCTCGGCCGACCTCGCCCATCAGGTGTCCGACGCCGCCCTGAAAAAACCACGGCGGCACGCCATCGGCGAAATCCGTCGGCTGGTCGTCGGTCGCCTTGGCGATGATATCCACGCCCCGCATTCGGCCCAACTTGAGCAGCGGCGCCACCACCAGGCGGAAAAGCGGCGGCCACGACGCCACGGCCATCGCCACGGCAAACATCAGGGATCGTAAGGTCGATAATCCGGTCGCCGGGGCAACGGCTTTCATGCCGCGCTGCAAACGTTCGGCGATTTCGTCGTCGTCGGTAAACAGGCACGCGCCGCCTAAGGCGGTGATGTTTTTCGTCGGGCCGAACGTCGCCACGGCCAGCGTGCCGAAGGTGCCGACGCGACGCCCGTTCCACTTCGCGCCCAGGGCTTGGGCGATATCTTCCACGACGGGAATGCCGCGTTCCTCGGCCAGCGCGGTCAGGCGCGTCATGTCGACGGTGCGGCCGTACAGATGCGTAGGGACGATGGCCCGCGTATTCTCGTTTAGCACGGCGGGCAGACGGTCGAGATCCAGCAGCAAGCGGTCGTCCACGTCCACGAAACGAGGGGTCAAACCGGCCAGCTTGGCTGCTGCGGGCATGGCGTAGTAGGTCAATCCGGGAAACACGATTTCGCCGGGGCCCAGGTCCATGGCGCGCAACGCCAGCCATAAACCCATGCGCGCGCTGGGCGTCAGCAACGCGTGTTTGACGCCTAAGTACACCGCCAAATCGCGTGAGAAGGCCGCCGCCCCTTCGCCCCGGGTGATGTGTCCGGACGCGAGCGCGGCCACGGCGCGACGCCATTCGGGCCGGGAGAATCCAGGTGAAAATCGCGGTACGGCTTTCATGGTTGTTTCCCTTTCGGCAAGCGCCAAAGCGGCGCCCAAAGCGCGACCATCAGCGCCAGCCCGACGACGGCCAACGCGCTTACGACCACCGGCACCCACGGCCAGGCCAGCCATACGACCAGCGCCACGACGCCGGTACCGGCCGCCAACGATAACACGAAGCCGACCCTACCTCGCGCCAGGTGCGCCTTCGCCGCAAACACGGCCAAGCTGACGGCCGCCGCGGCCACGAGGTAAATCGGCACCCACGCCGCAGCCGGCGCGAACGCTTCGCCGTAGAAAAAGACGACCAATTTGCGCGGCAGCACGGTTCCGATTACCAGGGCGGTAACGCAAAACGCGACTAGGATACCGGCCGTGCGCAATAGCGGCCCGCGTTCGTCGCCGCCGGTACGATGCGCCGCCGCGACCTTGGGAATCATCACCGAAGCCAGCGCCTCAGAGACGAAGAGCATCATCTTACCGGCAACAAAAAGCATGCCGTACAAACCCGCGGTGTGCTTGTCGGCGAAGCGCTTGATCAGCAGCATATCGACGTTCGTCCACGTCACGACGAGCAAGTGCGTGATCAGCACCGGCCACACGAAGCCGGCCGCCTCGCGCAGCCATCCGGCGGGTAGGATGGAGGATCGCGTTCCCCCGAACAGATCGATTTCGTGCCGCGCGAGAAAACGACCGCCGGTGAAAATCGGCGCCGCCGCGGCAATGACGTAGCCGCCCAACAGGCCATGCACGCCCCACCCCGCCGCAACCAAGGCCGCGCCGAGTACGAGCCGCAAGGCGCCCTCCAAGCCGATATTGAACGCGAGGCGTGAAAAGCTCTGCAAGCCTTCCATCACGCCGCGCACGTACGCCAACACGAAACTGAACGCTAAGAACAATGCGACAAGTTCGACCGCGAAGACGTCAGGCAGGTTCAGCCATTGCTCCAACGTCCCGCGCGCGTAATGAACGAGGCCGCCCAAGGCCAGCCCGCCGAAAAGCGCAACGACCGCCGCGCGTCGCGCGAACGCCCGTGCGAGGCTTACATCGCCATCGGCGGCGTAGCGCGCCACGTATCGCGCCAGCACGAGTACGACGCTGGGGAAGAGGGAACTGACCAGCAGGATCAGCGCCCACAGCGCGGTCCAATCGGCGTTGCCCTCCACGCCCAGGCTGCGCGCCAAGAGCACATGCAGGGCGAATGTCGCCACGACGAAAAGGCCGTTGGCGACCAGTAGCTTCGAGCCCTGTTTCCATTCATCCTGCATCGACATGATCCGGTGCTAACACCCGGGCCGCGTGGGCGTCAACCGAGCGGCGGGCGCTTAGGTTCTTGTTTTTTGTTCGAGGGCGGCGGTGAGCGCCAAGCTGAAATCTTCGAAACTGAACGGCTTGCGAATCAGCCGCGCTTTTTGGTCCGAGGGCGCATCGCTGGGCAGGTCGGCGTATCCGCTGCAAAACAAAATCGGGACATCGGGCGCGAGCCGGCGGATTTCCTCCGACGCGGTGATACCGTCCACGTCGGGCATGACCTGATCGAGCACGACCGCGACGATACGGTCGCTATAGGCGCGGAACTGTTCCACGGCTTCCCGGCCGGTGGTTGCCGAAAGGGGTTGATATCCGAGGCGGTCGACCATGCTTTCCATCATCAGCCGCACTAATTTTTCGTCGTCGGCGACCAGCACGAAGGGGCGGTCGGTTGAAGATCTCGACGGCGTCTTTTTTACCGGCGGCGATTCAATGGTCAGCGAGATCAACTGCTCGCCCTTGCTGCCGTCGAACGCGACGATTTCAACTTCCGAAGTAAAACGCTCGTGATCGGCTCGCTGAAAGGTCACCTGCATGCGTTGCGCGCCCTGCGTCTGCAGCGCTTCGCGCAGGTCCTCAAATTTCTCGATCGGCCCGTCGGACAGCAGATCGGTCAACACAACGTCCGACAGCGGTTTGCGGTCCAAGAGGAAAATGTCGATGGCCATCCGGTTCGCCAGCAGCAGGCGGCCTTCTTCATCGAACAGCATCATCAAATGCGGCGAGTTTTCGAACATGTTTTGGACGCGGCTTTCGGTGTCGGAGATCCGCCGATCTTTTTCCAGCGTGCGGCGCAAGCTGGTGTGGCGGTCGCGCAGCGTGTCCAATTCCTTGATTTCCTGGCTGCGAACGGCGACCCACGCGATTAGGCCGCAAATCATCGCCAAATCGATCAGTAGGGGTATTTGCATCACCAGCCGCAGCATGCGCGCGCGATCGAGATTATTGACGTGGTCCCAAGCCAGTTCCGTCACTTGTGAAGACACATATTGGTAATACAAGACGTGGGCCGCCACGACCAAGGCGATCACCACTGCCGCCATGATGATCCGTTGATTGCGCATTCGACCCGCCTATTTGAAGATAGATTTAAAAGAATTGTAGGTGGCGCATCGCTTGGACGCAAGCAACGTTTTCAAAGCCCCAGATCGATCCACTCGGCCGTGTCGGGACGAAAACGGTCGCGCGGCCAACGGCTCGCGGTGTCGATAAAGCCCAGCATCGATTGCCGATCTTCCGGGAAGCGCCCCCGCACATCGAGGAAATTCGACATGTGGTCCGAAAGCAATTCCGTGCGGCCCGTGATCTTCTCCACGAGCAACCGCACTTCGGCCAGCGCCTGGTAGGGGTCGGGCAAAATCAAACCGCCGCGACGCCAGCGATCAAACAACTCCGTATCGCGGCGCGGAACGAAGGTGCGCAGGCGTACAAAGCGCGGCTCGACTTGCGAGACGACCGCGGCACTGCCCAGCGCGTGTTCCCGCCACCGCTCGGTGCCCGCGACGCCGACCATGATGTACAGCGACAACTCCATCCCGGCGGCCACGACGCGCCGTCCCGCCTCGACGATTTGCTCGACGGTCGCGCCCTTGGCGATGTCGCGCAGCGTGACCGGATCGCCGGATTCCAACCCCATGTGCATGCGGCTCAGACCGACCTCGCGCAAACGGCGGAGTTCCGGCAGGGTTTTCGCCATCACGTACTTGGCCGAGCCGTAGGTCGTAATGCGGTCCAGACGCGGGAAGAGTTCGCCCGCGCGGCGGCATATTTCCTCCAGGCGGCGCGAGGAAAGGACAATGGCGTTGCCGTCGGCCAGAAACAGCGACCGGACGCCCTCGCCGTATAAGCGGCGGCCCGTTTCCAGATCGGCCAGAATTTCCCGCTGCGGCCGAGCCCGGAATGTCTTGCTCTTGTACATGTCGCAGAACGTGCACGCATTGTGAGGACAGCCGATGACCGCCTGAATAATCAGACTGTCGGCCTCGGACGGCGGGCGGTACAGGGGCTGGTCATAGTGCAGCACGCTCACACCTTGAGCGGCCAACTGGTTCCCGAGCGCGTGCGGCGCGGGTCGACGGGCTCTCGCCAATGCTCAATCGGCAGCCCGTGCTCGCGCGCATAAGCGGCCAGGTGACGATCCGGATTGACGGCCACCGCCGCGCCCACTTCCCGCACGAGCGGTATATCGATGCCGTTGTCGGTGTAACAGATCGCGTTTTCCGGCGTGATTCCCTCCGCCGCGAGACGGGCGAGGACCAACGTTCGCTTGCCTTCCTCGACACACGGCGGCTGCGCCATCTGCGGCAGCAAACGGCCGTTATCGCGCCGGCAATCGGTGCCCACGGCCGCGTGCGCGCCGACATAACGGGCGATTGCGGCAATCAAGATCGCGTTCGACCCCGAGGCGAGCAACACCCAATCACCGGCGGTGCGGTGTCGTTCCACCGCCGCCAAAGCCTCTCGAAACAAGCGCGGCGCGATGACGGCCGCCACGGCCTCGTCAGCCAGTCTTGTCGCCGTCGCGACGTTCAGGCCTGCCAGACAGGTGGCTCCGGCCTCGACAATGGCGTCTTGAGTGGCGAGATGGAATCGGTAGGCCGCCAGCGCGCGGACCGAATGCAGCACGCGGCGCCAGGGCATCTCGCGGCGTCGGATGAGATATGCGCTGAACAGGTATCCACTCATGCCGTCGAGCAAGGTGCGATCCACGTCGAAAACGGCGGCGCGGCGGTTCATTCCCCGAAGAGCGGCATATCCTTCTTCGTGGCCGCCTCTTCTTTTTTCTTGGGCGCCGGTTCACCCAACGGCAGCGTGAACTGGTAGCCGTATTCGGCGCGCGGAATTTTGTAAACGGCGGTCTCGAGCGCCCACTTTCGGTCGCTCCATTGGCCTTGCGTGGTCTCCACCTCGGCTTGGAAAAACTGAAATACGCGCGCGTCCAGATTATCCAGGTAGTGCAGCACGGCCGCTTCGGCGAACTGCGGCACACGCACGGTGCCGAATTCCGGCCGGCCGTGGTGCGACAGAATCAGGTGTTTCAGCAACATGATTTCCTGCGGCGCGTCGACGCCGGCCCGCGCGGCGAGTTGCTCGAGCATCTCCACGCCGAATACCAAGTGGCCGACCAGTTTGCCGCCGTCGTTGTATTCCAGCGCCGTCTCGTAGCTTAGTTCGCGGGTTTTACCCAGGTCGTGGAACAATACGCCGGCCAGCAACAAGCTGCGGTCGAGTGTGTGGAAATGGTCGCACACCTTCCCGGCCAGTAGCAGCATCGAGCACGTGTGTTCAAGAAGTCCGCCGACGTAGGCTTGATGCACGCCGGTTGCCGCCGGCGCGCGGTGGAGGTCCGCACCGAATTCCGGATCGTCCAGCAGTGCGAGCGAAAGCCGCCGGTAGGGCCCCTCGGGCAAACTCTCGGCGACCTCGCGCAAGGTTTGCCAATAGGGCTCCACATCGCGCGGGCAGACGGGCAGGAACATTGCCGGATCGACACCTTCGAGCGGCACGGCTTCCATGTAGCTAACCGTGAGCTGCACCTTGTCTTTCCACAACCCGCCCCGCGCCCGCACGAGCACGAAATCGCCCGGCGCGGCGGCGGCGTCGAAGCGCTCGGCGTCATCCCACAAGCGCCCTGCGATGTCGCCGGTTCGGTCGCTGAGTGTCAGCATCAGATAAGGCTTCCCGCTTTTGGTCGTGCCCAAGCTTTTCGACCGCAGGAAATAAACGTCTTCAACCACTTGTTTGTCGGTGATTTCCGCCAACCATACGTGTGTTTCGACCACGATATCCCCCCTGTGTGCGGTCGTCATGATAGCCGTGCCCGCCGCCTTGCCACAAGCCCGGCGGTTGACGAAGCAAAGTGCCGCGGGTATACGGGGGCGAGGGTAAAAACGGCGAATTTCAATCGATTGGGAGAGCTATGCCCATACGTCGGCGAGCGCTTTGGAGTGCGCTGTTGATCGTTTTGCTCGCTTCGCCCGTGGCTGCGCAGCGCGGCGGTCGCGTTAGCATTGTGGGCAATGCCGGTGTGGTGTGGCCGATCATGCACCATCCTTCGACGGAAAGATTCGACACGCACGCCGCATTGCTTTCCGGCGCACTGCTCAATTACGGGATCAGCGATTGGCTCGGCCTACAGGTCGGTTTGCTGCTCAGCGAGCAGCGAGTCGAAACCGATCGTGACGAGAATAACACGATGACCACGCAGGAACTGGTCATGCAACTGCGCTGGAACGTGCTCACCGGGCTCTGGCAGCCGTACCTCACGGCGGGCGCGAATTACTACGTGGTCAGCCTCGACCCGCCGCTGGACGACGAAAGCGATCCAGGCATGGTTTTCGGCGCGGGCGTCGAACTGATTTTCACCGACCACATATCGTTTGGATTGACGGGTCGATACGGCTATATTTTCATGGAACACTTCGATTCGGGTGAGATGGTTTCCGGTCTCGCCACATTGGCGTTCACGTTTTAGCCACGGGAGATTCGCCGAGTGCGCCGTCTTGTGTTGATTAGCATATGCTTGACGTTCATCCTGCCCGCGATCGCCGGGGCCAAGGATTTTCGTTCCAACACCGCCGCCGAAGGCGGTTACATATGGCTGTTCATGTACGACAAACGGGCGGCGCGTATCGAAGTGGACCCCGCTCTCACCTACGGCGGCACGCTATTTCAAATTTTTCACTTCTCGTGGGCCCGCAACATGGTCGGCGAAGTGCACTACCTGTACACCAAAGCCCGCGGCGAAGGTTTCGAGTGGACCGGCGACGATTCCACCGTGTTCGACATAACGGTCCACCACATGTCTTTCAACCCCGGCTACGTGTTTGAAGGGCGACGCCTGCACCCGTACATCTCGGGAGGTTTCGGCGCGGCGTACGTGATCTTTCAGCCGCTGGAAGACAAGGAAAAAAGCGAGTGGGATCTTGATATGAATCTCGGCGGTGGCGTGGATTACACGATATGGGAAACCGGCATGGCGGCTTTGGACCGCGTCGATGTCGGTATCCGAGCCCGCTACCTGTATATCTTTAACCGCAACATCGTCGATACCGCGATCAACGGTCTGGCCGTGACGTTGCGCCTGAATTTGCGTTGGTGACCCCATGAATTTTTGCCGTTTGGCTATTGTTTTGTGTTTGCTGCTTGGCTTCGCCGCGACCGCCGGGGCCGTGGAAGAAGGCATGCTCGCGCTCGCGCCCGAGGCCGGTTACGGCGTCATGACCGGTAAATTAGGCGACATGGTGGCCGGCGACATCATATACGGCGCGTCCATGTCCTACGGCGTGATCGACTGGCTCGGCGTGACCGGCTCGATTCTCTACGGGTCGCATCAGCAAAGCGATGAAGATAACACCGGCGAAATCGAATTGGACCATTTCGTCGGCGGCCTGGGACCGCGTTTCAACTACAACTCGCGTTTGGTCGTTCCCTACGCCGGGCTGCTCGGGGCGATGTCGTTTATGAAATACAAGTCGAAATGGTCGGCCGGGGCCAAGACGCTGGAAGACAGCGAAGACGCCCACGGGTACGGCGGCCTGGCCGAACTCGGCATCGATTTCTACCTGCACGACCTGTTCACGCTCGGCCTATGCGGCCGCGGCGGTTACTTCATCAGCAATCTGGAATTCACACACCAAGACGCTCGCGGTGAAGAGGCCGGCGGTTACGCGTATTTCGCCGGCACCGTGCGCCTGTCGGTCATTTTCTAAACGAAGCCAACATGGCCAGCGCCCGCGCGGCCCGCTCCGAATTCGGATAGATCGGCAGATAGTCGCCGACCGCCGCGGCCACCGCGGCGGTGAATGTCGGATGCCCTAGATGCGCGACGAGCACCGGCTTTTCCGCGGCGGCTCGACGCAAGAGGTCTTCTTCGCCCAACAAAAACGAAATCGGCGCGCCGCTCTCAAACGTCTCCTTGATCGCCCCCCACGGCACGGCGACGATAATCATCAACGCGTCCACATTCGGGTCGTCCAACAGCGCCGCGATTCCTTCCGCGTAAACACCCGAAGGACCCAAATCCAGCGGATTGCCCACCGGCACCCACGCCGGCGTCAGCGCGCGAATTCGCTGGATCGTCGCCGGCGCCAACGAGGCCAATTCCAACCCGTGATCGTGCAGGATATCCGCCGCCAAAATGCCTTGCGACCCGGAGGTCGTCACCATGCCGATGCGGCGACCTTGCGGCAAAGGACATGCGTCGAACGCTTTCGCGGCGTCGGTCAACTCTTCGAGGGTTGCGGCGCGAATGCCGCCCGCTTGCTTGAGCGCTCCGGTAAACACGGCGTCATGGCCCGCCAGGCTCGCCGTGTGGCTGCCGACGGCGTGCGCTCCCGACGGGGTGCGGCCGCCTTTGAGCACCACGACCGGCTTGCGTGCAGTGCAACGTCGCATTGCCGCAAAGAACCGCCGCCCGTCCGCCACGCCTTCCAAGTACATGGCCACCACGCGCGTCGTTTCGTCTTCCGCCAGATAATCCAGGAAATCCGCCTCGTCCAAATCGACGCGGTTGCCCAGCGTGATCGCCTTGGAAAAGCGCATCCCGACCGCCGCCGCGGTATCCAGCAGAATCGACCCAAACACGCCGCTTTGCGCCACGAAAGCCACGCCGCCCGGCATCATGCATTCGGGCATGACTTCGGTCGTGGCGAAACCGTTAGCCGTGTTGACCACGCCCACACAATTGGGACCGAGCACCCGCACGCCGACCCGCCGCGCCGTTTGGCTGAGTTGCTCCTGCAATTCTCTGCCGTGCGCGCCGATCTCCGCAAAACCCGCGCTCTCGACAATCGCCAAGCGGCAGCCGATGGCCGCCAACTCCTCGATCGCCGCCACCACGTGCGGCGCCGGTATTACCATGATGGCCAAGTCAAACGGACCCTGCGCGGCCGCCGCGCTGATGCTCGGGAACGCAGGTCGCCCGTAAACCGTATCGTGTTTGGGATTGACCATCACCAGGCGGTCGGCGTAGTCGCCGCTTAGTAGGTAGCGCGCGATGCCGGCCGAGAACAAGGTCGTTTCGCTCGCGCCCACGAGCAGGACTTTATGCGGATCAAACAGCGGGGCCAGCGAGTGCGGCATCGTATTACAGGCCGTCCATCATCGGCGCATCGATGATCTCGACGCCTTCCTGGGGCGTATAGACGAAGGTGCTTTCGGGAAGATTCACATTGAAGCGCGGCGTGGACAACGAGATTCGCGTGACGTTGCCGTAGGCGTCCACCGTATCCACCCGCCTCACGTAGAAGGTCTTGGGCTCGATGTGCAACACCAAATGCGCGAAGCCCATGGGTCGCCGCGGCGTGAGCTTGATGCGCGCACGGCCGTCTTCTTCGGGCAGAAGCTCGGCTTCGTATTTATGTTTCAAATCGATATCGCCGCTCAGGATCTTGATGGGTTCGGCCACGTTGAAGGTCTTGCCCGCCATATCCAGATACGCTTTTTTCTCATCGGCGTAATAGATCACCAGGCTCGCCCCGTCGGTGATGATTTCCTTGACGGGCGGGGACTTGTACACCCAGCGCATTTTGTCCGGCCGGGCTAGATAGATCGTGCCGTGCGCTTTCTTCTCGCGATTCCCGAGTTGTTTGATTTTCGCCACCTGCTCGAAATCGACGGTCAGGTCCTTGGCTTTGCTGTAACGCGCTTTCACCCCGGCGAGCACGCCATTCAAATCCAGCGCCCAAGCGCCGCTGCACAGCGTCAAGCTCAACAGCAGGGTCAACACGATCACTCGTCGCATTCGCATCTCCTTTTTCCGACTCGCGCGGACTGTACCAAATCGCCGCTTTTTCGTCAGGCCTACCGCCGCCCCGGCCAAAAAGATAGCGCCGGGGCTCTCGCAACCGCGCGGTTTCGCGCTATACTCAGCTTCGCACCACAATCCGCGTGCCGCGCGATGATCACTCACAAACTGCGAGTGGGGCGACATTATGTCATTTACGAAAATTTTGTGTACCCTCGGCCCATCCACCGACGACCCGCAAGTTGTCGCGGCCATGGTCCGCGCCGGAATGGACGGCGCGCGAATTAACTTCTCCCACGGCGGTGAAGACGCGCAGCGCCCGCGGGTCGAGGCCGTGCGCGCCGCCGAGCGCGAGGCAGGCCGGCCGCTGGCCGTGCTGGCCGATCTCCAAGGGCCTAAAATCCGCATCGGTCGTTTCCCCGACGGCGCTGTCGAACTCGACGCCGGGAACGAATTGACCATCGCGCCGGGCGACGGCCCCTGCTCCGCGGCGCACCTCACAGTTGATTATCCGCTACTGCTGGATTCGCTGCGTCCGGATACCGATATCTTTCTCGCCGACGGCTACCTGCACCTACGCGTGCTGCACGTCGAAAGCAACAAGGCCGTCTGCCGCGTGGTGCGCGGCGGCATGCTTTCCGACCGCAAGGGCGTCAACGTGCCCGGCGCGCCCCTGAACGTGCCGACGATGACCGACAAGGATTTTCGCGACGCCTTGGCCGCCGTGAGGCTCGGCGCGGATTTCATAGCCCTGTCCTTCGTGCGCACCGGCGAGGACATTACGACGTTGCGCAACTTTCTCCGCGCGCAGGGTACCGTGTTGCCCATCATCGCCAAGCTTGAGCGACCCGAAGCCATCGCCAATCTCGAGGCGATACTCGAGGCTGCGGACGGCATCATGGTGGCACGGGGCGACCTGGGAGTGGAAGTCGGTGTCGACAAAGTGCCGGTGCTGCAAAAGAAGATCATCGCGGGGGCCAACAAGCGCGGCAAACCGGTGATTGTCGCCACGCAGATGCTCGAATCGATGACGTTCTCGCCGCTGCCGACTCGCGCCGAGGCATCCGACGTGGCCAACGCGATTCTCGACGGCGCGGACACAGTCATGCTTTCGGGGGAGACCGCCGCCGGGCATTACCCGTTGGAGGCGGTCCAGATGATGGAGGCCATCGCGCGGCAGACCGAGCCCTTGGTCGAGATGGTGGCCGAACCGCCCCTCAGCGCCCACGACGCGTCGCCGGTGGCCAAGGCCGTCGTGGACGGGGTGATGGCCATGGTGGACGACATCCACCCGCGGCTTATCGTCGCCTACACGTCCAGCGGTTCCACGGCGTGCCTACTGTCCAAACGACGTCCGCCGGTTCCGGTCGTTGCGCTCACGCCTCACGAGAAGGTCATGCGCCGCTGCAGCCTGCTTTATGGGTGCATGCCGCTGCCCGCGCCGGAGGTCAAGACCACCGATGACATCTTCCGTCTCGCCGAACGTTTGTTGATCGAACGCGGCCTGGCCAAGCCCGGCGACCAGGTGATTCTCGCGGCCGGCGTGCCGTTCCACGAATCGGGCACAACGAACCTGATTCACGTTTACGAAATCGGCACGGAGTAGGTGCCCATGAATCCCTGCATCCACTGTGGAACCTGCCTCAATCGCTGCGTGTATATGCAGCTCGACCTGGTCGAGGCCGCTGCCGAAATGACCCGGCTCGACGCGGGCGAGCCGACGCCCCACATCGATCGCGAATGCATGTCCTGCGCGGCCTGCGACGTGTTTTGCCCCGAAGACGCGGAGCCCTACACGCGCATCCTCCAGCGTTTCTACGCCCGCTACGTGGCGCACGGCCTACCCGAACGCGTGCGGTATTTCATGCCGACGTTGCCGGACAATTTTCGGTCATACGTTCTGTCGCGGTTGCCTGATGACGAACAGCGCCTCGTGGCGCAATGGGCCGACAACGAGCCGGCCGGCGACGTGCTGTATCCCGGCTGCAATCTGATCACCTGCGCCTACCTGACCGAATCCGGCGTGTTCGACGACCTGACCATCGCCGGAAGCCTCGAGGCGTGTTGCGGCGAGATGTACTTCCGCTTCGGGCTCTTCGATGTTGTTCGCCGCTTCGCCGAAAAACACACGGCGTACTACCGCGACCGGCCGATCGACCGCATGGTTTTCGCTTGTCCCGCGGGACTGAATATGTTTCAACACATTTTGCCCGAACGCTTCGGGGCGCAATTCGATTTCCCGATGATGTTCGTGACCGATTACCTCCACGAACTCTTCGACGCGGGAACGCTGCAAGTGGTAAACCCCCTGCGCGGCAAGGTTGTCATGCACGACAGTTGTCACGCGCGGTGGTTGGGGCCGGAACTCATGGACAGTGTGCGTCGTCTGCTCACCCGCCTCGGACTTGACGTGGTCGAAGCGGAACACTCGCGGGAAGATGGCTTTTGTTGCGGCATCGCCGCAGGCGCGCCGCGGCAGTCTTTGCAGGACATGACTTTGGCGGTGACGCGCGCCGCCACGGAATATCAGCGCAGCGAGGGCGAAAACGTGGCGACCTATTGCACGGGCTGCTACCTCACGCTGGCGTCGCTGCCCGCGGGTTTCGGTTTGGGTAAGCCGGTGCGCCATGTGTTGGAGTGGGTGGCCGAGGCGGTGGGGCGGCCGGTGGAGGATCGGATCGGCTCCCGCGTGCGGACGATGCTGCTCGGGATCGTACAAAACGCGTTGCCTCGCTATCTTTCGCGGCAACGTTTCTTTATCGGCGGAGGATCGGACAAATGAAAAAACTGTTTCTTCTCATTCTGGTGGCGGCTGTGATCGGCGGCCTGTACTACTACTATTTTGTCGACACCCTGACGTTGAAGGATCTGGTCGGCGATAACGACTCGAAAACCCTCAATTGGGTCGTCAAAAAACTTGATTTCGATACCGGGCTGACCCGCAACGACTTGCGGAAAATCAAGAGCGCGTTTCGTGACAAAAAGATGAAAACGGAAGAAGCCATCGACGAGATGCTCAACGATCCCGACCTTGAGAAGATCGGCAAGAAACTCAAGCGCATGCCCGACCAAACTCTCGAGTGGCTGGTCGAACAATACGAAGACCGATAAAAAAAGCCCGGCCGAATCGGCCGGGCGTCCACTCACTTGTTTGTGCTTCCCGTCGCTTTATTCGCGAACGACGTCCAAACTCGTGGCCGCATTCACGGTAAGCCCGTCGATCTCGCGCGGAATCATGACCACCGAGAAAGGCTGCGTCAGGGCCATCGTCACACCCTGGCCTTCGTGCGGCGTGGTTTCACGAATCACCAGCACGAGCTTGTCGCCCTCGCGTTTGATGTCCAGGATTTCCACCGCGAAGCCGCCGGTGCTGTGCAAGCCCATGAACACGCCCACGACCGCGAATTGGTCGAAATCCACCTGGGGCATCGGCGCGGGCGGAATACGGTGCGCGGTCAACAGCCGCCAAAGCTTGTTCCATCGCGGCGTATTCGTGGCGATGATTGCCGCCCGCTTCGTGACGCCGCAATGGTAGCCCTGCCACCGTTTGACGATTTTCGCAGCCGGCGCGTCCTCATCGGCCTTGGCTTTCTTTTCCGCTACGGGCTCTTCCAGCCGCGGCGTGGGAGGCGGTACGCTTTTCGCTTTTTTACGCTCGGTCGTTGCCAGACCACCGACGTTTCGGCTACCGCTTCCCTTTGCCCCGCGAGGGTACTTGCCGAACACCACGGGTCGCAGGCCGAGGTCGGAGTCCCAGATGTCCTCATGCGGCGAGCGATAGGGCTCTTTACGCGGCGCGGCCTTGGTTAAGGCTTTGGCTCCGGCTTTCGCCGCGGTGTCCGCCATGATTTCGGCGTCCCGCGTGGCTTGTTCCTTCAGAGCCGACGCCACGGGCGGGGCCAGAACCCGTACATCCCGCACGTACCCGCCATCGGGGTCGATGTGATTGATCGCTTCGACCAGCGCGCCGGTCGCGCCGTCTTTTGCGGGGCGGGAGAGGTCTTGTTGTTCGCCACTGGTTGTGTCGTTGAAGGAAAGGGCCAACGGGGCCTGTTCCATCAGCGGGTCGGTCAATCGCAAATAGCCGAACAAGGCGACACTGATGACGATCGCCACGAACACGGCCGCGATCGCTGACAGGGGCCGGAATGATTTTGATAAGCCGCGCACGCGATCCTTGAAGTACACGGGCCGGCGGCGCGTGGTGGCGCGCAAGATGGAATCGGTCATATCCGGCGGCGTTCCTTCGTCCGGCAGGCTACGTACCATCGGGTGCAGACGTCGAATGAGTCGCAACTGTTCGGTCAATTCCGGATTCTCGGCCAGATGCGCCTCGACCTCCGCATGCTCCTGCGGCGACAAGGTTCCGTCGATATATTCCGCTAACTGTTGTTCGAGTCTATCGTGGTTCATCCCACGCCCTCCGCCTCGACGAGGGGCTTCAGCATTTTTGCCAGTTCGGACCTGGCCCGGTGGATACGGCTTTTGACGGTGCCCACGGCCTGCCCGGTGATTTCGGCGATTTCCTCATAGGACAATCCCTGCAGATCACACAGGACAATCGCCTCACGGTGGTCGTCGTTTAAGCGGTCAATTGCCTTACGCACGGCAATTCGGGTGCGCTCGGCGCTGACCAGTTCGGCCGGGTCCGGGTCGTTTGCGGCGTATTGACGGCGCGGCCCATCGTCGTCGTCGATGGGGGCGTCGAGCGACTCGCCGTCATAATAGTGCCTTCTTTTCAGGTACTTGATACGATTTCTGCAGTGGTTCGCGGCCACCATGTACAGCCATGTGGAGAACTTTGAGTCGCCGCGAAAACCTTCCAGTGACCGAAATACTTTCACAAAAATCTCCTGCGTCACATCCTCAGCCTCATCCGGCACTCGTAAGAAACGCAACGCGAGATTGAATATCCTCCGTTGGTAACGGAAGAGCAATTCCTCGAAGGCGCGGTCATCGCCCGCTAGAAAGCGTTCAATGCACTGAGCGTCTTCCCGGTCGATCTCGTTTCTTACCATTCGTGCCGTTGCCACATCTTCCTTCGACAATCCGCTGCCAGGGAAGTTCCGCAAGAGTTAGGGGTCAATCGGCGGCAATATACCACCTTTTTTGATATTTACGAGCGCCTACTCCGCCGCAGCGGGGCCGCAAAAATCAAAAGGATTGAAGGTTTCGCCGGTTTTTTGGCGGAAATCTTGTTTAAGTCGCACAATCAAGTCGGTCATCTCCTTGACCAGCCGTTGCAGTTCCCTTTCGCGCCGATATTTCGCGCCGGGGGAAATATTGCCGCGCCGCCGCACGCGCTCGAGTTTTCCCTTGTTATCTTCCAGGCGTGTTTCCAAATCGCAAATTTGTTTGCCGATGCGTTCGGCTTCCCGGCTGTATTGTTTGCGCTTTGGGACCGGCGCGCCGCCCGGACCGGGCGTGAAATCAATCTGCTCTTTGTCCAGCGGTCCCATTTCGAGCACCATCGGCGCAAACAGGCGACCGTAGGCTTCGCCCTCAATACCGTCATGAAATGCAACAGTTTGTTTTTTATAGCAATTTTCCATAGACTCGCGGTTACGATCCGCGTTTGACTCCGTGCTTTTGCAGCGCTCCGGCAACGACTTTTGCCAATCCAGCATTCGGCGTCCGACGTCTTGGAGCTCGGTCACGGAGATCGCCACCGAGAAACCCGGCAGCGGCAGGCAATGTTGATCGTCTTCGGAACATCCGCACGCCTTGCCGGCGCGGTCCAGTACGGCCTGTGCCTCGTCACCGTCGCCCGCCACAATGGCCGCGCGCCAGGCGTCAAACGGAAAACAGTCCGACGCCGCGGCCCCCATGGGGAAAATAAAGAGCAGTATTATCAGAAGCTTACGCAAAATAACAGGCTCCTTTGCCTCCGCTATCCTACTCAATGAAACGCGTTCGGAAAAGCCGACCCACGCGCGTCATGGCTGCTCGACGCGCACCAAGTGGCCCGCCGCGTTGCGATACTCGGTTTTGACCACGTAACCCAAGGTGTCGTACTCCACGACCGCCACGGCATAGGCGTAAACCGGGTGGTCGACCAAATGGCCCTTGGCGCTCAGGTAGCGACGCTCCACGATGTTGCCGAAGCGATCGTAGGTGGTGACGGTTTGCGCGAAACCGAGCCCGCGAATCGCTCGCAGCTCGTTCTCGGGACCATAGCTCGCGACGTGCGTTCGATACCCACTCTTGTTATAGAGGTAGCGAATTTCCGCTACTCCGGAGTCTCGCCGCGTCGCCGGCTTGTCGGCCGCGTCGCGGTATTGTTCCCGCGTTACCTCGCCGTGCGAGCCGTATTCCCACAAAATCGCCGCGACGCCCGTCACCGCATGGGCGACCGGGCCGTTCAGCCCGTGAAAGCTTTGCCGCACCGGCAAACCGGCGGCGTTGAATTTCCACTCGATGCGCATGGCGCCGCTGCCCCGCCCGGCGCAGGGCTGTTGATCCACGCCGAAGAATTCCTCGGCCGTGATTCGCCCTTTTTCGTCGCGGGTCCACGCCACGCGCGCGGCTCCCAACTCCGGCCTGACGACCGCTTGGCCGGCGGCGTCCAGATAGCTTTCCATCACGACATTGCCGATCTCGTCGTACCACCGTTGCACCCGGTTGGCGCCGATTCGCCGGTCGACGGCGGGTTCACCTTGGGCATCGAGAAACCGGCGGGACGCCTCCATTCCGGCTTTGTTGTATTCGAAACGCACCTGCGCAAACCCGGTGGTCTGGCCGTTGACCATCAGTTGATTCAGGCCGTGGGTGGATGAAGCCGCCAGGCGACCTTCGGAGTCGTATTCCCACCACCGCATGGCGATGCCGCCACGATTCACAATCGGTTTGCCCGACTCGTCCCCGTGCGTGACGCGCACCGGCCGATTCTTCAGGTCGTATTCAATTTTCAGCGAGGCCACGCCGTCATTGTCCCGCGTGGGCTGTCCATCGCGACCTTCAAAAAACACTTCGACGACTCGGCCGGCCTTGTCCAAGCCGAAACGGTACGTCGCCACCCCCCGTTCGTCCCGGACGGGAAAGCCAAGGTGATTCAGATTGCGCCGCGCTACGGTTTGCCCCGTCGTGTTTCGCTCGAACACGATGCGGTGCAGCCGGCCGCTGGGCATCGGCAATCCGAGGTGATTGAGGAATTCGTAAATCCGCTTGCCGTCTTCGTCCCGCATGCGAATTTCCGCGACGCCGAAACGCGGCTCCAGCACGGGCCGACCCGCATCCAGAAAGCGAATGTGCGTGACGCCGCGCTTCTCGCTCATGCGATACGCCTTGGTCTGCGCCGCTTCCTTGTGCGAGAGCGGTTGGTCGCCGACCAATTCGTAGTGCTCGTCGAATTTCAGATCGCGATAATAACTGGCGCCCGCGCAACCACTGAGCCAAAGCAACGCCACACTCAACACGACCGCCGCCAGCCGCGACCCGTTTTTCATGATGACTTCCCCTCCTCGTCAACCGCCCGCCAACGACGCCAATCGTCGGGCGTGTTGATGTTTACGAAACTGCGCAATTCAGGATCGTGCCGCCGCAGCCAGTCGATCTCCACGATGCGCGTGCGCACCTGGTCGGCCAATGCCATGATGCGGCGTTCGCCTGCCGCCACTTGTTGTTCGATCACTTCGCGGCATCGTTGGGAATACACCGCGAACAGCGGCTCGTATCCCTTTGCCGTGCGCGGCACGACCCAATCCGCCGTCGGGTCCAGCGCCACGAGCGCCCGCACGAGATCGTCTTGCGGAAAAGGAGCGTCCACCGCGAGGACAAAGGCCCGCGGGGTGTTCACTCCGGCCAAACCGGCATGCACGCCCACCACGGCGCCGCCGCCGGTCAGCACGTCAGGTACGAAAGGTGCGGGGATTTCCGGATAGCGCGCCGCCTCGCCGCCTGCCACGACGACATGGGAAAACAGCGCCTGCATCGACGACACCGCGCGGTCCAACAACGTGCGGCCGCCCCACTCCAGCAACGCCTTGTCGCAACCCATGCGGCGACTTCGTCCCCCGGCCAGTATGACCGCAGCGACTTCTTCGAGGCATGGCCCGGTCATCGCGACACAAATCCTTTCTCATAGCAACAGGCCGCCGGCACGGGCGGCCTGTAGTACGGTGCCAAATTGACAAACCGGTGCGTCGCGCCCGGCGCCTTGTTCGCGCCGAACGCCGCACCCTGAGGCGGTCAAACCTGTACGGCGACCTGGGTACGTGGCGCGAGGCGTTCTTGACGGCCGTCGCGCGATTCCAGCAAACCACGTTGCGGATCCATCACACGCATCAAGGGGCCCATATTGCCCTTGCCCTTCAAGACTTGCCTTACGTAGTCGCCGGGTTTGCACTCGTGCAGGCGTTTGATGACGGTTTCTTCGAACGCGCCGCCCTTGGGCTTACGTCCACCGGTCGCGCGGCCGCGATCGATGCGGTCCAGCAAACCGTCTTCCACCAATTTATTTCGCCAGGAATCTCCATGGCCCATGAAATTCTCCTTTCATCCTCAGTAGAAAATAGTACGCACACGCCGTGTTTGGCAATGCGCCCGCGGCGGCTTTTTTGCGGGGCGACCTTTGACCGGCGTGAACGGGTACGCTAACGTCGCGCCGAGTTGGAGCGAAGGGGGCCGCGTGAACCGCGTTGTGATTATTCTGCGCTTTCACATCATCATGATCGGCATCATGGGTGCGCTGGTGTTCGGCTGGTTGTTGACCGGCCACTACCTGCTTGGCGCGGCGCTGCTGGGCGGGGTCGATTGGTTGTTGGTCAACCTGCTCAACCGGGTCAGCGACACCGAGGAAGACCGCATCAACCGCATCCCCGGCGCGGACGGTATGGCCGAGGCTTGGTGGCCGTTTGCGGTGTATGCGGCGGTATTCGCCGCTTCCCTGGTGGTGACGGTGATGTGGTTCCCGGCGTTGATTGTTTGGCGCCTTTTCATGCAGACCACGGGCTTCGTTTATAACTTCAAACTCGTGCCCGCGCCCGGCGGTTTCAAGCGCCTGAAAGAGGTTTACTTCTTGAAGAACCTCATGTCCGGGCTCGGCTTTGTCACAACCTGTTTCTTTTACCCGCTGGCCGTCACGGGGTATCAACCGGCGCTTGGTTGGGGCGCCGTCGTGGCGCTCATCTTCTACTTTTTGCCCTTCGAGTTGACCTACGAAATTCTTTACGACCTGCGCGACGTTGAGGGCGACCGTGTCCGCGGTGTGCCCACGTACCCTGTCGTGCACGGGCCGGAAGTCACCCACCGGATTATCTTTGGGTTGCTGGCCGCCTCGGTGGCCTGGCTGGCCATGTCGTTTTTCACCGGGCTGGTCGGCGCGCGGGAATTCCTTCTGGCGGGCGGGCCGGTTGTGCAGTTGCTCGTCATGCGGCCGATGCTGCGTCGCGGCCCGTCGATACGGGATTGCATCTTCATCACGAATTTGGGGTGGGGATTGCTGGCCTTCTTTTTGTTGGGAACCTGGGCGTGGCTTCAAATGGGCTTACCGGCCAATATCTTTCTCTGAAATTGAGTAACCAGCGCATAAGGGATCGACGTCATGGCGATGTGCCGCCAAACCGGCCAGCCGCCTTCGTTGGCCAACAGCACCATGCCGACGAATATGCCCGCGGCGATCAAGCGCGGCAGCGCCAGGTCCATGCCCATCCGTTGTCGCCCGCGGACCCGCAGCGCGACCACCGCCAGCGCGACGGTAACTCCGGCAAACAACCAAAACCAATCGCCGCGCAAGGTCCACTTCAAAAGAAGCCACCACGAGCCGATCAGCAGCCCGTGCAGCAACACCGGCGCCGCGCCTACGATCGCCCAACGCCACAAGCCGCGCAGCTTCGCCAGTAGCGCCGTCACGATCCCGGCGAACAGCGCCCAGCCCACGACGCCGGCCAGCGGCACGCCGAGCATGCCCGGTTCGGCCCACGACCACAGACCAGTGTTGACGGCCGCCACTTCCACCATCGCCGCGTCGAAAAACACGACGACCGCGACGATCACCGGCAGCCATCTCGCGCGCTCGGGAAACAGGGCCCGCCCGACGGCGCGCGCCGACAAGATTACCAGCGGCCAGATCAGCGGGATCATCACGGGCACTTCGCCCACCGACAACCACCACTGCGGATTGTAGTGATAGAAATCATAGAAGGCGATCGAACCGGCCTCGCCCAACCATGCGGCGAGGAAAATCATCGGCGAGACGTGCAACACGTCGTGGTCCACGCGATACAGCAACCAATAAGCAACGGGAAGAAAAACCAGGCAGACCAATTGAAAGACAACCAAAGCGATTCCCCACAAATCGAAAGGGTTCGGGTCTGACGACCACGAACCCCCTGTTACCGAGTTTCTTTCTTACGCGTCTGAGACGTGCGTTTCACTTTCACCGAAAGACATCGGCTGCTCGCGGTCGATTTTCCGCCGACGAATGGTTCGCCGGCGTTTCGGCGGCGCCGACTCGTCCAGGGTCTCGACGCTGAGCCGGTCTTCATCGTTGAGCACTTGCAGCACTTTGCGCTGACGTCGCGGCGCGATTTCCTGATAGATCTGCGTGGTCACGGCGCTGGAATGGCCTAGAATATGCTGCACGTCGCGGATGTTCTTGCCGTTGTTGAGCAGCATCGTGGCCATCGTGTGGCGCAAGGCATGCGGCGTTAGGCGACGACGGATCCCGGCCGCCTTGCGAATACGTTCAAAGAGGTTTTCGATCGCGAAAATCGACAGCCGGCCACCGAAACGATTCAGGAACAGGGCGACGGTGTCGCTTTGCCGATTGCGGCGAATCCGCAGATAGTCGCGGAGCGCGTCAACGGTCGCGTTGTTACCCAACACCAGAGTGCGATCGCGATGCCCCTTGCCGCAGATGTGCACGGTGCGACTTTCCAGGTCGGCGCTTTCCAGATCCAACTCGGATAGTTCGCCGATACGCATCGCAGAGGCGAATAGCAGTTCGATGATGGCGCGATCGCGAATCGCGTTTTCGTAGTGGAGTTTCAACTTCCGGCCGCATCCCGGACGCAACTGCGCTTCCAGGCGCTGCACATCCTCGCGGAGGAAATCCAGGAGCCGGATCATGTCTTGCGCGTTGAGAATCTTCGGCGTGCTTTTGGTCATCTTGTATTTGCTGTCGATCCCGTTGATCGGTGTGGCGCTAAGCACGCCCCGGTCGTTGAAGTAGCGAAAAAGCGCTTTTAGCGTCATGATTTTTCGCCGAATTGTCGAGTTCTTAAGTTTTTGCTCGGCATCCAGATAGTGAAGATACCGTTCGACATCCGCCTCGGCAATATCCGCCAGGCTTTTGTCCTGCATGAAGTCGCTAAACTGGCCCAGGTCATAGGCGTAGGCGCGACTGGTTTTTTCCGAAAGACGGATTTCCTCTCGGCAAGCTGTGAGAAATTGCTCAACTGCGGCGTGAAGTTTCATCGTTTTCCCCCAAAACCGGGCTTTTTGGCGACTTTGCGAAAAATCAAAACCCGGCACGTTTCCGGCAAGGGCCTCTGTGCGACGCTTTTGGATGCAACAACACATCACTCCCTTGCGCTGTCCCCGTTGTTTTTTGTCTGGAGACGCCCAAATTCTGGTGTGCGACGCCGAGGCGACACACGATGTTCACTCTGGGAAACTCATCTCGCGTCACTCCAATTGACTGCGCGACCTATGCCATTTTTCCGGCCAGCCAACGCCGATTTGGCCGGTTTCTCAAGAAGACCTTTTTTTCTGTTTGTCGAACGCGTGTTATTTGCGTCCGGCGGAGTCCATTCCGCTTTTGATCTTCCATCTGCCTACAGACTTTTAGTTTGTGCGAAGGCCGTTGTCAAGCGATTCCGGTATTATTACCATGTCAAAATAATATGGACTATCTTCGGACACTAATTATTATTGTTTGAGATATCGCGTGTTTAGTTTTTACATTAGTTAGCGCTATCGTGACCTCGACCGAGTCGCTCCCACCGGGATATCAATTTCCGAACCCGGTGTTTCGACCGCTCAATGACAAGGCGTGCCGTAATTTCAATCCTTTACAACGCCCAAATCTTTACGGCCGCTGGCCTGACATACGGTGACGGCAGTTAGATTAACGATCGTATCCGGGTCGCTGCCACGCTGCAGTACGTTGAACGCGCCTTCAATTCCGGTCAATAGAGGCCCGACGGCCACCGCGCCCCCCAGTTCGCGCAAAAGCTTGTAGGCCGCGTTGCCGCTCATCAAATCCGGGAACACCAGCACGTTCGCTTCGCGCGTGAGCGACGCTTGCGGCCAACTCTCGTGCAGCAGATCGTAGTTGACCGCGACATCGGCCTGCATCTCGCCCTCCGCTTCCAAATCCGGGCGGCGCGCTTTGACGATCTCGGCCGCGCGGCTCGTCTTCTCGCTGATCGAATTGTCCCGCACGCTGCCGAAATTGCTGTAAGCCAGTATCGCCACGCGCGGCGCGACGCCGAAGAACATCGCCTTGTCCGCCGCCTGCATCGCGATATCCGCCAGTTGCTCGGCGGTCGGATCGCGATTGATCGTACAATCGGCCAAAAAGACGACCCGGTTCTTGAACAGCATCATGTACACGCCCGCCACGACTTTCGCCTCCGCCTCGCGGCCCATCACCTGCAGGACCGGACGGATCGCATCGGCATAGCCGCGCGTCACGCCGCCGACCAGGCCGTCGACCTCGCCGTTGAGCAGCATCAGCGCTCCCAGATACATGCGGTTCGTGCGAATCAACCGCTCGGCTTTCAAGTGCGTCATGCCCTTGCGCCAACGCAACTGGAACAGCATGTCGATGTACTTTTCTCGCTGCGGTAGGGTTCTGGTATCGACGATCTCGCAACCGGACAAATTCACGTTCAACTCGTCCGCGGCGCGGCGAATCTTCACTTCGTTGCCCAAAAGAACGGGCGTGGCGAGTTTTTCGTCGACGACATGGTTCACCGCGCGCAAAATCGCCGGCGTGTCGCCTTCGGGATACACGATGCGTTTCCGCTCGCGCTTGGCGATATTCACGATGTTGCGCATGATGAAATTCGCCGGTCCCAACAAACGCTCGAGCCGATCGCGGTACCCCTCCAAATCGAAATCGTCAATGCGCGCCACGCCGCTTTCGATCGCCGCCTTGGCCACCGCCGGCGCCACCCACAGCAGTACCCGCGGATCGAAGGGCTTGGGAATGATGTAATCCGGGCCAAAGGAGAACTGCTCGCCGCCGTAGGCGCGCGCCACCGAATCGGGCACATCCTGCTGCGCCAATTCAGCCAGCGCAAACGCGGCGGCCACCATCATTTCGTTGTTGATCTTGCGCGCCTGCACGTCGAGGGCGCCGCGAAAAATGAAGGGGAACCCGAGCACGTTGTTGACCTGGTTCGGAAAATCCGAGCGCCCCGTGGCGATGATGGCATCCGGTCGCGCGGCCTTCGCATCGGGCGGTGAAATTTCCGGATCCGGGTTCGCCATGGCGAAAATAATCGGGCGGGCGGCCATCAATTGAATCATTTCGCCCGTCAACAAATTTCCGACCGAAACGCCGATAAACACGTCCGCGCCGCGCAGTGCTTCGCTAAGCGTTCGCGCATCAGTATTCGCAGCCCACTTGTCCTTGTATTCGTTCATGCCCTCTTTGCGGCCCTGATAGATAACGCCGCGGCTGTCGCAGAAAATGACGTTGCGGCGATCGGCGCCCATCGTGACCAACAGGTCCGCGCAGGCCAAACCCGCCGCGCCCGCGCCGTTGAAGACCAAGTTGATTTCGCCCAGCGTACGGTCGGTGACTTTGCAGGCGTTGATCAGCGCCGCCGCGGCGATGATGGCCGTGCCGTGCTGGTCGTCGTGAAAGACCGGGATGTCCATCATCTCCTGCAAGCGCTTTTCGATGATGAAACAATCAGGCGCCTTGATATCCTCCAGATTGATGCCGCCGAAAGTCGGCTCCAGCAACTTGACGGTACGTATGATGTCTTCGGGATCGACGGTGTCCAGTTCGAGATCGAACACGTCGATGTCGGCGAATCGCTTGAAGAGCACGCCCTTGCCTTCCATCACCGGCTTGGCCGCTTTCGGGCCGATGTTGCCCAAGCCCAACACCGCGGTGCCGTTGCTCACGACTGCCACGAGGTTGCCTCGCGCCGTATATTTGAAAACGTCGTCGGGATTGCGATGAATCTCGCGGCAAGGTTCGGCCACGCCGGGGGTATACGCCAATGAAAGCTGCTTGCTGGTTTGGCAGGGTTTTGAGGAAACGACCTCGATTTTGCCCGGGCGCCCGGAAGAGTGGTACTCCAGAGCTTCCTTTTTTGCATCTGACATGGAAATTCTCCTCACCGAAGACAAAACATGTGACGATGTTTAAATTAGAGACGAATGCGGTAAATGCAACCGGATTGCCGCGTTTTCCGGCGGTTTCGGCCCGCCAACGGCACAGTAGGCCGGAACCTTGGGCAGCGTTGTAGTGTCTACCCTATTGGGGCCCCGGGCAGGAGGTAATCATGTCCGCTGTTATCGACCTAACACGCCAAGCCAACGACGACTTCCAACTCGAAAGACTGTACCGGCGACAAACGCGCTTGATCAAAAAGCTCGGCATTGTCATCCCACCGGAGCAGGAACTCTTTCTGGACGATGCGCCGCTGGAAGTCAAAGTGCAGTTTTTCTCGTGGCTCATTCACGAAGCGACGTCCTGAGCCGCCCAGAGCCTTAACGCCGGCGACCGCCGAATTGCGGCAGCCGGTAGCCGCCGCGTTTCCTTTTCTCGAAACTGCAAAAAAGTGCGTGCTTCGCTCGTTGTTCAGATTCCGCAGAGGTCGTCGTCTTCTTCTTCGTCGTCGTCGTCGTCATCGTCGTGGTGATCATCGTCGTCGGGAAAATTGTCGTCGTCGGGGAAGAAGGTATCGTCGTCACCGGCCGAAGCCCCACAGTCGTAGGAGTCCCACGAGCAACTGTCATAACAATCACAATACCCGTTATTCGCCAAATTGCAGGGGTCATCAGTCTGGCAACAAAAGTCCCCGCAGTTGCTCGAACTAAGACCTAAACACCAATCGTTGTAGAAGTCGGCCGGCGGTGTTGAGCTCTCATCAAACGCATCGAGCAGCGCATCGACGAGGTCGTTGGTGTATTGCACCCCGCAGCCACGAGAATATTTACCCGGGACCGCGCCGGAGCCGACGGCGACTTTGTATCGCTCGCCTTTCGAGTAATAAACCCAGACGGGACCGCCCGACATGCCTTTGTAGACTTCCGTGTAGTAGAAAATCATTCCGCCGCCGCACTCATAACATTCGCCGGAGTCAAAATACATGCAATCGCCGGCGAAAGGGCTGCCGGGGTAGCCCGCGAGATTCATCGTCGTGCCCTCGTACCAACCACAGCTATCTTCGCCCTGCATGCCCATATATCCCGTCGAAATTCCCTTTTGTCGATCGAGGACGATATACCCCCAATCGTGTTCATTGGTTTCATCGTACGGAGGATCTTCATACCACTTCGAGGAAACCGACATACCGGTGGCCCAACTATGTCCGAACGGATGATCGTTGCGATCCTGTCCGCAAATCGCCTCCACGCCGGCGACCCAACCGCCGAATTCCAAATTGTAGAGACAATGTGCCGCGGTGATGATATGGAACTCATCCGCCATCGCCCCGGAACAAAACGCCGTGCTGCCGTCGGACAACAACAAGGCCAGATGACATACGGTCGACCATGGGTAGCTCGACGTGTTGGTTACTTGTTCGAGGCCTTTGCCCTCGCCCCATGAAACCTCGATGTCATCGGGGATGTATTCCGCGAGGCTCGCGGTCGACTCTACGGTGTCGTCCCCGATTTCATGAAACCATTCGACACCATCCTGATAGCTGACAACCGAAATGCCCGCCCACGCCATATTCTCAAGCTGGAGAACCGCCGGAACTCCATATGAAAGCAAACAAAACGAAATCATCGCCACAACGAACAACGTCGGTTTTCTCCACGACATATGTTTACCCTCCAATTATTGACGTCTACAAAAGTACAATCCACTCATCCATCGGTTACGGAGACACTGAGGCCGGTCCGTTTGCTCTTCGCTGAAAAATTATCTTAGTTGTGAGTCGTGTAGTTTACGCTTTGAAATTATCAACATCAAGTTTTCGATTCAACCACGGTCCTGAATTGCGAAAAAAGTTTCGTCCCGCGTTCATCGACAACTTCAAGAGTGTCGAGGCGGCGGAATCGTAGCCGTATTTTCGAACCTGCCAAGGATCACGAGACCACTCGTATCCCGTTGACCTGATGTAGGTATCGTGTATTTATTGAATCAACAACTGGGCCGCCCGGAATTGTTTACGTAAGGAGATTCTAATGCGTGATCGTACTTTTCCTTTCCTGTTAATCCTTGTGATGGCGCTTTTTTTCATGCTTTCCTGCGGCAACGGAGACGATGACGACAACGATGCTGACGCCGCTGATGACGACGACGACGATAACGACGACGACGATAATGACGACGACGACAATGACGACGACAATGACGACGACAACGATGACGACGACGACACGGCGCCGCCGGGTCCTCTAGCCCTAACCGTTATGACCTACAACATCTTGTTCGACTTCCCGAATCCCGAGTACGACAACTGGGGGATACGCAAGGAGCAAATCGCCGAAATTATCAATTTCCACGCGCCGGACCTAGTTGGCCTGCAAGAGCCTTTGCCCTGGCAAACGATGGCGCTGCACGACCTGTGCCCGGGATACGCGGAAGTTTCCATCCCTTTGGATCCCGATGCGGCTCTTTTTTATAAGGAAGACCGCTTTACGTTGCTCGATCAGGGCCATTTCTGGCTCAGCCCGCATCCCGAGCGCCCTTCTATTGGCTTCGGCAACTTCATGCCTAGATACGTTACGTGGGCCGCGCTGCATGATAACGAATCGGAGCAGGAGTTCTATTTTTTCAACACCCATTTCGACAACACCTCGCCTTTCCAGGAAACGGCGGCCCCGATGTTTCTGGACATGGTCGAAGAAATTATCGGCTCTAGCCCGGTAGTGATCACCGGTGACTTCAATTCGAAACCGGATACCGAGGCTTACGCCATATTGACCAGCGGCAATTCTCCAGGGGACTTCGCTTTGACGAATTCCTTCGACCTTGCGCCGGACTTCGATGTGCGCCTCGCGCCGGGAGACGAACGGGAATACGACCCGGACCATCGCATCGATCATATCTTTGTGGCTTCGGGGGATTGGGATTGCTCGTACTGGGTGGTGGACATGACCCGCTACGGCGACCCTTGGAGAGACCCTTCGGACCACCTTGCCATGTCGGCCGATATCACCTTGGCTCAATAGAACGAGTTGACCGAAAAGGCCGGTGCGCTCCTTGGCGTGCCGGTCTTTCGTTTATGAGTCGACTTCTTCTGCAAAAATCACGGGCACGGCGCGTTTTCGTCGGTGAGACCTTGGGCGACAGTCGCAATGCCGTCGTTGATGTAGGTTTCGAAGAAGCACTTCACGCGGCGGCGCTGAGCCGGAAACGCCCAGGTCACGTAATGGCCGTCGCTGCCGTCGGGCGGCGCGGGATACTGCACGACCGCCGCGGTAATCGGATCGCCGTTGTAGTCCACCCGATTGCCCGTGGTGTCGGCGTCGGGCAGCAACAGCGCCCCATTTAGCTCCATGCGCCACCAGGCGTCCTCGCCCAACAGCGGCTCGATCAAATCCATGTACGCCGCCGTCCCAAACGCCGCCTGCGAGGAAAAGCCGACGTACGAGTCGGTGATTCCCTGCGCCTGAAATACGTTTTTGGGGTAAGAGCCCGGCACCGGCCGCGCAAAGTAATACGCGTTGAAACCGACCGGATCGACCAGTTCCGCCATGTGCTGCACGACGTTCAACGCCGGGCTGAATTCGTCGAGTTGCCCCATCGCCTCGCCGGGCCGCAGCTTGAGGATAATCTGAGCCACGGGCTTGGTCGGAAAGGGTAGCTGTTTGGTCAATAGGTTCAACATCACGCTGGCGCCCGCCCCGGAGAAGTAGGCCGCGCGAATGTGCGGATCCACCGACACGATCAGCGGGCCGACCGTGCTGCCCTGCGAATGGCCCATGAACAACACGGTGTCGGCATCGAAGGTCCACTCGCCCGCGCCGGGCACGGTGCCGGCCGGGATCGTCAAGTCGAGCACCTGCCGCTCCACCGCCATGAGCTCGGCGGCGGCTTGCGCGTTGTTGTCTCGGAACGATTCCGGATTCAGCGCGTTGTAGAAGCAGAAGGACTCAAAGGTCGAATCGTCGGAAATCGGGTTGCGCGGTCCGTGGTGCGGCGCGTCGATGGAAGCGGCGGCGGCGCCCCGTTCGGCCAGCCACTCGGCGACACCCTTATTGATAAAGCTCTTATAGCTGCCGCCTGAGCCGTGGCTGTACATCAATAGCGGCCACCCGCCCGGCGGCATCTCGCCTTTCGGAATCGTGACGGCCAGCCGCGTTTGCAGATCGTGATGCACGATGGGTACGCCTTCGTCGTCTAAAAAGATGCCGCCCCCGGCAAAAACGTACGGCGGCGTGCCCTGCTGGTAAATCGGGATCGTTACCTCGCCGCGCAAAAAGTAAAAGTCGTCGAATTCCTGCTCGAGGACCAGGCTCCCCGGGTCGATGCCGGGCAAGTCGTAGCTATAGGCATGGTCGCGCAACGCCAGCATGCGCCGCAGCGGGTCGCCGGTCGTAAACACGGTGGCCACGGCAACCTGGTCCGGCGACATGGCCGTCGCCTCCAGGTAATCGACCAGCGGCGCAAAGACATCCTGCGCGTCGCGGTCGCCACCGGCCCCGGTCAGCAACGCCCGCAATTCGGGGTTCGGCGTCAACGGATCGCCGCCCGCGTCATGCACGTCGGTTGTGACAATCGCCGCGTAGGTAAAACCGTGCTGCATGCCAATCCCCTGCACGGGCAGCAACACGAGCAGATGCTCCGGTCCGTATACCGTCTCGGGCGCGGTGTATTTCCATCGATAGGGATATCGAGTGCCGTAGTCGGGCGCGGCGGGGTCGATGCTCACAATAAACATCGACGCTTCCGGCTCTCGCGACGCGGCGGCGTCAACCGGCAGAGTTGCCGGATCGATCCGGCCGGTGAACGAGAAAAAGACGCCCGCGTCGGCACCGAAGCCTTGGACGTCGCGTTCACCGACGAGCAGGTAATCGTTCAACACGAACGAATCGCGTGGGTTGGGGAAATCGCTGACTCGAATGGTGCCGTCTTCATAAAGTCGCAGGTCGATCGGGAACGGCAACGAATAAAACCCGTCGCTCTCGCTGGTGTCGAAGCGACCCGTTACGCCCTGTATTGGTGTCGTGTCGTCGTTATTGTTGTCGTCATTGTCATTATTGTCGTCATCGTCATCGTCGTCATTGTTATTGTCGTCGTCGTCATTGTTATCGTCGTCGTCGTCATTGTTATCGTCGTCGTCATCGTCGTCGAGCGAAGTATCGGGCGTTTGGTCATCATCGTCGGCGGGCGTTGACGAATCGCCGGCGCAACCAAGCAAACCAAGAGCGCCAAAGCCCAAAAGGACCACCAACCAAAGCGTCAGATACGGTTTCAACAAAACGGTTCACCGCCTTTCACAAGCTCCGATAGGATAATGTCTGTTGTGACAGGATTCAAAGGTTTGGGGCGATTTTTTCCCAAGCTAGGGCATGAGGCGGCGGAAACTTTCCTTTGGAATCCAACCCTGCAGGCCGGAGGCGACGCGAATCCGCGCAAAATCGGCGCGCTGATCGATCAGTTCGAATCGCAAACCCGAGTGGATGGTGAAAGCTTCCGGCGCGTCGGCGGCGGGCGCGGTGCGAACCACCGCCTCCTCGGCAATCACGACGGCGCGGCTGATGACGTGTTGATCGTAAATGCGCCAGCCGGCCAAGGGTCCGAATATCAGCAAGATGAAAACCGCCGCAATTCCCAACGCCAACAGCCACGAGCGGCGGCGCGGCAACCAAAGCATTGCCGTCACGCCGAGGATCAGCCAAGCGAAAAGCGCGATCCCAAGCGCCTCGCGAGCCGAAAACGTCAGGGCGACGCGTTGCGCGAGACGCACGAGAAAAGCGTGCTCGCCCTCGGGTAGTTCGTCGCGAAGGAACGCTTCGGCGTACCGCAGGTTGTAGCGCAAATCCTCGTCGCGCGGAGCCAGACGGAGCCCCATTTCGCAAGCCCAAACCGCCTCGCCGTGCTGCCCGGCGCGAAACGCGGCGTTGCCGAGATTCAGGAACAAGTCGGCATCGTCGGCCCCGGCAGCGAAGGCCGCCTCGTAGGCTTCCAACGCGGCGGTGAACTCGTTCTGCTCAAAGAGACGGTTGCCGCGGTTGTAGTGGTCCGCCGCCGCGTCGGCCCAAGCGGTCGCCGGGACCAGGACGAGCAGCACCGTAAGCCAACCGAGCCAACGCTTCATCGTTCCAACTCCCCGGCCAGGTCGGCGATCAGCCGCCGGGCTTTGCCGAGCGCTTGCCGCCGTTGTACGGGCGCGGTGTCGATGCCGCCGAAGCGCGCGGCGTCGGTCTCATGCCACAGGGCGAGCAAGGTTTCGATATGCTCCGGCGTCACATCTCGCTCGCGCAATAATGCCTCGACCTCGAAGCGTTCCAGTCCCGGCGCGGCGACGTTGAATTTGTCCGCGACGAAGCCGAGCAACGCGCGTTGAAGTTCGGCGTAGAATGCTGCCCCCTCGCCGCTAGTGAGGCCGCGCGCCGCGGCCAGACGCGCCTTGGCTTCTTTCATCGCCCGCCGGCTGCGGTAACCGCCACGGTCGGCCCGCAACCGTCCTTGTCGAATCTGAAAGAGAATCACAAGAAAAACGAAGAGAGGCCACAGGCCGATTGCTACGTACGTGACCGGCGCGGCGACCCAAGCCGCACTTGTGCGGTCCAGGCTTTCTTTGTCACGGCGGATGTAGCGCAGGTCGCGGCCGCGCACTTCGACCGCCTCGCGCGAGATAACCGAAATACCGTTTTGCCCCGGGGTCATCGCCTGCCCGCGCACTTTGATCGATAACGGCGGCGACGCGACTTGATCGTAGGCGCCTGTTTGCGGATCGAAAAACGAAACGACGATCGGCGCGATGGTAAAGTCACCCGGCTGGTCGGCCAGGAGAATCGTCTCGAAAGTTTTGCTGCCGCTGATCGTATCGATGGAGGGCCGCAGGTCGGTCTGGTCTTTATCGCTGTAAATGCGCAGGCCCGCGGGCAGGTCGATTTTCGGCCGTTTGAGTTGGTCGATATTGCCGCGCCCCTCCACGACCATCGTGAGCGTAAACGGTTCGCCCGCGGATACCTGGTTGCGATCGAGTTCGGCCTTCATCGAAAAGCGTCCGACCAATCCGGAAAAATCGCCCGGCTTACCCTCTGCGGGCAGCGGTTTGACGCGTATCTTGACCGGGTCGGAATCGGCCGCCGCGCGCCGCGCGTTGCCAAACATCGGCAATCCGAAAAACGGGTCGCCCCCGCGGCGCCTGGAATCCAAATACCGAAATTCCACCCGCATCGTGCCCAAAGCCTGGTCGCCCACGGCGGCGGGAAAAACGGCGAAACGTTGCAGCAAGGCTCGTTGGTAATTTTGTCCGCCGATGGTCTCGGGTTCGAAATTCAGGCGGTTGGATTTCGGCAGTTCGTGGCCGGTAAAGCCGACGAATTCCGGCATCGTCGTAATGCTGAACGAGTTGGCGGTGACCTGCACGTCTTCCCGCAAATAAACGTGGTACTCCACCAAGACCAACTGGCCCACGTAGGGGTCGTTTTTCGAGACGCGCGTTTCGACGAAATACGGTTTTCCACCCTGCTGGGAAGGTCCGGCATTCGGTGTTTGCGACGGCAACGGGGTCTGCGAACGTTGTTGCCCGACGACCGTCACTTGCACGGGACGGGAACGAAGCGAGCCGCCCCGGGTTTTTGCCGCGGCGGTGATTTTGAAATTGCCCGACTTCAGGGCGCGCAGGGAAAACACATACGAACGGCTGACGCTCAACGCGCCGTTGATGAATTGCACGCTATCGCTGTGCGAAGAGGCCACGACTTCAAAACCGCCGGCGCCCAGCAGGCTCGGCCGGCCCTTGACGCCGCGATCCGCCGTAACCCGCGCCTTCACGATATCGCCGCGCACCACGGTGGTCGGTTGGATCGCAAGCGTGAGGGAGTCGGCCGCGTTCGCCCATAGCGGGGCGAGCAAGCACGCGAGGCAGACCAGCGCGAGGCCGCTACCAGTCTTTGTCCACGCCGCCATCGGTGCTCCCTTGTTGCATTTCGGCCGCCAGCATTTCCTCCTCAGCCTGTTGCAGGGCGTCGAGGATGGCGGCCGCGAGTTCGGGGTCGATCATATCCGGATCAAGCGGTTGCTGCTGTTCTTTCGGCGTCTGGGCCTGTTTGCCTTCGTCCGGCGGCTCGGGCGTCGCTTGATCCTGCTTCGCTTGTTCCTTGTCCTTCTCCGATTGACCCTGTTGCTTGTCTTCCTCGGACTGATCCTGCTCGTCCTGCTCGTCCTGTTCGTCTTGCTTGGATTGGTCGTCCGGTTGGTCCTGTTGATCCTGCTCTTGGTCTTCCTGCTCCTCGAGCTTCTTCACCGCGTACAAGAGGTTATGCTTGGCGTCTTCGTCCTCGGGGTTAAGCAACAGCGAACGCCGCAGGCTTTCAATGGCCCCGTCCCAGTTCTGCATGGCGATTTCCGCGGCGCTCCGGTTGTAGTAGGCCCGCCCGCGAAGCGCCGTGTCTTCGGTGGTCAGCGATTTGTTGTACGCCTTGATCGCACCCTCGTGATCGCCCTGCATGAAGAGGGTATTGCCCAGGTTAACCTGCAATTCGCCACGATCGGGCGCCATTTCGGCGGCTTGCTGATAGGCCGCGAGCGCCGTCTCGTAATCGCCCCCTTCGTACGCTTTGTTCCCCTGGCCGACCAACGAGGGAACCCCGGCCGCCCACGCCGGCGCGGCGGCGAGCAAAAGAATCACAAGCATGGCGGCGCACCAACGCGTCATGGGCGCACCTCCTTTTTCCGACGGCCGAGCAAGGCTTCGACCGCCAGCAGAATGATCGCGGGCAGCAGGAACCATTGGTACTGTTCTTTGGTATGCACGACGGTGCTCGATTTCAAATCGCGACCGACCAAGGCGTCGATGGCGGCGGCGACGGCGTCGATTTCCTCACCGCTGTAACTGGCCACGTGAAACGTTCCGCCGCTAACGGCCGCGAGAATCT
Organism: Candidatus Lernaella stagnicola; assembly: GCA_030765525.1. Taxonomy (NCBI): domain Bacteria; phylum Candidatus Lernaellota; class Candidatus Lernaellaia; order Candidatus Lernaellales; family Candidatus Lernaellaceae; genus Candidatus Lernaella; species Candidatus Lernaella stagnicola. The sequence goes on from JAVCCK010000027.1 coordinate 222,949, forward strand.
GCAAGGGCTCCGCTTCCAGGCGGGTATAGACCATCTCGCCGCTGCGGTCGTGCTTGAATTCCTCGCCGTCTCGACCCGGCACCGGAATCGGCACGCCTTGGGTCGCGCCGACGCCCACGGTATGGACGATCATCTTCGCGGCTTCAGCCCGTCGCGCGGCTTCGTCGACACCGCCGACGTGATCCTCACCATCGGAGAACACGACCAGCACTTTCTCGTAGGTTTCGTCCTCCGTGAACAGTTGCAACGCGCCGTCGACGGCGTTGTGTAGCCCCGAACCCCCGCGCGTAACGGCCTGCGCGTCGAGGGCTTCAATCAACATCGCGGCCGCGCCGTGGTCGAACGACAACGGCCAGCGCAACGTGGAATTGCCGGCAAACGGCAGCACCGCAACGCGGTCGCCGCCGAGTCTCTCGAGTAATTTGACGGCCAGGGTTTTGGCCTGTCCGAGGCGATCGGGCACCACGTCGCGGGCAAGCATGGAGGTGGATACGTCGATGGCGACCACCACGTCGACGCCGCGGCGTTGCACTTCCTTATATTCAATTCCGAACTGAGGTCGCGCCGCCGACACGACCACGAACAGCAGGGCCGTCGCCAGCAGCACGGATTGCAGCACGGCGCGCGTTGGGTTGGCGGTGCTGAGGATGGCGCGTTGCTCCGGCGCGGGCAGCAAGGCGGCGAGTTTGCGGCGACCGTGGCGACGCAGCGCCCAGGCGGCCAGCAGATACAGCGGTACGACCACGAGCGCGAGCAGCACTTCCGGGTGCGCAAACTGCATCTATACCACCTTCCGCAGCGGTCCGCCGACCAGTAGCAGTTCCAACATCAACAACGCCACACCGGCCCACAAGAGGGGTTCGAAACGGTCGCCGTAGTGTGTGGACTTCTCCCGTTCGACCTTCGTTCTCTCGAGTTGATCGATCTCGTCGAAAATGCGCTTGAGGCTGTCGGCGTCGGTGGCGCGGTAGAACTTGCCGTTTCCTTCGCGGGCCACCTCCCGCAGCGTGTCTTCGTCGAGTTCGTCGCCGATGTAACGCTTGCCCGCCGGACCGGGGATGATCGCCTGCCCCTTGGCGCCGACCGCGACCGTGTAAATCTTGACGCCCAGCGCTTTGGCCAACCGGGCGGCGGTAATGGGGTCGATCTTCCCCGCCGTGTTATTGCCGTCAGTGACCAGCACCACCACGCGGCTTTTTCCCGGCGCGTCGCGCAGCCGGTTGGTCGCCGTAGCCACGGCCATGCCGATGGCGGTCGCCGGGCCGAGCATGCCCGGCTGGGCTTTTTGCACGAGTTGAATGACGACGCCGTGGTCGACCGTCAAGGGGCACTGGGTGATCGCCCGCGTGCCGAACAGGACCAGCCCGATGCGGTCGCCAAGACGCCCTTCGATGAAATCGGAGGTGACTTCCTTGGCCACGGTGAGGCGGTCCTTGGGCGCGAAGTCGAGCGCGCGCATGGATTCGGAAAGGTCGAGAGCGATGATGATGTCGATGCCCTCGCTGGTGATGCGCTGCGTGACTTTCTCGAGTTGCGGCCGCGCCGCCGTGACGATCAGCACCGCGATCGTGAGCACGCGGATCAATAACGGCAAACGCCGCAGCCGCTGCCGCAACGAAACCGGCAACGCCGCGAAGAAACGGCTGTCGCCGACCACAATTGTGGCTTCGCGACGCCCGTGCCAGCGCCGAATGAGCACGAGGACGGGCACAATCAGCAGAATGAGCAGCCATGGTTGCTGCAGGCTCATGCCGCCTCCCCCGTCTCGTCGGCCGCCGGCTCCGGCTGCGGTTTGGTGTCTTCCACCATCTGCCGCGCGCGGTCGCGGTCCCTTGCCCAGCGGCCCGGTTCGACGCCCACCCCGGCGAACTTGGCCAAGTCGGCGACGGTGAGTAAATCGCGAAGGAAAAGTTCGTGGCCCTGCAGATCCACGTCCCGCAATTCCTGCAAGGTCTCGGTCGTCGTCAATTCCAAAGCACGAACGTGGAACCGGCCCTCGAGGTATTCGCGGACGATATCGGTCAATTCGCTGAAGTAGGCCTTGGCGTCCTCACCGGCGAGCAGCGCGGCCAACTCCGGACCCCCTAGGCGACGCAACGCGCGTTCGTCGGCCGGCTCGATCGGCTCCGCGGGGGTCGCTTTTTGCCGGCCGCTCAGCTTGCGGTATATGGCCCGTGCCAGCAGGAAAATCAGGCCCACGAGCAACGCTCCGGCCAACGCGCCGCCAATCGCATACAGGAGAATTTTCAGCCAATCGCGCCGCACGAGTTCCTGCGGTTTGAGCGGGAGCGGCTGTTCGCCGACCAAAGGCGCGACGATATCCACCGACACCGACGGCGCTGAGTCGACAAATTCCTCGCCCGTCGGGCTGATGATTTTGATCGGCCACGCGGGCAGTTCGATGCGGCCGGAATTGAAAGCCACCAAGTCGCAGGAAAGGCGCATCTCGTAGCGTCCCGCCGCGGGTTCGGTGACGATCGGCTTGGCGCAGCCGACGATCGCAAAGGACGGATGTTTCTTTTCCGGGCGCGGCGGCGTGACGTTCCACCCGGCGGGCCATTCGGCGAACACGGTGTAGGTGAGATGGCTCGCCATTTCGACCGTGTCGGGCGAGACGTCGGCCGAGAGCGCCACGGGGTGCGCGCCCGCCGGCGACGTCCACAGGACGACGAGCAACAGCGGCAACCACCAGCGCCTCACCGCCGCCTCCGCCTGCGCAATTCAAAAAAGCGTTTGAGAGGCGGCACGGCGCCTTCGTCGGTGCGCAGGGTCAGCAGGTCGACGCCGTTACGCACGAAGAAATCATTCAAGCGTTCGCGATGCCGGGTCGCGGTGTCGGCGTATTGTTGCCGCAGGTTGTGCGCGCCGGTATCGATCCAACGGCGCTCGCCGCTTTCGGCGTCTTCGATCTCGACCAAGCCGACGTCGGGCAATTCCAGGTCGAGCGGATCGAGCACTTCGGCGGCGATCAAGTCGTGCCGCGACGCGGCGGCACGCAATTCCTTTTCATAATCGAAGGGCGCGAGGAAATCGCTGAGCAGCACGACGACGGCGCGGTGTCGCCGCACTTTGCGCACGTGCGCCAGGGCGGTGCGGATGTCGGTGCCACGCCCCTTGGTTTCGCCTTCGAGCAGATCGCGAATCACGCGCCAGACGTGGCGTGAACCCTTGCGGGGTGGCACATATTGTTCGATGCGATCGGTAAAGCGCAGCAGGCCGACCTTGTCGCCGGATTCAATGGCGGAGAAGGCGAGGATGGCCGCGGCCTCGGCGGCTAGTTCGCGTTTGCTGCGCACCGAGCCGAACAGCCCGGAGCGGCTGGCGTCGACCACGAGCATCAAGGTCAACTCGCGCTCTTCGCGGAAGATTTTCACGAAAGGCTCGCCGGTGCGGGCGGTGACGTTCCAGTCGATGTCACGGATGGGGTCGCCCGCCTGATAGGGCCGCACTTCGTCGAATTGCGAACCGCGACCGCGGAACACGCTGTGGTAAGCGCCCGAAAAGCCGGTCTCCACCTCTTTGCGCGTCGTGATGGCAACGCGGCGAATGCGGCGGATGGCGTCTTCGGTCAGCATGTCGGTTCGTTCCTTCCGGGCTTCAGGGCACTTCTACGTAATCGAACAGCGCTTGCACGAGATCTTCGGCCGTCCGCTCCTCGGCCTCGGCTTCGTAGCTGGGGATAATGCGGTGGCGCAGCACGTCGGGCCCGATGGCCTTGATGTCGTCGGGCGTAACGTAGGCGCGACTACGCAAAAACGCGTGGCAGCGGCCGCAGGCCAAAAGCGCCAGACTGGCGCGCGGGCTGGCCCCGTATTCGAACAGCGGCGCCCATTCTTCCAACCCGGGAACGCGCTCGGGATAGCGGGAGGCGAACACCAGATCCAGGATGTACTGTTCGATTTTCTCGTCCACCCGCACGCGGCGCACGATGTCGCGCACGGCCACCACGTCGTCCGGCGTGATGACTTTGTCAACTGTGGGCATGATGCCGCCGCCGACCCGGCGCATGATTTCCGCTTCCTCCTCGCGGCTGGGGTAGCCGACCTTCAGCTTGAGCAAGAAGCGGTCGCGCTGCGCCTCGGGCAGCGGATAGGTGCCCTCTTGTTCGATGGGGTTCTGCGTGGCGAACACGAGGAAGGGCCGCGGCAAAGGATGCGTCGCGTCGCCCAAGGTGACCTGGCGCTCTTCCATGGCCTCGAGCAAGGCGCTTTGCACCTTGGCGGGGGCGCGGTTGATTTCGTCCGCCAGGATGAGGTTGGCGAACAGGGGACCGAGCTTGGGCACGAAGTCGCCGGTGTCCCTCCGAAAGACCATGGTGCCGATCAGGTCGGCAGGCAACAGGTCCGGAGTGAACTGGATGCGCGCGAACTGGGCGTCGACGGTCGCGGCGAAGGTTTTCACGGCGAGGGTTTTCGCCAGGCCGGGCATACCTTCTAAGAGGATGTGCCCGTCGGCGAGAATCGCAATGAGAATCCGTTCGATCATCGCCCGTTGGCCGACGATCCGCTTGCCGACCTCGTTCAGCAATCGTTCTACGAATCCGCTCTTTTGGGCGATCTCTTGTTCGAGTTGCGCAAATTCTTCGGAAAGCATGTGCCGCTCCTTTGTTCGCCGGAAAGCAAAACGACCGTTGCCACGGTCGTCAACCATCTCATGGACATTGTAGCGCGCCTGGAAGTTCCCTGCGCACAACCGCCAGAAAAATAAGTAGAGAACGCCGGAAATACAAGGGGCTAGTGTCGCAAAAGGTATTTATTGCCGCGACGCTATCGCAACCGGGGCGCGTCCTTTTTTTGCAGCGGGCGGGGCGCTAAGATGGCGGAATGAACAGGCGCTGGGACCGGCTGCGCAAACACGCGCGCTACATCACACGTTTTCCGGGGGTCATGCCGCGGGCGGCGGGGAACTATGCGCGCCTGCTGCTGGGCCAAAAGCGCCTGCGCGGTATCGAGTTCGCGCTGACCTACGCCTGCAGCGGCCACTGCGCCCACTGCTCGACCACGAAGCTGCGGCAACCAGGCCATGAACGCCTCAGCACGGCTCAAATGTGTGACGTGGTCCGGCAATGCCGCGACCTGGGCGCGCTGAACATCAACCTGACCGGCGGCGAATGCCTCCACCTACCCGAACTGCCCGAGGTCATCGCCGCCTGCGGCCCCAAAAGCATGGTCGTGTCCGTGGCCACCAACGGCGAACCGCTTTCCCCCGAGCGCTGCGACGACATCGCCCGTTGGGGGGTGTCGATCGTGACGATCAGCCTCGACTCCGCCGACCCGCCGACGCACGATGCGGGCCGCGGCATTCCCGATCTCTTCGACCGCATCATGCAAGGCACGGACCTGCTGCGTGAGCGCGGCGTCGATGTGTTTTGGTGCACGATCTTGACGCGGGAGAATATCGCCAACGGCGACGCCGAGGCCATGTGGCGCCTGGCGATGGCGAAAAACGTCATGCTCACGGCCAACATGCCCTGCCCCGTCGGCGGCTGGCAGAAACAAGACGTGCTGCTCAACGAGGCCGAGCGGGCGTTTCATCGCGACTTGATCACCCGGCCCAACATGCGGTGGGAGGGCAGCAGCAACTACTTCCGCATGGGCTGCCCGGCGGGCATCGAGAAGCTGTACATCAGCCCCTACGGCGACGTCATGCCGTGCAACTTTATGCACGTTTCCTACGGCAACCTGCGCGAGCGGCCGCTGGCGGCGATCTGGCGCGACGTGCTGGACCGCAGTCCCTTCAACCACATTCACGAGGGCTGCATTGTCGCCGAAGACGGCGAAATTTTGCGGGAGGTCGTCGAGCCGCTGGAAGACTTCGCCACGCATCCGGTACCGGCCGCCGAGCATCCGCGACGCGACCTGATCCTGCGCGACGAGGATGACTGAGATGCACGGCCCCGACGTGATCAGCCGACACAATCTGGGCGTGCTGTGGCGCCACCGGCGGGTATTCGGTCGGCTGGCGAAAAATTACGCGCGTGTCCTGGCCGGCAACCGGCGGGTGCTGCGCGGCGTGGAGTTTTGCGTCACTTACCGGTGCCAATTGGACTGCCGCCATTGCCTGACCAAGCCGCTGATCGACCAGACGCGGCCTGAAATGACGACCGACCAGGCCGTGCGGGCTATTGCCAACCTGGCGGCGCTCGGCGCGGTGTTCATCAACGTCACCGGCGGCGAGGCGCTTCAGCGCGAGGATATCTTCGAACTGCTCGAACGCGCGGCGGCGAATCGCTCGGTGCTGATCACGCTGGCCAGCAACGGTTTGGCGCTCGACGCGGAAACGGCGGCCCGTTTACGCAAGATCGGCGTGGCGATGGTCACCATGAGTCTGGATGGCCCCGACGCCGCGACGCACGATGCAAGCCGCGGTTGCCCCGGCGCCTATGACGCCCTGCTGCAGGCCTGTGCCGCGGTGCGGGCGGAGGGTCTCGAACTGTGGCTGACGACGATCCTCACCGCGCAAAACACGGCCGACGGCTCGATTTTCCGCATTGCCGAGCTGGCGCGCGAACTCGGCGCAACGCTGACGGTCAACTTCGCCTACGCGGTCGGCAACTGGCGCGACCAAGAAGCGGCCATCGGCGCGGCGGAGGAGAAAACGTTTCGCGAGTTACTCAAAATGCCCCACGTGCGGTGGGAGGGCAGCAGCAATTATCTGCACCAAAGTTGTCCGGCGGGCACCGAGAAGCTCTACGTAACGCCTTACGGTGAGGTCATGCCCTGCGCGACGATTCAGCGTTCGTTCGGCAACCTGCTCACCGAGCCGATCGCGGACATCTGGCGGCGGATGGGCAAGGTGGAGTGGTTTCGCGGCCACGTCAAACCATGCCTGGTGGCGCAGGATCCCGAATTCATTGCGCGGGAAATGCCGACCATTCAGAGCGACCCCGGGCGACCGTGGAGTGACGACTGATGCGCGTGTTGCTGTGCAATCCCCCGGCGCCGCGACCGACCATGCGCGATTATTACTGCTCGTCCACCAGCAAAGCCGCCTACGTCTGGCACCCCATCGACTTGTTGGTTCAAGGCGCGTGGCTCAAGGATCGCCACACGTTGATCTGGCGCGATTTCGCGGTCACGCCCGCCACGCGCGAAGAGGCTTGGGAGATCGTGCGCCGGGATCGGCCGGACGCGATCCTCGGCCTGGTCGGCGCGGCGGCCCGGGATGATTTCGGCTTTTGGCGACGGGCGCAAGAGGAAAGCGGCGCGTCGCTTTTCGTGTCGGGTGATCTGGCTCGTTTCGCGCCCTTGGATACGTTGGCGAAGCACGATTTCGTGGCGGGCGTCGTGTCGGATTTCACGCTGCCCGGCGTGCGCGACATGCTGCAAGGCAAAGCGACAACGCCCGGCTTGTGGTGCCGCAACGCCTCGGCCCCCGAAGCGCCGACCGGTGATTTTGCGTATCCTCCGCCGCCCCACGATTTGGTGTGGGCGTTACCCTATCGGCATCCCTTTCTCCCGGACGGCTTCGCCACGATCATGACCGACCACGGCTGCGTGCACCGCTGCCGGTACTGCAACAGCGGCGCGGTGGGTTGGCGCGGGCGGGCCTTGGACAATCTCGAGGCGGAGCTTCACCTCCTGGCTCGCCGGCGGCGGCGCAACCTGTTCATCAAAGACATGACCTTCAATGCCGACACCAAGCGCACCCTGGCGATTCTCGACCTGCTGGCACGCACGGGTCCGTGGCGATTCGCGTGCTACGTGCGGCCCGATCGCGTTTCGGACGAGCTGGCCGCGGCGCTGCGACGGGCCGGTTGCGTGATGGCGATGGTTGGGCTGGAAAGCGGCGATGACAACGTACTGCGCAGCGTCCGGCCGGGCGCGACGGTCGCGGCGGCCAGCGCCGGGGTACGTCGCCTGCACGCGGCGAAGGTGCCGGTGGGCGGACATTTTCTGCTCGGGCTGCCCGGTGAGTCCGGCGCGGAAACGGACAAGACGATCGCGTGGGCGTGCCGCTTGCCGCTGGCGTATGCGAGTTTCAATTTGGCGGCCCCGCGGCCGGGCACGCCGCTGGACGGAGGGGATACGGGGGTGGCGGACGGGTCGTCGCCGGGGACGCTGTTGTTGGCTGATCGCTTGAGTCGCGGGGAATTGCTTGCCAAGCGCGACGCGGCGGTGCGCGCTTTTTACGGGCGTCCGGGTTATCTGGCGCGCCGGTTGGCCGCGGCGCTGCGCACCGGTCGGTTGCGGCGTGAACTGCGACACGGGTGGTTTCTATGGCGCGGCTGAGGTCTCCGCGTTAATCGAACGGCGACCAATTCGGCTCGGCTTTCAGCAGGCAATCCCCACCTTCACCGATCAGATCGAGGCGGTCGGCTTCTTTCAAAGCGTCAAACACATAGCGCTCGTTTTGCGGCTTGTAGTATTGGAACAAGCTGCGCTGCAGTTTGCGCTCGCGGTAGGCCAAGGGTCGATAGACCGTTTCGCCGGTTGCGGGGTCGATGCCGGTGTAGTGCATGCACGCCGAGGGAGTGCCGGGCATCGGGACGAAATCCTGGATCTGACAACTGTTGAGGTCGTGTTTCTTGATAAACAGCGCGATGTCGATGGCGTGTTCCAAGCGGCTGCCCGGATGACTGCTGATGAAGTACGGAGTGATGGTCAGTTCGGGCGTCCCGATGCGCGTACGAATTCGATCGAAACGCTCGATGAACGATTCGATGGTTCCATCGTGGTATTTGTGGATCAACTTGTTGATGTCGGGCGAAACATGCTCGAAAGGCAGCTTGATGTGACCGGAGAGGAAATGCGTCATGATTTCCTCGAGAAAGGCGTCGCCGCTGGGGTCGTGTTCGAGCAAGTCGACCCGGATGTGACTGGCTAGATAGCAGCGCTCGACACCGTCGACGGAACGCACTTTCTGGAGCAGTTCAGTGTACGCCGTGTGGTCGAGCGCGAGGTGTTCGCACGGTTCCGGTTCCAGACAGCTTGAACGCTCGCAAGCCCCCTTGTTATCCACGTCGAGAGTACATCCCATCTTCCACATATTGGCGACGGGCCCCCCGATGTTGCTGATCCAGCCGCGGAAATAACGAAAGCTGGAAATCAGCATCGCCTCTTTGAGAATCGACTCGCGGCTGCGCGAACTGACGTAACGACCTTCGTGAATGCGTTGGTTGCAGAAGGCGCATTTGCCGAAGCAACCACGGTGGGTGGTGAGCGCAAATTTCACCGTCTCAAACGATGGAATCGGACCGGCCTCGCGGTACTTCGGATGCGGGGTGCGTGAATAAGGCAGCGCGTAAATGCGGTCGATTTCACCGGTGGACAGCGGCCGCTGGGGCGGTGTCTGCACGAGCGTGCAGTTCTCGTAACGCTGCACGAGCGCTTTGGCCTGGCGGTGGTAATCAGCGTTGTCCGCTTCCAGATTCGTTTGATCGATAAACTGCTGTTTGGAAAGTTGCAGTTCGTCGAAATGCGGCAACGTTTCGTAGCTCGGCGGAAGATACTCCTCCAAACGATCGAAATGGTCGGCCTCGACGCGGTAAACAAGTCCGCGAATATTGCGGCACTCGACCGGTGCCTGTCCGCGGGCCAGCACCTGCGCCACTTGCGTGATGGCGCGCTCGCCCGGTCCGTAGATAAGCAACTCAGCCGGGCACTCAGCGAGCAATCCGGGCCGTAAGACGTCGTCCCAAAAATCATAGTGGGCGAGTTTGCGGCCGGTGGCTTCGATGCCGGTAATGACCACGGGCACATCGGGATAAATGGTCTTGCAACACGAGGCGTAAACGATGCTGGCGCGATCGGGCCGCAAGCCGGGCAGGCGACCGGGGCTGAAAAAGTCAATCTTACGCGGCCGCCGCGTGGGGCTGTAGTTGGCGGCCATGGAGTCGTGCTTGCCGGCGGTGACGGCGAAAAACAGACGCGGCCGACCCAGTTGGGTGAATCCCTTTTCGCTGTTCCAATCGGGTTGGGCGATGTAGCCGACGCGTAATCCCATGGTTTCGAGCACACGGCCCAAAGCTGCAATCTCAAAACTGGGGTGGTCGATAAAAGCGTCGCCGGTGATGAGAATGACGTCAAGCTCATCCCAATCCCGCCACTGCATTTCGCGGCGACTCATCGGCAAGTGACGAAACTGCCGTCGCTCTCCGTTATCCCCATTGCCCCCGGTGTCGTTCTTGATCGTGCGTTGCATAAAAAACTACTCCCTACCCTGAAATTCCAAGATACATCCAACCGTCCGTAGACGGAGCCCATGCTGCTTCAATACCCCGTCGCACTGTCGCCACGGCCCGCCGCGCCGCTATCGCGGGCGTCTCGCCCAAAGCGAGGTACCCGGCAATCAACGACGAAAGCGCGCACCCGGTGCCGTGCACCTGGCGACCACTGCCGATACGCGGCGTCGAAAAAGTCTCTTCGCCTTCCGGCCCGACGAGCAGGTCGACCGGATCACCCGTCAGGTGGCCACCCTTGATCAGCACATAGCGGGGGCCCCGTTCGCGCAACATCGCCGCGGCCCGGCGCATGCCGGTTAGGTCGTCCACGGCCAGACCGGTTAGTTTTACGGCCTCGGGAACGTTGGGCGTCACCCATGTGCCGTGCGCCAAAAGCCGATCGTACGACGCGTTGCCGGCCAGGTCGCCGCCGGCCCCGGCGGTCAGCACCGGGTCAATCACAACGGGCACCGGCCAAGCCATTTCGGCCAGGGCGTCAGCCACCGCGTCGGCGTTCGCGGCACAGCCGACCATGCCGATTTTCACGGCCGCCGGACGTAAATCGGCGACCAAGGTTTTGATTTCCTGTACGATTTCCGCCGCCGGTCGCGGCGCTACGGTTACCGGGGCGGCGGGACGTTGAGTCGTCATGGCGGTGACGACTCCGGCGGCTCGCAAACCCAGTGACGCGATAACCCCGGCGTCGGCCAATAGACCGGCTCCACCGGTCGGGTCAAACCCAGCTACGCATAAAACGACAGGATTAGGCTTATTCATTTTTTGTTTTCACTACCCATTCAATCATTTCACATGTCTTGGGGGCGTCGCGTCGCAGCCTGGATCTCGTTTTTTTTCAAGCCAGCACATTTACTAAGCGAATTTTTTACTTTTCCCCTGTTACTTTTCGCTTCGTAGTTATTGCCACCCAAGTCGCTTCATAGTCCAGGCGATGATAGCGATTAACTTCCTCGTTGTATCGGAATCGCTGCAGTCACGCAACCGCTATTTAGCGAAAAATTCATCATATTGCGCGACCTTACGGCGCAGCGTGTTGCGGTGCATACCCAACAGACGCGCGGCCTTAACCTGGTTGCCGCCGCTTTCCTCCAAAGCAGCCGTAATGAGGCGACATTCCAGGTGTCGCATCACCGTGTCATGAACGTCACCCTTGGCACGCGGAGGGACCGCACTAAGCAGCCGACGGCACATGGATTCGTATCCGGCCAGCCAATTTCCTTCAAGCATCGTCTTCATGAGGTTTCTCCGCTTCCTGCATAAGTACCGCGGCGACTTCGGCGAGCATGCTTTCGATGTCCGGTGCGGTAACGATTTGTCGTCGCGCCGCCGCCGCGCCGCGAAAGCCCTTGATGACAAACAAAGCGTATTTTCGGATTTCCCGCGCGGCCCGCGCCTCGCCTTTGAAGCGGACCAGCATGCCCACCTGCCGCTCGAGCAACCGGTACTTCGCGAGGCCGTCGAGTTCGGGCGGCGGCGGCTGATCGTCAAGCGCGGCGCGCGCGGCGGCGAATATCCAGGGTCGCTGCAACGCGGCGCGGCCGATCATCACGGCGTCGCACCCCGTTTGCGCGGCCAACTGCGCGGCATCGGCCCCTTGCGTCACGTCGCCATTGCCGATGACCGGAATATCCACCGCGTCTTTGACCGCGGCGATCAAGGACCAATCCGCGGTGCCGCCGAACATTTGCGCGCGCGTGCGGGGGTGTACGGTCAGGGCGTCGGCCCCGGCTTCCCGGCAGATGCGGGCGCATTCGACGACGTTGACGCGATCGAAACCGGACCGCAATTTGACCATCAACGGCAGCGGCGAGGCTGACTTCATGGCTTCGACGATACGCCCCAGGAGCGCCGGGTCGCCCATCAACGCCACGCCGTGCCCGCTTTTGACGACTTTGCGCACTGGGCAGCCCGCGTTGAGGTCAATCAGGTCCACGTCGGACTCACCGGCGACACGCCGGCAGGCCTCGGCAAACAACTCCTCTCTCTTGCCGAACAACTGCGCGGCGACGGGGTGATCTTCCGCCGCGGAGGCCAGCAAGCTCATGGTTTTGCGAAATCCCTTCGAACCGGGCTTGGAAAGGGCGAGAGCGTCGGCGCTGGCCATCTCGGTAACGGTCAGGTCCGCGCCGAAGTCGCGGCAGACCATGCGCAGCGCGGCGTCGGAATATCCGGCCAGCGGCGCCAGGACGAGGGGAATGCTCCCCGGCAAAAGTACGGAGCCGATACGCACGGCTAACGCCCCGGGCGGATGCGCAGCGTCACCGCGTCGCGGGTCACTTGACCGATCACGGCGGCGGTCCCGGTTCCCTTCTCGCGCAACATCGCGACGGCTTCGTCGACCCGCTCCGGCGCTAAAGCCATGAGCAGACCGCCGCTTGTTTGGGCGTCGTTGATGAGCAGGAGCTGGTCTTCCGAAACGCCGCCATCGACCGCCAGGTGGTCGTTCGCGTAACTGCGGTTGGCGTAGGTGCCGGCGGGAATCAGGCCCATGTCGAGGCACTCGATGACGCCGGCCAGCAAAGGGATTTGGTCGAACCACAATTCGCCGCCGACTTCCCCCGCCTTGAGCAGATCGAGCGCGTGCAGCGCCAAACCGAAACCCGTGACGTCGGTCACGGCGTGCGCCTCGACCAAGCGGGCCACCTGCGCCGCGTCGGCGTTGAGTTGGCCGCAGGTCTTCACCAGCAGTGCTTCGGTGCCCGGCGGTTCCATTTCGCCTTTGAGCGCGGTAGCCAGAATACCGGTGCCGATCGGCTTGGTGAGCACCAGAAAATCGCCGGGGCGGGCGCCGGCATTGCTGAATAGATCGTCGGGGTGGGCCACGCCGGTGACGGCCAGGCCGTATTTGGGTTCTTTGTCATCGACCGTGTGACCGCCGAGGATGACCACGCCCGCCTCGTCGGCTTTGTGGTAACCGCCGGCGAGGATCTGCCCGAGCACTTCCAGACCGGGCGGTCCTTTTTCGGGAAACGCGACAATGTTGAGCGCCGTGATGGGCTTGGCACCCATCGCGTAGACATCGGATAAGGCATTGGCCACGGCAATGAGTCCATACGCGAAGGGGTCGTTGACGATGGGCGTGAAGAAATCGACCGTCTGCACGAGGGCGAGGTTCTCCCGCAGCAGGTAGACGCCGGCATCGTCGCCCTGGCCGACCAGCACGTGCTCGTCGGTTACCTGCGGAAGTTTCTCCAAAATTTTGGCCAGCTCACCCGGAGCCAGTTTGCAGGCTCACCCACTTCCGTGAGAGAGCTGCGTCAGCTTGACTTCGCTCATGGCGACTCCATATTTCGTTCAAGCAAAAAGATTACCGGACGCGCCGCAGAAGAGGCAATCTCCTTTTTGCTTTTTTCGACCGACCCTTGAGCACAATTGAGATTATGGACGCCTTGGCACACACTCGTTGGGTGACGGCGCATTGAAAACACACGGAACAAGCACGGAGGGGAAGCGATGGCACGCAGAAAAATCACGATCGTGGGAGCGGGAAACGTGGGCGCGTTTGCGGCGGCCCGCGCCTCAGCCGAGGAACTGGGCGACTTGGTGCTGGTCGATGTCGTCGACGGCATGCCCCAGGGCAAAGCGCTGGATCTAGCGGAAAGCGCGCCGTTGCTGAATTTCGATGCCAACATCGTGGGCACCAACGGCTACGACGAAACCGCCGATTCGGACATCGTGATTATCACGGCCGGCCTACCGCGCAAACCGGGCATGAGCCGCGACGATCTGCTGGCTAAAAACAAATCAATTATGGAATCGGTCGTCAAGGAGATCGCGCCGCGCTCCCCGAACTCGGTTCTGATTATCGTCAGCAACCCCCTGGACGCCATGTGCCAGGTCGCCAAGGACGTCTCGCAATTCCCCAAGGAACGCGTGGTCGGCATGGCGGGCGTGCTGGACACCGCGCGCTTCCGGGCGTTTATCAGCATGGAACTGGGCGTGTCGGTGGAAGACATTGCGGCCGTCGTGCTGGGCGGCCACGGCGATACCATGGTGCCGCTGCCGCAGTACTGCACGGTGGGCGGCATCCCGGTTGAAATGCTGATCCCCCCCGATCGTCTGGCGGCCATCGTGGAGCGCACCCGCAAAGCGGGCGGTGAAATTGTGGCGTTGCTTAAAACCGGCAGTGCTTTCTTCTCTCCGGCGGCGAGCGCCATCGAAATGGCCAAGGCAATTCTCAAAGACAAGAAACGGATTTTGCCCTGCGCCGCGTATCTTGAGGGCGAATACGGCTACGAGGGCATTTTCCTCGGCGTACCGGTGCTGCTGGGCGCGAAGGGCGTGGAAAAGATCATCGAAGTCAAACTCACCGAGGAAGAAAAAGAGGCCCTGGACAGGTCCGCGGCCGCAGTTCGGGAGTTGGTCGAGACGCTCAAAACACTCTAAGGCAAACGGACGGCTGATTTCCTCGCAGTGCGGTGGGGCCTAACCGCCGCAACTGCCGTTGCTGTCGCTCTTCTCCACTTCTCGGACCCCCGGTGAATCGTCGTCGGGCGTGGGTACCGACCCGCCGTCATCATCATCGTCGTTATCGTCGTCATCGTCGCTGGTGTCGTCGTCGGACGTGGTGTCGTCGTCAGACGTGTCGTCGTCGTCGGTCGCGGTGTCGTCGTCGGTGGTGTCATCGTTGTCGTCGTCGGTGGTGTCATCGTTGTCGTCATTGTCGTCGTCGGTGGTGTCATCGTTGTCGTCATTGTCGTCATTGTCGTCGTCATCATCGTTATCGTCGTTGTTATCATTGTCGTCGTTGTTGTCGTCATTGTCGTTGTCATCGTCGTCGTCATCGTCGTCGCCGGGCAGGCAGATATCGAGATTCTCGTCGCAATCTTCCCATATTTCGCAAGGATCACCGGCGTGAAGGTTGCAGTTGCCGTTGAAACACTTGTCGTCACCGTTACAGAACAGCCCGTCGCCGCACTCGGTGAGGTTGGGCGCAAACTGGTCCGGCGGGCAATAACCCGAGATGCCGGTACAGTATTCGCCGAGATCGCATTCACCCGCGGCGCCGCGACATACCACACCGCTGCCGACAATTTGATCGGCCGGGCAGTTGACTGAACCGGCGCAGGTTTCCTCGATGTCGCACAAGCCTAAAGCCCCGCGGCAAACGTAACTGGCCGGACGATACTGATCGCTCGGGCAATTCGCGGTCCCATTACATAGTTCGGGCAAATCGCACTCGCCCGCCGAGGCTCGACAAAGCGTGATCAGCGGTTTGAATTGATCGGCGGGGCACAGAGGCGAACCGCCGGTGCAGGCTTCGGCCAGATCGCAGTCGCCGGCCGCCCCGCGGCACGGGAATCCGTTGGTCCGGTATTGATCCGCCGGGCAGTAGGCCGAACCGCCGGTGCAGTTTTCGGTAATGTCGCAGATACCGGTCGCGCTGCGGCAGGTGACGCTACTGGGACGATATTGGTTGGTCGGACACCAGGCTGACTCGCCGGTGCAATTCTCGGCGACGTCGCATTCGCCCGCGGTTGCCCGGCACTGGTAGCTGGAGGGCAAATAACATCCGGAGAAGCAGCAATCGCCGCTGGAGCACTCGGTCGCGTCGCTGCCGTCGCAGTCTTCGTCGATGCCGTTACAAGGGATGTCCTCCGGCAATGTATAGGTGATCGACAAGGTCGGGTAGTGATCGTTCTCGAAGGAATCGAAGAAGAGATAATCGTCCTCGTCGGGCCCGGGCAACGACGAACGATACTCGTTGGTCACCATGAATCCGCGGCTGGAATACCAACCGCTGACTTCGTCCGACCACTGCTGCACGATCCCCGCCACGTCGAAGCTTCGGTCGAAATAGCCGCCGTCGTAAATGACATCGGAGGCTTGGTACGCGGTGTAGTACGTCAGGCAGTGATTGCTCCACGTCGTGCTGCAGCACGAATAATCACAAGCAACCTGGTTGACGTAAACCTCGGTGGAGTCCGTTTGATCAATCGTGTTGATCCACACCTCGAAGTTGGCGATGTTGATGGTGCTGCCCGGGCAGATGCCGTCCTGGCCGATTAAGTCGTAGGGCCACGAAAGCAGGCCGATCATGTAGCCGTCTTCTTCCCACAATCCGCGATCGAGGCCGACGGCGATGTTGCTGTCGTAACAAAAATTCGTCGTATCCAGATTCATCGACAGCCACGTGTCGCAACTAGCCTTCGAGTCACTCGTGGCGAATTTGAATTCCAGGTCCATGACGCCTTCGGCCTCGCCGACCGTTTCGGGAACATCGAAAGTCAACAGATACTCCCCGGTTCCCAAAGGATCGACATGGAGCGCGGCCTGCGCCACCGGACGCCCGTCTTCCTTCCATACACCGCCGGCTAGAATCAGCACGGTCTCGTTCGCATCGTCGAAGAAGGCAAGCCGCCCACCGCACGCGTCTTCAGTCGCCGGTGTGACGCCGAGGGTTGGTGAAACCTGCACCACGGCCGCGATTTGCAGCGGGGCGGGCCGATCGCTTAGCCGCCAACGGACCATCACTTCGCCGGGCAACACGGCCAGATGCAAATCCGCACCCGGGATCGCCCGCGGGTACGTGAGACGCCGGTTGTCGACGATCGCGCCGCTGCCTAAACCGCCGACCGCGGCCCAGGTCACCACGTGTTCGTCCTTTTCCAGACGCATCGCCGCGCCCTGCCCGGCGTCGGCCTGAAAATAGGAGCGCAAACTGTTGCGCTCGTTCTGCCACGCATAGGCGTGACCGTCGATCACCCGTCGGGTGGGCAGCAGGCGCGTATGGATGCTCTGCAGCGTGCCGGTTTCGTCGGCGTAGTGGATCGGTCGCCCGTGTACATTCATGGTGCGGGTGCCGTCTTGGTTATCGAAGACCTTCCAGTGGATGCCCCGCTGGGCCGTCAATTCCACCGGCGCCGTTTCATCATCCGCGGCGGCGGGCTGGGAAGCCAACGAGAACAGGATTGCGCCCAGCGCAAACAAAAAGACCATGCTGATGGCGAAATATTTAGCGGAATGCATATCGTCCCCCAGGGCAAAATGACCATTCAACCAACGTCCGCGCACGGGCAACTCGCCAAAAAACCACTAGGAAGAGTTGTCATAATACATAACGTACGCCGCTGATGATGCTTTGAGGATACGTGGATCGCGCCGCAGGTGTCAAGCAAAGCGCTCGTATTTCAGGGGCTTTTCATTCGAGGCCGGGCAGCAGCCGAACGGTGATTCGGCGTGCTTCGTGGTCGATGGTCAGGACCACGTCGGGGATGTTGGGCAACAGCAATTCGCGGTGGCCGTCATGCACCTCGATCACGTCGTTGGCGCCGGTGGCCAAAAGCGCCCGGACGGTTCCGAGGTTGCGGCCCTGCTCGGTAACGACTTCCATGCCGGCGATCTGATACCAGTAGAATTCGTCATCTTGCAGGGGTTGGAGATCCGCTTCGGGGGCCAGCAATTCCCCGTTCACGTAAGGTTCGACCGCTTCGATGGAATCGACACCTTCCACCTCGAAGATAAACACATTGCCTTTGCGGCGGATGTGACGGACGGTCGTCTCAAACGGCGCGCCGTTACGCGGCGCGAGGGTCACGCGTTCCAGAGCGTCGAGGCTTTCGGATTTGCCGCCGTGGGGATATACGCGAAAAGCACCCTTGAGCCCCTGGGGTTTAGTGATGGTACCCAGCGAAATCAAAGCGGGCGCTTCCTGCATGCTTCGCTACTCGAGGATTTCGAGAGTAGCCCGCTGGCGCATTTTGGTCGAAGCGGCCGAGAGAATCGTCCGCATAGCGCGAGCCGTGCGGCCGTTTTTGCCGATCACTTTACCGAGATCTTCTTTAGCGACGCGCAGTTCGATCACCGAGGCCGACTCCCCCGCGACCTCATTGACCTGCACGTTATCCGGGTCATCCACGAGAGATCTAGCGATGAACTCGATCAAATCCTTCATTTTCTGTATCCCCCCACATGGTGTTTTTCTGGACCAGTACGAGCCGTCGCTTAGGCGCCGCTCTTCAGCAAGCCTTTCTTCTTCAAGAAACTACGCACGGTGTCGGTCGGGATCACACCCTCGCTCAACCAATGCCGCACTTTCTTCTCGTCGAGAATCACTTGGTTTTCTTCCAACTTGGGATCGTAAGTTCCAACCTGATCTACGAAGCGGCCGTCACGCGGTGATTCCGTCTCCGCGATGACGATTCGATAGAACGGTTTTTTCTTCGCTCCGAAGCGTGCCAGCCTCATTTTGAGAGCCATAATCTACCTTTCCTAACAATTTGGTTAATTGTAACAAGCCTCTTGTATCAACGGAAGGGGAATTGGGTTACCGATTTCTTTGCCTTCTTACCCTTTTTCCCCTTTTTCCCTTTCTTGCCTTTGGCCTTCTTGCCGGATTTTACCGACCTACCGCCGCCACCGGCCATTCCGCCCATACCCGGCGGAGTCGGCATTCCGAACATCCCACCGCCGCCTTTGGCCATGGCGCCGATCATCTTTTTCGCCTGCACGTAACGTTTAAGCAGGCCGTTGACGTCCTGGATCGACGTGCCCGACCCGCGGGCGATGCGCGCCCGTCGCGTGCCGCTGATGATCTGGTGGTTGCGGCGCTCTTCCCGGGTCATCGAATTGATGATCGCAATGACGCGGGCCATTTCCGAATCGTCCAGTTGCATTCCCTTAAGGGCTTTAGCCTGCCCCATGCCCGGCAGCATCCCGATAATCGATTCGAGACTGCCCATCTTGGACAATTGCTGCATCTGGTCGCGAAAGTCTTCCAACGTAAACTGGTTCTTGCGCAGCTTCTCTTCCAGCTTCTTGGCTTGCTCCTCGTCCACTGCGGCTTCGGCGCGCTCGACCAGGGTGAGGATATCGCCCATGTCGAGAATGCGGCCCGCCATGCGGTCGGGGTGGAAGATCTCCAGCGCGTCCATTTTTTCGCCGACACCGACCAGCTTGATGGGCTTGCCGGTGACGGCCTTGATCGACAACGCCGCGCCGCCGCGGGCGTCGCCGTCCATTTTCGTCAAGACAACGCCGGTGATGTTGAGGCGTTGATTGAACGACTCGGCGACGTTGACCGCGTCCTGACCGGTCATCGCGTCGGCGACGAAGAGGATTTCCGACGGCTGCATGGTCTTTTTGATGCGCTCGAGTTCGCCCATCATGTTCTCGTCGATCTGCAGCCGACCGGCGGTATCGATCAGCAGGATATCCTGCCCGCCGGTTTCGGCCTGGCGGAACGCCTGCGCGCAAATCTCCACGGGGTCCATACTCGGGTCGGAATCGAAAACGGGCGCGCCAACCTGAGCCGCGATCGTCTTTAGCTGCGCAATCGCGGCCGGGCGGTACACGTCGGCGGGCACCAGGAGCGGCCGGCGTCCCTTTTTCCGCAACAGAACGGCGGTTTTGCCGACCGTCGTCGTTTTACCGGACCCTTGCAGGCCGACGAACATGACGGGAATCGGCGGTTTGGCCCCCAGTTGCAGTTCGCTGGCCGTGTTGCCCATGAGGGCTACGAGCTCCTCGTGGACGATTTTGACGAACACCTGCCCCGGCGTCAGGGAGGTCATCACCTCCTCACCCATGGCGCGGTCCTGCACTTGCTTGAGAAATGTCCGCACGACCTTGAAGTTGACGTCCGCTTCCAGGAGGCTCATGCGCACTTCTTTTATCGCGTCCTCGATGTTGGACCCGGTCAGCTTGCCTTGGCCGCGTAGGTTTTTGAAAACCTTTGCGAATTTCTCTTGTAGATTATCGAACATACTATCTAATGTTGCGACACGCCTTCGCGATTGCAAGTGCTCGCGCCCAAAGCCACCGGCCGGGCGCACAATGATCCGTAACCCGCCGGGGCGGGGAAACGGCAAATATAGAGGAACGGCCGCGCATGTCAAGCGTGGTAAGGTCCCATGGCGGAGCGGACCGGTAGGCCGAATCTCGCGGAAAATGATGATCTTGCCGTGGCTGTACGGTGCGCTAAAATGCTTGACAGTCTTTTCGGTAGGCTGCTAGAACCCGCCTAACCGGCGGTGAGGTTATACATGGCAAAAAAACAAAGGTTTCTTCTTCTGGTGATGCTGGCTGTCGTGGCGGTGTTTTTCGCCACGTGCGCGATCGACGAAGAGCCCGATGAAGAAGACAATACCACGACGATCGACATCAAGGTCTTGCGCGACGACTTTTTCGATCTGGCCGAAGACAAAATCATCGGGCAGGCGAAATTCAGCGAGAAATCGGGCCAGGTGGGCCGGCGCATCAAGGCACGCGTCCTGATCGAGACCCTGTCGCGATTTCCGGACCAAAAAATCGCCGTTCAACTCGTTCTGCAAAACCAAGATGCCGCCGTTTCGGTATACGAGCCGATCCAGTGGGTGCAAGACACGAATGAAGAAAGCGTCGAGTTCGTCATTCCGCTGGTGGAAACTATTCCCGTGTTGCTCAACTTCCGCTTGCTTGCCTATCAATACACTTTCAACGAGGCCGAGCCCCTCAAAGCCGATGACGATACGGCCGACGACGACACTATTGACGACGACGATAACGACGACGACGACGCTGTCGATGACGACACCGGTGGTGATGACGACACAATCGGTGACGATGACACTCCGGCGCCGGATCGTATTTTCGAAGCTGAGGGGATTTTTACCTTCTTGGTCAACGCCGGACAGCCCGGAACGGGCGACTAGCGGCTCTCTCGGCAGCGTGAAGGTTCTCGCACGTTTCCTATCGCGTGCCACGTCACGTCTGATTCATTTCGCCTGAATTTTATTGATTCATTCGCGCGTCGGTCGGCTCGCTCAACAACCGCAGCCGCCGCCGTCGTCATCGTCGCCACCGCCGCCGAAGCCGCCGCCGTTCGTATCCGTGTCGTCGTCGCCGTTGTCGTCGTCATCGTCGAAATCTTCGTTCGGATCGGGATCGTCTTCGTTGAGTGTCGGGTCGATAATCTTCAGCGCCGTGACCGAGTGAGGCGGCAGCAATAGATCGAGTACCGGCGATTCCAGCGACCCGAAATACGTGCCGCCGTCGAAGGGCACTTGGTTTTCCGGCGCGAGCGCACCGACCTCGTTATCGGCGTCGACCGCGTCGGCCGTCAGGCGGCTGACGAAAATCGAACGCTCGCCGGCCAGATCCAAATCACTCAAATCCAGAATGGTTTGCGCGAAGCGGTCGAGGTCTTTGTTGATCAGCAGCACGTTGATCTCGTCCTCGGCCCGCCCGGCCAAGGCTTTGACCAGCGGCGTGCCGCCGAGGTTGACGTTGGTCCACCACTGATTGCCGACCACGCCCTCGCTCTGGATCGTACGCCGCTGGGTGCACAGCGCGTCCTTGCAGATGTCGATGGCGATTTTCGGCGCGTACACCATTTCCTCGCGGTACATGCGCACGTTGTCGAAGTAGGCCACGCCGTTGTCCTTGCGCCCTTCCTTACGCCGCAAGTGCATGTTGATAAACGCTGTGGCGGCACGGTTGGCCAAGGTGAAGCGAAAGTCCTGCGGGCTCCAATCGGTGGTGTCGAATACGCCGAAAGAACCGGCTGCCTGCACAAGATCGTCCGAGGCGTTGCGGGCCTGGGCCTCAATGGTCACCGGCGCGTCGAGATCGTCCGTCTTCACGGCGCCGACGACGTGAAAGTCATCGGGATCGGTGGACTGCAGCACGTAGCGCTGCCGGATGTGAAAGAATTCCGGGTCGCCCACGATCGGCACGCGCACGCAGTTGGCTCCGTCAAAGCAATCCTGGGCGATGATGCGCGCCGGGGCGGGCGTCGTGGTGAACTCCACCCAATAGTTCCCGGCGTTGTTGAACGGCCCCGGGGTCGAGGTGAGGTCCCAACTCGGGTCGCACAACAGGTTCTGGGTTTTGACTTGCAGATTTTGCGCCGCGTAGTCGAATTGCACGCGGTACCGTCCGCCGGGCTGCACGGCCGCGGTTTGTGAAATCTGCTCCTGGTAGTCGGGATTGTTGTTCGCACCGGTGTCGAAACGCACCTGCAGGTGGCAGCCGTCCTCGTCGCACTGCCGGGTGGTTTCCGCACCGGCCGGGTCGGCCGTCCGGTTCCAACCGACGGAAAGATCCTGCTCGAAATCGCCGTTTTTCAGCAGATCGACCGCATACTCCGGCGGCACGTCGTCGCGCGTGAGAGATACTTCGTCGACGAAAAAGCGGCCGCGAATGTAGCTGGTCGGGTCGGGGTTGTGTACGTTGCCGATCCCGCACACGGGCGTGTTTTCAATCGGCTCGCGATTCCGCGCGACACGCACGCGAATATAACGTTCGTCCGCCGCGACACTGACACTGGCGTAGGCCGGCGTGCGGCCGACCTGTTCGTTGTCGAAAGTGGAAGCGATCGTCGTGGTGGCCAGTACCTGATCGACGGCGAAGTCGCGGGACAGCATGCGCAGCACCATCGCGTTGGGCCGCTGCACGACTTCTCCCCCGAACAGATAGGCCGACCCGTAATAGCCGGGTTCGCGCGAGTCGTAGTCCATGAAATTCCACATGGCCGCGCCCAGCATCTGATCGGAATATTTCAGCGTGGTCATCAAGACGTCGGCGTTGAAAATCGCCGCGCCCAAACTGTGGGCCAGGTCGTGGAAGGGGCAATCAGGCGGATCGCCGGCACCGGTGTAATTCGTGTATTTCTCCGCGAAAAGCAGTTGCGTGTTGTAGCCGGCCAAAAGCACCGGCACGCCGGGCTTGTCGTCCCCCAACTGCTGATCCACCTTGTTGAGCAGCGCGTTGAGACGCACATCCAACTCGCGCCCGGCGGCAAAAGCGGCCTCCATCGTGCGCCGCAGTTCTTCATCCAGGTCCTTGTCCCACAAGTCGCAACGATCGGCGTTGAAGTTGGGACGGAAGAAGCTCACCGTCAAAAAATCGGGCCAGTACGCGGAATCCGCGCCGGAATCCACAAACGCGGCCAGCAAGCGGCCGGCGTCTTCGACGTCTTCGTTTTCGTAGGAAACGGCCCCGATCTGAATGTCCGGAAACTCCGCTTTGATGGCCGCGCTCATCTCCAGAAAGGCCGCCGCGTACGCTTCGGGCGCCACGCGCTTAAAGGTGACATCCGGCGCGCTGGGGTGGTCGGAATTCTCCCAGGTGTCCGAGTCGACCTCCCAATACAACACCGGCCCGTACGGCGACTCATTCTGCACGTAGCGCACCCACGCCATGGCAGCCTCGATCACCTCCGAGGTGGCGAAAGCGCCGGTTTCCGGATTGTACATGCTAAGCGTAATGACCGGAGTGGCTCCCAGACGGTTGGTGAGGTACAAAAACTCGTCGGTGCCGAACAGGGTTTCGCGCTGCGCGCCGGGGCCGATGCCGCCTTGCCACTGGTAGCTGCGCGTCAACCGGCCGCCCGGAAAGCGTAACAATCCCGGATCAATACGGCGCAACAAGTCGTAGGAAAAGGGCTGGTAACAACCCACAATGCCACCGCCGCAGGCCAAGCTTTGCGGACTCCACAGCCCACCGGCATCGTCACCGTAGATGTCGCCCGCGACCAGGTTGATACCGAAAAGATTCGAATCCACCGTCGCCACGCTCTGGTCGGAAACGAAGACGAGCGCTTGAATCAGTTCCTCGGCTGCGGTGTCATCGTCATCCTGCGCCGCGGCCACACCGATCCATAGCCCAAAAACGAGAAGAAACGACAACCCGGCCGCCGCCGCGCGCGACGGGCATGTTGCGAACAGGCGCTTCATTTCAATCCTCCGGCATCCGGGTACCCCACAAACCCAACCACCGCTTTCAGAGTACGGTTTCGCCGCGCGAAGGGCAAGTTGCCGCCCGCTGCCCGATCATTCCGCAGAGGAGGCGCGACGAAATACCAAAAACGACCTCGTAGTGAACGCGAGTCGATAATCCTGCGTTAACCCGGGATGATTGAGCAGGCTGCGCCCGTAGGCGAACGCCGAACGCCACCCGTCGGCGGTCTTCTGCGCGCCGCCGATCACCACAAAACGCGGCCGGCGGCCGAGAATGTAATCCGGATCGACCTTCGCGTGCCGCGCGCCGGGAACCTGTGCCAGGTGGGCGTCGGTGAGACCAAAGCAGTCGATCGTCGGCAAGCCGGTCAGGTAGGGAATCAGCCCCGCCTCCCCCGTGGCCAGCCAATCGCCCGGTTGAGCCTCGTCGCGCAGGTAGTCGGCAACCTCGATGTAGTTGGCCGGAAAGGTTTTCGCCTGGCTCACGCCGCCCCACCCGCCGGCGCGATGACTGAGCTGTTTGACCCCGTACAAATGCGCAGCCATGGGCAACACAAGTGCCGTCACCAGAAGCGCGCGCCAGAGGAACGTCCATTCCTGGCGCCATTTGTGGGACAGAATCACCCGGAAACGCGCCAAAATCGTCGGCACCGTCAACGCCAACAGCGGCACGACCGGCATCACGAAACGCCAACCCGGCATCCAATCGCCGCCGCCCACGACCATGAACCCCGCCTGCGCCGCCACCGCCAACAGCAATACCAACGCGCGCGGCGTCGCTTTTCGCCACGGAACCAGACCAGTCAGCAATAGCGGCAGAAGCAGCGCGTTGCCCCAAAGTGCGGGTGCCAGCGCCGCCAGCAAGTAACGAACGCCGTCGAGCCACGTCACGATGCCCGCCCCGGCTTTGGCGTAGAAAGTGTTGGGAAGCCACGCGCCGTAGGTGGCATGCCGCCACAGCAGGTGAATCGCAATGGGCGTCGCCGCGGCCAGCAGCGTGACGATATCCGCCACGTCCACACGTCGCCCGTCTCGCCAGAGCAGCAGAGCGCGGGCGACCAAGACCGCCGCCAGGAAGATCACTCCTTCCGGGCGCGACACGGCCGCCGCGCCCAGCAGCAATCCCGCCAGGACCCGCCACGATTTGCGGCCCGTCTCCAGCGCGCGCACATACCCGCCGACCGCGGCGAGCACCAGCAGCGCGTGCAACGCCGTCTCCATGCCCGAGGCCGCCCACACCGCGAAGTATCCCGAAAGGCCGACAAGCAACGGCGCCCAACCCCAATGGTCCGCGCCCTCGGGATCGGTGCGCGCCAAACCGGCGACGGCCAAAAGCGTCAGCCATCCGGCCAGCAGACCGATAATCTTCGCCGCCAGGGTCATCGACCACGGGTTATCGAGCACCGGATGCAGCAATGCCAACAAGCCGAGGAACAGCGGATTGGAATAGCCTTCGACCGCTTCGCCGGGGTTGTACACGGCGCCGTGACCGTCGGCGATATTCGCCGCGTAGCGCATTGTGATGTAGATATCGTCGGGGGCGTAATTGAGAAAGTGTACGCCGATCAGCACAAACAGCGTCATCCCGGCAAGTAGCAGGGCGATTTGGCGGCGGTCGGTGGTCATGGCCTTACCTTACCAGACTTTGTATCCCAGTAACGGCCAATAGAAGGTCGCCGCGAGCAGGAACATGACGTAGGCCGCCAGCAGCAACAACGTGCCCGAGCGGAAAAAGTCGTTGGGTGTCGGGTACCCCGATCCCAAGGCGATGGCGTTGGCCGGCGTGCCCATGGGCAGAATGAACGTCAGTCCGGACGGCAGGGCGACCGCGAAGGTCAAAATCACCGGCGACATGCTGAAGGTATGCGCGAGGCTGACGACCACCGGCATCATCAGCGAGACGACGGCGGCGTTGCTGATAAACTCGGTGAGGATCATCGTCACGGCAATGACGAAGGAGAGCAATACCAGGGGGTGCGGCGAGGTGCCGTGCAGCATGGCGTTGACGGCCCAGTCGGCCGCGCCGGTCTGCGACAGAGCCTGCCCCAGCGCGATCGCGCCGCCGTACATGAGAAAGACGCCCCAATTGATGCTGCGCTCGATCTCGCGCCAACTGGTCAGCCGCAGAATGAAGAATACCGCGACACTGGCCATCGCCGTGACGCCCAGGCCGACGGTGCCGTGAAGGAACACCCAGCAGAAGATCGTGCCGATGGTCACGGCCGCCACGCCTTTTTCCCGGTTGCCCATCGGGCCCAAGTCGTTGATGCGGTGGCGCAGAACGTCGACGGCTTTTTCCAAGTCGATGGGCTCGGACGGGTATTGGAAGTGCAGCACCGCGACGGCGACGCCGAGCATGACGACGACAATAGGGATGTCCGCGACCAGCCATTGCAGGAAGCCGATGCGTTCACCGGTCATTTCATAAAGAATGCCCATCGCCAGCGGGTTGCGCGCGCCGCCCAGGTAAGTGGCAATGCCGCCGATGATGCAGCCCCAAGCCATGGCCAAAAACAGGCTGCGGGCGTAGCGGCTGGATGGTGACAGCCCCGCGGCGGCGACCACGGAAAGTACGATGGGGTACATCATGGCGGCCACGGCGTGCTCGCTCATCCAGAACGAGGCGAAGGCGCCGAACAACAAGATGCCCATGCGCAGTTGCCTCGGGGTTTTAGCCGCCTTCTGCAGGGCCTGGCAGGTGATGCGGGTCGAGAGCCCGCTTTCCACCAACACCGCCGAGATGAAAAACGCGCCGAGGATGAAAAACACGGCCTCGTTGCCGAACAGCGCGAAGGCCTCGGGTCCGCTCATCACGCCGGTCAGCGGCAGCAGAACAATCGCCATGATCGAAGTGATTTGCAGCGGGATGATCTGGAAACCCCAAAACAAGACGCAGAGGATGAACACCGCCAACGCCCGGTGCCCTTGAGCGGAAAGCCCCTCGGGCGTGGGCATGAGCAGCACGATGCCGAACAGCGCGAACGCGAACGCAATCATCGGTATGCGATACCGCTCGGTCCAGCGCTGCCCCCGCGGAATGTTCGCGGGCGTTATATCGGGTTCCCAAACCTTACTCACAGGTTATCACCTCGCATAACCTATTATTTTTACAGAAGCGCCTCCACCGGGCAAGCTGAAAGCGGAGGGGTGGATTCAGCACGTCGCGCGCAGGTAAAATGGCGCGGTATCCATCCAATAATTGAACGGGAGACCGAAATGCCCGACTCCATTCATACGCCGATTTCGCTCGATTTCACCGACCCCGACCGCCTGATCACCGAAGCCGAAGCGAACTACCCCGCGCTGAAGGCCGACGCCGAGGCTCGCGTCGTCACGTGGGAGTGGCGCACCGAGGGCTACGAGGTCACGCCGTTTTTCCACGAACTCAACGACTTCCCGAAGCCGCGCCGAATCAAAACCGAACCCGCCGACAAGAAGTACAAGCACCAGTGGGGCCTGGACGAAAAGGGGCGCGTGACGGTCGACCGAGAGTTCGTCGAGGCCGACGGCAGCCGCGCCTACGAGGAGTTTCACTTCTTCGGCCCCGAGGTCGCGGCGATGTTCCGGTTCGACTACTTCGAGGACAAGTCGATCATCAGCGTCGAAGTCTCCCACACCGATGGCGGGCGCGTGGTGCGCATCAAGGGGCGGTACAATCGCACCCCGCCCACGCCGCCGGCGCGTGACGTGACCGAGTGCTTCTACGAGGGCGAGCGGCTGGTGCGCATGCACAAGAAGCACGACAGCGAGGTCGCCACCGATTACTGCCCCGAGCGTGAGTGGCGGTTTGCCTACGACGACCTCGGGCGCCTGGCGCGGATCGAGAACCGCGAACTGCCGGGCACCTACTGGCACAGCGCGCCGAACTACAAGCCGCGCCTCGAATGGCGCGAGGCGTACCGGCGGCCGGCCAAGGGCGAAACGCCGCGCGTGCTGGCCGGGATCATCCGTGATCGGCTGGTTGAGTCCGTGCCGCACGTCGCGGCCGAGGCGGGTATCCAAGAGCCGGTGTTCGCCGTGGCGTTCATGTTCGACGACGAGGGCAACTGCCCCTTCGGCGACTCGGTGAGCTTCGGCCTGGCGCGCGAGCGGGAGCGCATGGTCGCCGAACAGCCGGACGATCCGCACCGGTGGGCGATGATCTGGAACCCGGCCGAATGGGAGCACGGGCCCGGCAAGCACACGATCGACGATGCGGTGTACAACGCCGCCGTGCGGCAGTGGTACAGCCAACTGGCGCAGAAGGATGCGAACCTGGCCAAAGAGGGCGCGAAGGTGCTCATTGAAGTGTGCAAACGGCTGGCCGAGGTCGATTGGTCGGCGGCGTTTCCGGTGACGGACGACTTCATCGTTTACCCGATCGGCGTCGAGTTGAGCGACTTTTCTGCGCACCTGCGCAAGCTCGCCGGCCCGGCGCGTTGGAAGGCGTGGACGAAGAAGTACTGGCTGCCGTGAGGCTCACACCAGTTGCGGCGCGGTCTCCGAACGCGGATCCAGGCGGTCGCGCAGGGCGTCGCCGAGGAAGTTGAAGGCCAGCACCGTCAGCATAATCGCCACGCCGGGCGCCAACGAAAGATGCGGCGCGAAAAGAAGGTAGTCCACCCCGGAGGAAAGCATCGCGCCCCAGGTGGGAATGTTTTGTGGACCCAGGCCGAGAAACGAAAGCGAAGCTTCGGCCAGAATGACGCTCGCCATGCCGAAGGTCGCCTGCACCAATACCGGCGCCAGCACGTTGGGCAGCACGTGCCGCCACAGGATGCGCGGCGTCGACGCTCCGTAACCGCGGGCCGCGAGCACGAACTCGCGCTCGCGCAGGGTCAGCACCTGCCCGCGCACCAGGCGCGCAAATCCGGTCCAGCCCAAAATCGATAACGCGAAGATCACATTGCCCAGCGACGGGCCGAGAATACCCGCCACCGCAATCGCCAACAAAATGCCCGGAAAAGCCAGCAGCACATCGACGATGCGCATGACGATTTGATCCACCACGCCGCCGAGGTAACCGGCCAGCAGCCCCACGATCGTGCCCACGACGACCGAGATGAGAACCACGATCACGCCCACCAGCGCGCTGGCTCGCGCGCCGACGATCAAGCGCGAAAACAGGTCGCGGCCCAATTCATCCTGTCCCAACAGGTGCGCCGCCGACGGCCCTTCAAGCGCGTCGCCCAGATGCAGGGCGTCGGCCGGTTGCGGGGCAATCCACGGGCCGATAAGCGCCGCGATCACCAGCAGCGCGATGAGTACGAATCCCACGATGGCGGCGGGCGACCTCATGACGTTCCCAGCCGAATGCGGGGATCGACCACGGCATAGACCAGGTCGACCGCCAGGTTGACGAGCACGTAGCCGAAGCTGATGAACAGCACGCAGCCCTGCACCAGCGGATAATCGCGGCTCTGGATGGCCTCAATAAACAGCGTGCCGACGCCGGGCCAGGAGAACACGTTTTCGGTGATCACCGCGCCGGAAAGCAGCGCCCCGAGTTGCAGGCCGACCAGCGTAATCACCGGGATCAGCGCGTTGCGCAGCACGTGCTTGAACAGCACCGTGCGCGGCGGCAGTCCCTTGGCGCGGGCCGTGCGGACGAAGTCTTCCGACAGCACTTCCAGCACGCTGGCGCGGGTCATGCGCGACAGAATCGCTGCCAGCGCCGTACCCAGCGTGATAGCCGGCAGCACCAGCGACGTCCAGTCGCCGCGGCCGCCGACCGGAAACCATTCGAGCTTGAGCGAGAACATCCAAATCAGCAGCGGCCCGAGCCAGAAATTGGGCATCGACACGCCGACCAGCGCCACGAACATGCTCAGGTTGTCGAACGCGCCGTATTGTTTCACCGCCGCGATCACGCCGATGGGAATGGCGATCAGTAGCGCCACGAGCATGGCCAACGCCGCTAGTTCCAGCGTCGCAGGCAGACGTTCGAGCAACACTTCGGTCACCGGTCGTTGGTAAAAAAAGCTCTGGCCGACGTCGCCGCGCACCAGGCCCGCCAGGAAGCGCCCGTACTGCACCAGCACCGGGTCGTTAAGGCCGAGGCTTTCGCTCAGCGCTTCTTTATCGGCGGCCTCGGCGGTCTCGCCGAGCATGACTTCCACCGGGTCGCCGGGGATCAAATGGATGAAGAAAAACACGAGGGTCGCCAGCCCCAACACCGTGGGAATCAACAGCAGCAGGCGGCGGCCAATGTAGCGAATCATGCGAGGGTGAGAACCCGCGCGTCGAGGGCCATGACCCCGTCGGGGTAGGCGGCGATCGGGTTGACGTCGACTTCGGATAGTCCCGGCGTGTGCGCCAGGTGGCTAAGCTTCACCAACGCGGTAGCCAGCGCCGCGCGGCTGACCGGCGGGCGTTCGCGGAAACCGTCGAGCAGTTTCTGACCGGGCAGCTCGGCGATCATCTGCATCGCCTCATGACGAGTGATGGGCGCCAGGCGCAGGCTGACTCTCTCCATCGCCTCCGCGGCCGTGCCGCCCCACCCCAGCATCACGACCGGGCCGAAGCTGGGGTCGACCTTCACCCCGGCGATCAACTCGACGCCCCGCCGCGCCATCGGCATGAGCAACGCGCCGGAGAAACGGGCGCCGGGTTTGTGCTCCGCCAGCTTTTCCTGCAGTTCGAGAAAGGCCACACGCGCCTCGCGAGCCGACCGCACGTTGAGGATCACGCCGCCCACGTCGCTTTTGTGCACAACGTCCGGACTCTCGATCTTCATGGCGACGCAACCGCCGCCGATCTCGTCAAACGCCCGCGCCGCCTCGGCCTGCGAAGCGACCAGCCGCACCGGCGGGTGCTTGAGGCCGTAACTTTCCAGCAACGCGAAGGCGTCGTCCTGCCGCAGGTAGCGGCCCGGTTCGGCTTGTTGGACCAACTTGACGCCTTGGGCGTGCAGGCGAACTTTCGGCGTGCGCTTCGGGGCCGACTTGTGAAAACGCGCCCAATCGCGGCCCGCCGCCAGCGCGGCCACGGCTTCCTGCGTCGTCTCAAAAACCGGAAAGGCGCTGTAGGCATGCATCGACGTGAGGATTTCCGGCCACGTATAAAGGACCAGCGCCAAGGGCTTCTGGTGCTTTTCGGTCAACTCCTTGGCCTTGTCGACCAGGTCGCGCGCCACGTGGGGGCGATCGCGGGAGATCATGACGAACAGGAAGAGGACGGCGTCGTTGTTGGGTAGCGCCATCACCTCTTCCATGATCGTGAGGTAGGCTTCCATGTCGTACAAGTCGCCCACGTCGAGTGGGTTGCCCATGCGGATGACGCCGGGACGCACGTGTTTCTCGACGCGCTTGAGAAATTCCGCCGGCAGTTTCGGAAACACCAAACCATGTTTGCCGCATTCGTCGGCGGCGATGATGGCGTGGCCGCCCGAGCGACTCACGACGATCACCCGATCCCCTTTCATCGGCGGCAGGTGCATGGCTTTGACTTTGATGATCGTGTCGCGCAGCGAAGCGGTGCGCAGCACGCCGGTTTGTTTGAGGGCGGCGTCGACAACGGCGTCGTCGTTGACCAGCGCGGCGGTGTGACTGCTGGCGATATCGCGGCTGCTGTCGCTGATATTGCTTTTGTGAATCACCACCGGCTTTTGGCACGCGCGCAAGACCTCGAACAGCTCCCGCCCCTTGGGCAGCGATTCCAAGTAGGCCAGAATCATGCTCGTGCGCCCGTCGGTCCGCAGGAATTGCAGCAGATCGATTTCATCGACGTTGATCTTGTTGCCCATCGAGACGAACTTGCTCATCCCGATGCCCTCTTCCAAAAAATGGTTCGCATACAACAGCCCGACCCCGCCCGATTGCGTGATGATGCTCACGTCGCCCCGGCGCGGTTGGGGCATGGTCGAAAAGGGAACCGCCAAACCGGTATGGTTATCGGTCACGCCCAGGCCGTTGGGGCCCACAAAACGAATGTCGTACTTCGCGGCGATGCCCAGCAGTTGTTGCTGGAGCCGCAGCCCTTCCTCGTCCAGTTCGGCAAAACCGCCGGATTCGATGACCATGCGCCGAATCCCGAGCTTGCCGCACGCCTCCATGATGTCCGGAATCGTGCGGGCCGGGGTAAGCACCACCGCCAGGTCCACGCCCTCCGCGCCGGATTCGGCCAGGTTGTTCCAAATGCGGTGCCCGGCGATGGCGCCGCCGCCGCGTCCGATCAACGTGATACGCCCGCTAAACTTGAATTGCAGCAAATTGTTGACGATCCGCGCGCCGAGATTGCTTTCCTTTGTCGATACACCGAATACGGCAACGTGCTGCGCCTCGAAAAAGCCTTGCATGGGCCGCTCCTTTGGGGATGATGCCGTTCACGCTACTAGAGTGCCTTCGGGGCCGTCAACACGGGCTGAATTCGGACGCGGGGAAGCGAGAGGAAAAGGGGTAAAAAAAACAACGCCGGGCACAACCCGGCGCGTCAGTATCGTCCCATAAAACGGGGCTTTTTTCAAAGGGCGGCGGTCGCCGGGGCGAAGCGTGAGGGCCCATTGCAATTTCACCGTGTCGGTTCGATGGTTAGGCTTAAAGAGAGCAACAATGACCTCGCCCGGTAGGAGAATCATGAGCAAGGAACTGACTCGTCAAGAATTATTCGCCGCCATGGCCATGGCCACACCCGAGCAAGGCGTGGACCTTTTGGCCGGGCTGCCGGCGCGCGAAGCCTTCAATCTGGCGTTTGAGCATCCCGAACCCGAAAAAGTCTTCGCCCTGCTGCCGGTCGAAAACGCGTACCTCATGATGCACGAGATGGGCACCGATGACGCCCTGATTCTGCTGGAGCAACTCACGCCGGAACAGGTGCAGGGCTTCATCGACATCGACTGTTGGGCGAAGGACGAAGTGGATCTACCCAAGGCGCGCACGTGGTACTTGCTGCTCAACGAACTGAGCGACGAGCGTTTCATCAGCGATATGCAAAAAATGGACTTGGCCTATCACGTGGCATTTTTCAGCAAGCATGTAGTCGTTCACAAGTTCGAGAACATCGACGACGCCATCGACGTGGAAGGCGGCGGCTTTCTCACGCCGGATAACCGCCACCTCGTGCAATACGTCTGCAGCCTGGAACAGAGCCGACTGATCAACGCGCTGATCGTGCGGATTTACGATATGGCCCCCGACTTCTTCTATCTGCTGCTGGAGGCCATCTACTGGGAACACGGCACCGAAGTCGAAGAGCAAGCCTATCAAGAACGCAACTCGCGCCTGAGCAGCCGGGGCTTCCCCGATTACTACGACGCCCTCGAAATCGTGGCCGTCGTCGAACTCGATCGCTTCCAGCCGCGCCGGAAAGTCGGGGCGTCCGCGCTGGCTCAGGAACCCGGCGCCAAGGTGAGCAGCTCCACCTATCTCACTCACTACGAGCACCCCGACAGCTTGTTGCGGCGCGCCCTGGCGCAGGATTTCCCCGCTCGGGAAGAAGTCAGTGTCGAAATCATGGGCCTGGCGAATATGGCCGTCGTGGCCGCGCGGGTGCCTTTCTTTGAATTGGAGGAAGTGCGGCGGCTCGTCGTGCGCACCGATGGCTACCTGAGTATCGGCCTGGAACATCGAGTCGGGCTCGACGAAGACGAAGCGCGAGAGCAACTGGCGGTGTACCGCTGCCTCGACATCCATAAGATCGGCCGCAGCCTTGTCATGCGCCTGGTCAAACGTGCCCGAGCGATGCTCAAGACTATCGCCGTCGATCGACGCAGCCCGTCGCAATTGCTGGTCGACACACCCGAAGCCGACGTCGTGCAGGCGCTGCTCGAGCGCGAGCCCGCCTATTTCTCCGAGGGAAAACAGCATTCGTGGTCGACCTTGGCGCAGATTCGCGCGGTGGACCAGATCCTCCAAACCGTCGCCGCTTTCGCGGCGCTCATGGACGAAGGCTTCCACTTCACCCCGGGCACGACGCAGCTTGTCGATCTGGCGGGGACCAATGTGCCGAGCCCGGCCGACCTTTCGTATCGACTCATGTTCAACACCTTCCGCTGCCACGATCTACTGGGACACGAACCCTCGCTGGAACCCTTGAGTCCGGATGATCTGCAGGCCGTAACCGCGTTGTTCGTCCCCGGCGAAGACGGCCGACCCGATCTGCCGCAGGCCGAGCACGACAAGCTCCGCGAGTGGTTGTCCGCTACCGTCGGCGAAACCGATGCCGCCCGCCTCGGCCCGCTTTTGGATCGCTTCACACGCGGCATGATCGCCGAGATAGCGCGCCACGATCTGGCCTTGCGTTATCGCCTCGAAATCTTGGTGCACACGCGGTAAACTCCTCGGCATCGTTCGCATTTTTTTAGGGAGGCAACTATGACTCGAGCATGCCGGCTGTTTGTTTTGTTGATCGCGCTTTGCTTGATTATCGCGCCGGTGGGATGCCGCGACCTGAGCGAAGATGAACAGGAACCCGGCGTGCCGGAAACCAATCCCGGCCCCGGATACCCGGGCGCCAACGACGACAACGGCGACGACGACGCCCCGCTGGTCGGCACCAAGTACCCGATCGTGCTCATGCACGGCTTTTTCGGTTGGGGCGAAGCCGGCCCCCTCTCCTACTTCGCGGGCGTGCAGAAGGATCTGGCGGCGCAGGGCTTCGAAGTGATCGACCCCGCAGTGTCGGCGATTCACTCGATGGAATACCGGGCCGGGCAATGGGCCGACGTGATCAACGCGGCGTACGCCGGGCGGAAAATCAACATCATCGCCCATAGCCAGGGCGGTCTCGACGCGCGCTATATGATCTCCCAAATGGGCTGGGGCGACCGCATCGCTTCGGTGACCATGATCGCCGTGCCCAACCAGGGCTCCGCGCTGGCGGACTACGCCGCCGAAATCTTGCCCGACCCGATCGAGTGGATGATCGATTGGGTTCTCAATTTGCTGGGTATGGATTGGGACGGCATCATCCAGATCTCGAACGACTATGTCCGCAACGAATTCAACCCCGCCAATCCCGACGACCCGCGCGTGAAGTATTACTCGTTCCAAACCGATTGCGGCAATGACTGCTTCTTCCTGCTGCTGCCGACGCACGGCCTGCTGGAAAGCCTCGAAGGCCCCAACGACGGCATCGTGCCCACGGCCGGGTCTGCCTACGGCGAGAACTTCGGGGTGCTGCACGCCGACCATTGGTCTTGCATCGGGCAGCCGGCGGGCTTGGCGGCGTTCGATCACAAGACGCTCTACCGCGAAATCGCTTACGGCCTGCGCGACGCGGGGTTTTAGCGAGCGGATTTCCTGCCGGGAGAACGCTTTGCCGTGAAACGAAGCAAACGAAAAGCACTGATCGGCTGCGGCGTGGCCGATCAGGTGGGTAACGTGAAGGAATGGGTGGCCGCCCAGCGCGACGTGCCGCCCGGCGCCCGTATCGCCAAGGGCTCATCCTGATACAGCCACATCGGCCAGGCCCCGGTCTGCCTGCGCCAAATTTGGGTCAGCGGCGTGCGTCTCGACGATAAAGGCGTGCGCTGCGTGGCGGATGTGGCCCCGACGAATCAAGCGGATTAGAACGACAGTTCCCGCCGTATCACCGCCGCGCCGCCAGTACCCGCGCGGCAAAAGCGCCGGCCAAGAAACCGAACAAGTGCGCCTCCCAGGAAACGCCCGGCAGCCCCGGCAGCACGCCCCAAATCATCCCGCCGTAAAGCACGCCGATGATCAGCGAAAACACCATTGAGCCGAAGGTCCGCTCGAACCAGCCGCGTAAAAGCAGAAAGCCCAGGTAGCCGAAAATCACGCCGCTGGCGCCCAGATGCACCGCGGGTCGGCCGAACACCCACACGCCAAGACCGCCGAAGAGCATGACGATAACCGTCACCGGAAAAATGTCGGCGGTGCGGCGGGCCATCACGAGCCAGCCGAGCGTCAGAAAGGGAATGGTGTTGGCCGCCACATGGCCCAGCCCGCCGTGCAAAAACGGCGCGAACACGATGCCGCGCAATCCAATCAGGTGACGCGGCAGGATGCCCCAGGCGTTGAGCGCGCCGCCGAAGAGAAAGATATCGACCAGTTCGGTCAGCCAAAGGACGGCCAGCGCGCCGAACAAAATCTTCGCCTGCGTTCGCAATTCGTTTTTCACTCCGTGCCCTCCGCCGGTTGTTCGCGGCGCGACCGACATTTATCATGCACCATCATGAATCATCCCGAAACGGCTACCGAGAAAACCCTAGACGCGGTTGCCGTGAACTCATGAGCGCTTCGTCCCGTAACTTGCGCCCGCGCGACGCTCGGATTAAACTCACCGCGCCAACCCGCGAAGGAGACCGGCGATGAGAGACTGCGAATGGCCCGCCTTTGAGCCCTACAAAACGAAAATGGTCGAAGCGATTCCCATCACCACCGCCAGCCAGCGGCGAGCCGCCGCCGAACGCGCCAAGTACAATCTGTTTAAGCTCCGCGCCCGGGAAGTGACCATCGACCTGCTCACCGACAGCGGCACGGCCGCCATGAGCGACCGGCAGTGGAGCCGCATCATGCTCGGCGACGAATCCTACGCGGGCGCCGAAAGTTTCCTGGTTTTCCAAGACACCGTGCGCCGCATCACCGGCATGCAGCAGGTCCTGCCGACCCACCAGGGCCGCGCGGCTGAAAACCTGTTGTTCACGGCCATGGTCAAGCCGGGCGATATCGTGCCCAACAACATGCATTTCGACACCACCGAAGCCAACGTCATCACCAAAGGCGGCCAGGCGCTCAACCTGCCTTGCGGCGAAGCGTCGGATATCACCGCCGACAAGCCTTTCAAGGGCAATATGGATACCGAGCGGCTCGAACAGGTGCTCACCGAGCACAAGGGCGAGGTGCCGCTGGTGATCATGACCGTCACCAACAACAGCGCCGGCGGCCAACCGGCGAGCATGGCCAACGTGCGGGAAGTCAGCCGTATCTGCCACCGGCACAAGGTGCCCTTATTTCTCGATTGCGCCCGCTACGCCGAGAACTGCTGGTTCATCAAGCACCGCGAACCCGGCTACCACGACAAGAGCGTCGAGGATATCGCCCACGAAATGTTCGGCCACGCCGACGGCGCGTTGATGAGCGCCAAGAAAGACGCCTACGTCAACATCGGCGGCTTCCTGGCGATGCGCAACCACGAGCTGAAGATGAAAGTCGCCGAGTACATGGTGGTCGTCGAAGGCTTCGTCACCTACGGCGGCATGGCCGGACGCGACATGGAAGCCGTGGCGCAGGGCCTGCAGGAAGGCCTCGACGAGCAGATCCTTACCGCGCGTATTGGGCAAGTCACGCGGCTGGCCGACCGCCTGACCGAACTGGGCATACCCACCCTGCAACCGGCCGGCGGCCACGCGGTGTTCCTTGACGTCAAACGCATGCTGCCGCATATCCCGCAAAGCCAACTACCCGGCCAGGCGCTGACCGTCGAACTGTACCTGGAAGGCGGCGTGCGGAGCGTGGAGATCGGCACGGTGATGTTCGCCCATGCCGATCCGGAAACCGGCGAGATGTTGTACCCCGACCTGGAACTAGTGCGCCTGGCGATCCCGCGCCGCGTTTACAGCGACAACCACATGGAACACGTGGCGCGCACCTGCCGCTGCGTGCTGGACCGCGCCGAGAAAATCCGCGGTATGCGCTTTACCTACAGCCCCCCGCGGCTGAAACACTTCCTCGCCCACTTCGATTGGGTGCAATAACCGAGGAAACGCTTTCTCTCCGGTCTACCCCCCGCTACTCGCCCACCACCACGTTGATCGTGACGGTTTTGGCAGGAGGCGTGTCCTTTTCCCAGGGGCGGAAAAAGGTCGCGGTGAGCGTGGCGCGGCCGGGCTTTTTGGCGGTGAGGGGAAAGACATAGTGAATCGGCCCGCCAACGAGGCCGGGCGCGTGGTCGACCTTCACGTCGTGCTTGCCGACTTCCACCACGCCCGCGTCGCTGGAGACAACCTGCCACACGTAGCCGGTGCCCGCGTTGGCCAGCAGCGTAACGTGCGTTACGGCCCCGGCGGCCAGCGTGATTTCCCGGCCGTTGTCCGCGTCGGTTAATCGCGGCGCGTCGCCCGCGGCCAGTGCCGCAGCAGTTAACAGCAGGATCACCAGCCAGCTAGAGACCGCAGCCGCCGCCGTCTTCTTCATCATCGCGTTCACCGCTGCTTTGGTTGGGTTTGTTGTTGCCGCCGGCGTCGTCGTCGTCCGAAGCGTCGTCATCGTCGGAGGCGTCATCGTCGTCGTCGGAGGCGTCGTTGTCATCGTTGTCGTCGTTGTCATCGTCGTTGTCGTCATCGTCGTCGTCGCCCGCGCCGGAAACCGAGAAGACGCCGTCAACGTGATTCGAGGCCGAGCCGCAGATATCGGTGAAGTACGCCTCGAACGCGTAGGAGCCCGGCGACGCGTCTTCCAGGTCGAAGTAGAAACCCCAATAGAGGCCGGAATCGTCGGTGCTGCAGCCCAGGTAGAAGGGGTTGGGGCCCAGATTCTGCCAGCCGCCGCCCGCGTCGATCATCAGGTCGCCGCCGGGCAGGTTGCACTGGTCGTCTTCGTATTCGAAGCGGATTTCCAGCATCACGCCGGGCTGCACTTCCAACGGCGTCTGCAGTTCGATGGACTCCACGAAGTAATGCGTCGATTGGATATGCGGCGCGGTGTTGCCCGCGCAGGGCTGCGGATTGGTCTGCACCGTGAATTCGAAGGGCAGCACATTGCTTTCGTTGCCCGCGGTGTCCACGACGTACAAATTGCCGTCGTGCCCGCCCGTCGTCATTTCGAAGTCGAAGTAGAAGCCCAGCGCGCCCGACGCGCCCATATCGGTCAGCGGGCCGAGCGTGTAGGTGTCGCCGTCGAGTTCGGCGTAGAGCATGCCGCCGTCCAGGTTGCCGTCCGAGTCGTCATAATCAAAGGCGATCGACAACGTCGCCGACTGCGCGGGGGTGACGTACACCGGCGGGTAGACCAATTCGTCGTCATCGTCGTAGTAACGCAGGTAGTCGATGGTCGGCGCATGGCCGGTCGGCTGCGTGCCGCCCTCGTCGAAGCTGAGCCACTGCGTATCCTGCCCGAAACTGACCGACCCGTTGACCTGGCTGTAAGCGATGCGGAAGTAGCCGCTTTCGCCCCAGTAGGAACCCCAAGAATTTTTGCAGGTGAAGTACTGGCCGCTGTCGTTGTAGCCGACGATCAGGATCGCGTGCCCGCCCTCGTAGCTGCCCCAGGATTGGGAATACACGCCCTCGTCGTAGTAGTTGAAATCGGAGTACACGTCCATCGCGGTGATCAGCGGGCCGTGCTGATACAGGGCCTGCTTGATCGATTCGACGTTCTGCGAAACCGTGCCGCGGCTGTTGGCGGTGTACAAGCGGCTCGACCAATTGCCGCAGCGGTCGCATGCAGAGTTATGCGCCACGTAGGGCATGCAGGCTTCGTCGACGGTGCCCTGCGTCACCAGGAATTGCGCCGGCTCCCACACCGAGTACGAACCGTTGCAGTCGTATTGCGAGTAGCAATCGCTCACCAGGTACTGCTCGGACAAGTCGATGCTGCGCGGATAGCCGCCCTCGCGGATCGCCGCCGACTCCAACGCACCGACCGCCGCAAACGCCCAGCACGAACCGCACTGGCCCTGCGAGCGCACGTTGGTCACCGCGCTTTGGTCGCGCCAATCGAAATTCGTGGGGATGTCCAGGGGCGGATCGATCTTCGGTTCGAGCAAATCGAGTTCCAGCGGCTTGTTGATGCCCAGATGGGACCCAAATTCATCGGGATGGAAAAACGCCTCGGCGGCCTTCCACGCGGCGTTGTTCTCCGTGATGGCCCGGCGAACCTTTTCGAGGTCGTCGTCCGCCGCGGCGCCGGTCGCCCACACGGCAATCATCAGCAAAATAACAAAAACCAACGTAACCCTTCGAAACATGGCCTCTTCTCCTTGCGTTTTCCCGTCGTTTGCCCGGCGCCGGCGTCGCCGGCCTGCCCGGGGGGCTACCCGCCCCGGATACTATCGAAGCGAATATTGAATGCAAGTCCCGGCCTTCTTTCTGCAAGCCAATCACGATCGCCGCAAATTGCAAAACCGCGAGAAAGCCGTTACTTTATGGCGGTTTCGATGAAAGGACGATAAACGATGAAATCCTCCTCGCTACTGTTTGGGCTTTTCGTTTTGCTCGCGCTGTTATTGGCGGTATCCGTGGCCTGCGACGACGACGATGATGACGACGATGATGCCGGCGACGACGACGATGACAATGACGACGACAATAATGACGACACAAACGACGACGATGACGACACCGGCGACGACGACACCGGTGACGATGACGACGATAACAATGACGACGACGACGACAATGACACCGATCCCGGCGACGCCATCGAGCCCACCGCCGCGTTCCTCGACCGGCAGGATACGTATCTGCAGCACTGCTACGACAACAACGGCCCCGGTCAGGGCGGCCGTCACGGCCAAAGCTGCCGCGTCTACCTCGGCGCGTCGGAATACAACGAAGCCACGGTCTATGAGTCCATCGCCAAGATCAACGCCCGCGAAGATACCTCCGACTTCGACCTGACCGGCTTGCTGCGCATGCTGTATCTCGACCGCGAGGCGCAGGCCCTGCCCGCCACGTTCAAGGCCGACATCGAAGACACGGTGCTCAATTTCAAGTACTGGCTCGACGAGCCCGGCCCCGACGACCTGTGTTGGTGGTCGGAAAACCACCAGATTCTGTACCACTCGCTGGAATACCTCGCCGGGCAGCTTTTCCCCGACGACGTGTTCCCCAATTCCGGCATGACCGGTACGGAACACATGCTGCACGCCGAACCGCTGATCCACCGCTGGATGAAGTTTCGCGGTTACTTCGGATTTTCCGAGTGGCATTCGAACGTCTATTTTCAGGAAGACATGCCGCCGCTGATCAACCTGGCGGATTTCGCCGAAGATGAAGTTATCGCCACGAAAGCGGCGATGATTATGGACATGATGGCCTTCGACATGGCGATGAACTACTACCACGGCCTGTTCGCCACGACCCACGGCCGCACCTATCCCAGCAAACTGCTCGGCGGCTTGAACGACTCGACGCGGGTGGGCGTCTGGATCATGCTCGGCCTGGGCGAAATGGGCACCAGCACGAGTGATTTCACCGGCTCGTTCCTTGCCACAAGCGATACCTACTTCCCGCCGCCGATTTTGGAAGCCGTCGCCGTGGATTCCATCGACTTCGTGGAGCACAAGCAGCGCGACAGCATCACGATTGAAGAAGGCCCGGAATGGGGCATCGGCTACGAGGCTTACCAAGACGTCATGTTCTGGTGGGGCGCGACCGGTTACGCCGTGCCCGAAATCGTCGACGGCACCTTCGCGATGGTCAACGAATACAACTTGTGGGAAAGCTTCTTGTTCAGCGACATCGCGTTCCTCAAGCCCCTCGTCAACGGCCCGCTGCCGCGCCTGCTCACCACGATGTTCGAAGATTTGGCGCGCGGCGTCGCGCTGGAACGAGTGAGCACCTACACCCACCGCACGCCGAACTATCAGCTATCGGGCGCGCAGGATTTCAAGCCCGGCATGTGGGCCGCGCAAGTGCACATTTGGCAGGCGACGCTGGATAAAGACGCCTATGTGTTCACCACCTACCCCGGCGGCCTAGCCGACGATTACGCGGGCGGACCGTGGACCGGCGGCTTCCTGCCGCGCGCCACGCTGCATGAAAACGTCGGGGTCATTCAATACCGCCGGCCTCAAATCCCGTTGCTCGATCAACTGCTCTTTGTCGATTACAGCCACGCCTATTTCCCGAAAACCGGTTTTGACGAATGGTCGCAGAGCGGCAACTGGGCCTTCGGCCGCAAGGGCGACGCCTACGTCGCGCTGTACTCCGAGAACCCCACGGAATGGGCGACCGACAACGACTACGAGCTCATCGCCGACGCCAAGGAAAACGTGTGGATTGTCGAACTGGGCGACATCGATGAACACGGGTCCTATGCCGCCTTCGTCGCCGCGGTCGAAAGCGCCTCGGTAACCATCACGGAAGACGAAGTGAGCTACGGCTCGCCGACGCAAGGCGCGGTTGTCGTCGGCTGGGAAGGCGAGATGACCGTGGACGGCGCAACGATCGATCTCGGCCCGTACGAGCGGTGGGAGAACATCTACTGCCAACAGCCGTGGGGCACGAACGTGACGACCATCGAATTCGACGGCGCCCGCCTCGAACTCGATTACGAACGTGACGACCCGCGCCGCCGTTACTGGGAAGACGCGCCGGAATAGACACTCCGGGCGGAGTTCGGGTAGCAGTTACATCGGCGGGAGATTGGCGCGTGCGCCTAGAAGCGCGCCGCGCGTCGTGTGAAAAGATTCCGCTCTGCCGCGACTACCGACCGGGCTAATCAGCAGCCGCAGCCGCTGTCGTCGTCATCATCGTCGTTATCGTCGTTGTTATCGTCGTCGTCATCATCATCGTCATTGTCGTTATCGTCGTCATCATCGTCGTCGCCGCCGGTGTCGTCGTCATTGTCGTCGTCATCATCGTCGTCGCCGCCGGTGTCGTCGTCATTGTCGTCGTTATCGTCGTCGTCATCGTCGCCGGAACCGGGATAGGAGTTTTCGTCGCACGGATCGGTCCCGGCGAGAACCTCGTCACCGTCGTTGTAGCCGTCGCCGTCGGTGTCGGCGTCGTAAGGATCGGTGCAGCCGGCGTATTCCTCGCCGTCGGTCAAGCCATCCTCGTCCCAATCGCCATCGGCGCACGGCACCGGCAATTCTTCGCCGATTCCCTGCCCGCCGAAATCGTTTTCGAGCATGTATTCTTCGATGATCGTGCCGTCGGCGCGTTTGGCGGTGAGGTTGATCACTTCGCCGTTCACGTCGATTACGAGGTAGTTGTTGGAGCGTTCGTACGCGATCGTCCACGCTTCGGGGTCTACACCGTAGAGCGGGGCGCCGCCGCCGCCGAGCACGAAGTAATCAACACCTTCGACTTGATTGTGCTGGTAATTGTGGTCGTGACCGCCGAACACCAGGTCGACGCCGAAATTCGTAAGCAGCGGCGCGATGGTCGTGCGGTAAAGCATCACGTCGACATCGGACCCGTGGTTGGAGGCGGAATACGGCGGAAAGTGCGCCTGCACGACGCAGTGTTTGACGCTCGGGATGCTCTCGGCCAGGATGAGTTGGTCGACCAGCCAGCCGTATTGATCCGATCCCGGCGTATACAACCGCGCAATGTCCAAATTGATGAAGAAGGTATTGCCGTACTGAAAAGAATAAACCGACGATGTGGCGTCGCCGTGGTCCGGCGTATTGAAATAGCGACGGAAGAAGGGTTGCCCGGCCCACATCTCGTGATTGCCCATCACCGGCACAAATACCGACTCACGCAGCATGCGGTGCTCGATGTCGAAAAACTCGTCCCACTCCCATACGAAAACCGCGATGTCGACCAAGTCGCCGTTGTGCAGCACAAAAGGCACGGCTTCGGCGCGTATCGCTTCAATCACCGCCTCATGCTCGGGGCGATTGGTGCGCGTATCGCCAAAGGCCACAAAGCGGAAGGGTGTTTCCGGCTCGACGCCGGTCATGAAACTGTAAACGTCGGATTCATACAGCAACGAGCGCACTTGA
The DNA here is from genome assembly GCA_030765525.1 of Candidatus Lernaella stagnicola. Classification (NCBI taxonomy): domain Bacteria; phylum Candidatus Lernaellota; class Candidatus Lernaellaia; order Candidatus Lernaellales; family Candidatus Lernaellaceae; genus Candidatus Lernaella; species Candidatus Lernaella stagnicola. The sequence continues at coordinate 266,341 of JAVCCK010000027.1, forward strand.
TAGAAGTACTGCGTATCGGGCTTGAGGCACTCGATTTTGCCGCGAAATACGCCGATGTCCTCGGATTGCACCGCCAACGATTGGTCGAGACTATCCTCGGAAAGACCGTAGAGGATCTCGCCCTGCCCCGTCCCTTCCCACACAACCGACACGCCGCGCTTGCTGGGATCCAAGAGAACCGGGCCGACCGCCCAAGTGACGGAATATCCAATTAATATCGCCGCTGTAGCGAGAGTTACAACTGCCAAGAAATGCGTTTTTTTCATCGTGCGGACCCTTTCTACACCCCCCCCGGGAGCCGCAATCTTAACACGGTTGTCGCACTTTGTTAACGGCATATTATTGATCTGCTACCGGCTGCAAGGTGGTCCATCGAAGGTCCTGGACTATCGTGCTTGCCGCGCTATTTCACTTTGCCGCAGGCATTTGTTTCGCCAAGTTGGCAAAGTTTGCGGTAGGCGCGTTGCGCGTCCTCGGCATCCATGGAGGCGATGAGACCTCTTGCGTGCGCGCCTTTGAGTTGGTCGCAGCCGTAGTCGTTGCCTTTTTCGCAGGCGTGCAAGTATAGATTGATCGCCTTGGCCACGTCGCGATCGATGCCCTGTCCGTGTTCGAACAAAAGCCCCAAGTTGGCGCAGGCCAGTGCCAGGTCATTCGCGCAAGCCTCCACAAACAGCTTGTACGCCCGCTTGAAATCCTGCTCGACGCCTCGCCCTTCGCGGCACAGCCAACCCAGGTTATTGCAGGCCAGATCGCTGCCGTCGTCGCATCCTTCTTCATAAAGGAACGCGGCTTTTTTCGCGTCTACCGCCACACCCTTTCCTTGACTGTATAGGTAGCCGAGATTCGTGCAGCCTACCGCCTCACCCTCGTCGCAGGCCGCGGCGTAATAGCGACGGGCCTTCTCGAAGTCTTCCCCGACGCCTTCGCCGTTTTCAAACATCCGCCCCAACTCGTTGCAGCCCGAGCTGTTGTGCAGCCCGCACCCTCGTTCGAACGCGTCGCGCACCTCGTTCTGCTTTGGATTGAGCGCGGCATTGTCCCGCAACAAGATACCGAGGTTGGTGCAGGCGCGGCCGCTTCCCTTTTCACAGGCGCGGCGGTAGAAGGCGGCGCCCTGGACGACGTCCTTTTCGCCGATCCGCCCGTTGGCGTACATCCAACCTAAATTGTTGCAGCCGTAAAACTCGCCGTCGTCGCAAGCACGGCGATACAGCGCTTCGGCGCGGGCGTCGTTTTGCACCACGCCGTACGCTTTGGCGTACATCCACCCGGCGTTCGAGCATCCGACCGCCACCCCGCCCTCGCACGCGAACTCATAGAGACGCAGCGCCTCGTCGTATCGCTTGCCGCGGTTTTGGTAATGCCGAGCCATAATGTTCGCGGCCATCGGATCCTTGGCCGGGTCGGTTTTCACGGTGAGCACATCGTAAGCGGTTTCCCAATCGCCCATGTACTGCTTGGCGTACGCGTCCACGGCGCAAGCGTCGGTGATGTTCGATTCGCAGGCACGGCGCAGGCGGTCTTCCCATTTGTACGCCGCGTAGGCGCCGTGGGTGAGTAACTCCTGGAAGGCGGACCGGATCAGTTCCGCATCGGGGTCGGCCGGGCCTTGCGGCGGCAGGGATGGGTCGTCGTCGGTCGCGGCGGAGTCACCGTCCCAGCGCGTGCTGAATCCCTTGGCGACGAGATGCGCGACAACGGCCGCAGCCCCGACCAAAAGCAGCAACACAATTCCGGCCACCAGGAATTTCTTCATTGCGGCAATCCTTTTTCCACCGGCCGCTTAACGACCGGCAGCCGGTTTCTGTTCGACGCAGGCCGCGCCGTACCCTAACCGGCAAGCCCGTTGCAGGTACTCGCTGCCGTCCAAGCCCCGCTCGCGGAGGTCCTGTCCCAAGAAAAAGCAGCCCAACGCTTCGCCCGCCCGGCACGACATGCGCCAGTAATTGCGGCCCGTTTCGGCGTTATCGCTGCCCGGCAGGGAATGCGCCACGACGACCGATCCGTAATGCGTACACGCCAAATACAAATCGTGGTAACACGCCTTTTCCAAATACGTCATCGCGCCGCGCCAGTCGTTCTTGTCCGTAAGCAGCATGTAACCGTACGCAAAAGCTCCGTAGGTGTTGGTGCGGTATTCCATGCGTCCCAGAGCGAGGTCGTAGTCGGAGCCTCCATGCCTACCCACGCGCGTCAACGCGTAAACAAGCACGCCGCAGACATCCGGATACCCGGCATGGCAGAATTCGTCGAGCCGGTCGGCCCAATAACGCGCGGCACGCTCGCCGCCGCATGCGATTTCGTGAAGCGCCAAACGCAGGTCTGTTTCACTCATTTCGTCGCCACTGCTCGATATATACGGCTTGGCGCAGGCCGCCACGCCGAGGATCAAGCCGCATACGACCAGCAAGAGCGCCCCGCGATACACTGAAAACGACCGCATGTTTCCTCTCCGTTTCTTCTTTCCAAAATAGAGCATTCGCCCCGTCACGCCAAACCACAACTTGCACGCACGCCGATCCCCGCTTAGGATATTGCCTCCGGAACCAAAGCAAGGAGCCCACCGATGGAGAAAAAGCTCGCGGATCGTGTCGCGATAGTCACCGGCGCCAGCCGTGGTATCGGTGCCCACATCGCCACCCGCCTCGCCGCCGAAGGCGCCAAGGTCGTGCTGGCGTCGCGGAAAGCCGAAGCCCTGGAAACGGTGGCCGCCACGATCAAAGAAGCCGGTGGCGAAGCCCTTTCCGTGGCGACTCACATCGGCAAGGTCGAGCAAATCCAAGCCTTGGTCGACGCCACGCTGAGCGCTTACGGCCGGGTGGATATCCTAGTCAACAATGCGGCAACCAACCCCGTGTTCGGCCCGGTGATGTTCTGCGAAGAGCCCGCTCTGATGAAAGTCTTCCAAGTCAACGTATTCGGGCCCTTCTTGCTGGCCAAGGCGTGCCTGGAACCGATGCAAAAGGCCGGCTACGGCAAAATTGTCAACCTGACGAGCACCGCCGCGTTCCAATACGCCCCCATGCTGGGCGTGTACGGTATGAGCAAAGCCGCGCTGCAAATGATGACGCAAACCCTCGCCGCCGAGTGGGGCCATTTCGGCATTCGCGTCAACGGTGTCGCGCCCGGCCTAGTCAAAACCGATTTTTCCGCGGCCCTGTGGAATTCGGAGGAAATCCTCAAAGGCGCGCTCGAGCGCCAGGCCATCAAGGAATTGATGGAACCCAAGGACGTGGTCGGCGCGGTGGCTTTCCTGGCAGGTCCGGAATCCGATTTCGTCACCGGCCACACGATGGTCGTCGACGCGGGCGGCAGCATCTGACGTGTCGACCAAACGCGCCATGGCCGCGGCGATTGTTCTCGTCGTTTTGCTCGCGACGGCGGTGTTCTGGCCGGCCGGCGCGGCCCGCCATTCGCTGAACAACGAAGACCTCGCGCACCTCAAACGCCTGCGTGACAAAGCACGCGGGTTGATGCAAACGCAAATGGAACTGTCGTGGAAACGGCGCACGACCGGCGAGCGTGTTGATTTCGCCGCGACCTACGAAGGCCACGAGAAGCTCTTTTCCCTCGACACGCTCATCTTCCTGTCCAAAGCCCTCGCCAAGGTGCACGACGACCCGAATTTTCAAAAGGCCATCGAGTTTTTCCGCGATCACGTGCTGCGTGAAGCGGTGGATATGCGCGTCATGAAAATCGACGGCGAACTCGACGCGTACCTGGCGACTAAGCACTTCACCTACGACGGCAAGGAATTTCCGTTTTGGCAGGCGCGGGCGATGCTGATCGACGCCGCGGAGCCCGCCGCCCGGCAGGCTATCAGCGACGCGGTGGTGCCGATTCTGCGCGAGGCGAATCAGCAATTCAAGAAAAAGCAGGAACGCCTGCATCGGCTGGCCCGTGAGCTGGGTTATGACGATGTGGTGTCACTCTCCGAGCAATTGCGGGGCGTCGACCTCGACCAGTTCGCGCGGGAATGCCAACGCCTGCTCGACCGCACCGAACGCCATTTTCTGGGGGAGCAGGGATGGGCGGCGTCGTTCGCGTTGGGCATGCCGATCGACCGCCTGCGTCGCGCCGACCTGCCCCGACTCGCCGCCGTGTCGGTGACCGAAGACCGCTTCGCCGCCGATCAACAAATGCCGCGGTTGAAAAACGCACTCGTGGAAATGGGCCTAACGCTCAATCACATCAAGATCGACGACGCCGAACGCCCCAACAAGAGCCCGCAAACCGCTTGCTTCCCCGTCGTCGTGCCGACCGACGTGCGCTTGTCCTACAAGCCCGTCGAAGGCGTCGCGGCCTACCGTCGCCTGTGGCACGAAATGGGCCACGCGCAACACTTCAGCAACACGAAAACGCCGGTTTGGGAATTTCAATTGCTGGGTGACAGCGCGGTCGCCGACGCGTTTTCGTTTTTGTTTGCGGGCTTGATCGACCATCCGCAATTCGCCGAACGACACTTCGGCTTGGCCGGCGAAGCGCTGGCTGACCACACGCGCCTCGCGGCCTATCGCCACCTGCTGATGGTGCGCCGTTACTGCGCCAAGGTGTTGTACGAACTCGAGTTGCACCGCGGCGCCGCCGACCCCGCCTCGCGCTATCGCCACTGGATGGGCATCGCCTACGGGTTGAAACTCGACGCCAACGACGGCGAGCGGCACGGCATCGATGTCGACAACTATTTCCAAGGCGTGGACTACGTGCGCGCCTGGAATCTCGAGGCCATGCTGGATTACCGACTCACCCGGGAATTCGGCGATAGTTGGTTCACCACCAGCGAGGCCGGCGCCTACCTCAAACGCCTCTGGATCTCGGGCACCTTCTATTCGGCGGATGAAATGGCGAACGAAATCGGTTTCCGCCGTTTGAAAAACAAATACCTCATCCGCCGCGCCAAACGCCGCGCCCACGCTCGCTTCTAATCACGCAACGCCTAGTGATCGCAGACGTTGGATCCCGTCGCCAGGGTGCCGCTCAAGAATTGTTCGACAACCGCCCGCGCCTCAATGGCCGGCGCACCGACCATGACCTGCACGCCGCTGTTACGGAACATCTCCTGCGCTCGACTGCCCATGCCGCCGGCGATGATTACCGTGCCGCCCTGCTCGGCCACCCACGGCGGTAACACGCCGGGCGAGTGATCGGGGGGCGTTAAAACCTTTTCATCGACGATCGCGCCGTCCCTCACCGTGAAAAACGTCATCGCGTCGGCGTGACCGAAGTGATTCGTCAAACTGCCGCCGTGCGTCGGTACAACCACGACCACCTCGCCCGCTGCGGGAGCCGCGTCTGTGGGAGCCGCGTCTGTGGGAGCCGCGTCTGTGGGTTCGGGCTCGGCGTCAGCCTTGGTTTCCCCACCGGCCGGGGCCGCGGGCTCGCCAATATTCTGTTGGACTTCCGCAATGATCGCCGTGAAAGCGTGCGCCGCTGAAGAGCCGTCGGCTTCTTCCACGAACACGAGTCCTTTATCGCCGCCGCGCACGATGTTTGGATCGATCGGCACAGCGCCCAGAAAACGCAACTGTAGCTTACGCGCCAGTTCGCCGCCGCCGCCCGCGCCGAAAATGGGTTCCACGTGGCCGCAGGATGGACACAGGAAGCCGCTCATGTTTTCGATAATCCCCAAAATGGGCATCTCGACGGTCTGGCAGAAATTGATGGACTTGCGCACGTCGGCCAAGCTGACTTCCTGCGGCGTCGTGACAATCAACGCCTGAGCGTGAGGGATCGTCTGCGCGATCGTCAGCGGTTCGTCGCCGGTTCCCGGAGGGGAATCAATGATCAGGTAGTCGAGTTCGCCCCACTCCACGTCGCCGATAAACTGCCGAATGGCGCCGATCTTTTTCGGCCCGCGCCAGATCACCGCGCGGTCGTCGATGTCCAGCAGGTTACCTATCGACACCATCGCGAGGCCCGACGTGTGGGCCATCGGAATGAGTTTATCCCCCAGCACGGCGGGCCGGGCTTTAGTTAACCCCAGTAAAACCGGCACGGTGGGCCCGTGTAAATCCACGTCCATCAGCCCCACCTTCTGGCCTGCGTGCTGCAGCGCCACGGCCAGGTTGACTGCCACCGTCGACTTGCCCACTCCGCCTTTCCCGCTCATCACGAGAATCGTGTGCTTAATTTTACCTAACGACTCCTGAATACGTTGATCTTCCTGTTGCCGGGCTTCCATGTTCGGCCCGTTCGGTTGTTGCTGTGACACGAAATAATCCTCCTGCGCGACTTAGCCCCAGTGACCGGGGCGGTCGGCGCCCTGTGCTTGCTGTAACCGGCCGGCACGCAAGGCGTCAATCGCTTCGCGCACCGTTCCGGCTTCGGATAGATAAATAGAAACACCGGCAGTCTTCAACACGTGATAGGCCTTGGGCCCCACGTGGCCGCTGATCAGTGCCTGAGCGCCGGTTGCGACGATGTTTTGCCCCGCCTGCACGCCGGCGCCTTGTGACGCCTGTAAATTTTGCTCGTTGGACACGAGTTCGAATTCTCCGGTTTCGTCCTCATAAATTATAAACGACGACGCGCGCCCGAACCGGGGGTCCACCGGCGCGTCCAAATTGTTGCCGGAACATGTGATGGCAATTTTCATCGCTTTCTCTCCTTCAATTGGCAGTGGTAAGTTCCTCTTCGATCACTTTCCACACGTCTTCAATGGCGGTTGTCAGGGGACCGGTGCCGTGCCGCACGACCGGTTCGGCAGCGGCGACGGCCTCCAACGCGCTTTGGTCATACGGCAGACGGCCGATCAGCCGGGCACCGTTTGCTTCGATACATTCGACCATGTGCGCGGCATAGTCCAGCGCCAAGTCGGCCTTGTTGAGCACGACGAGCGCGGGGATCTTGAAATGGCGGGTCAGTTCCAGAACGCGGTCCAAGTCGTGCAAGCCCGAAGGCGAAGGCTCGGTGACCAACACGACCAAATCCACTCCGGTCAACGCCGAAATTACCGGACAACCGATACCCGGGGGGCCGTCGATGAGCACGATCTCGTGCCCGCCCTCTTCGGCCCTTTCCAGCGCGCGTTTGCGCACCTGCGCCACGAGCTTGCCGGAATTCTCCTGCCCGGCGTCGATTTGCGCATACAGCATGGGGCCGAACTCCGTGTCGGCTTCGTACCAATGCCCCGCCAACTGCTCGTCTTCGAAGATCGCGTGCTCGGGGCAGTAATCGACGCACACGCCGCAGCCTTCGCAACGCAGCGGATCGATAACGATGTCCGGCGAAATCGCGTTGAAACGACAAACGCCGACACATACCCCGCAACGCGTGCACGCGGCTCGATTAACGATCGCCTTGAAACCGGCGTGAAACTCGTTCACCTTTTTGTTCGTCGGCGGTATCAGCAAAGCCAAATCGGCCGCTTCCACGTCGCAATCGGCCACGACCGGCCGCTTGGCCAACGCCGCAAACGAAGCCGTCAACGTCGTTTTGCCCGTGCCGCCCTTCCCGCTGAGGATCGCGACCTGTTTCATCGCTCACCTCCGACTTTCTCCATCACCGCTTCCCATATTCCGCGAACCGTTTCCCCGACCTCGGGAATGGCCACGGAGGGCACTTCGCCGCGAGCATAGGCGACCGCGATGCGCCGGTCGTCGTTGATCTCGCCAAGCAAATCGATGCCTTCCTTGCGACAATAATCGTGCACGCGTTCGTCGCCGATGCCCACGCGGTTGATCACCACGCCGAAAGGCAGACGCAAACGGCGAACCAAGGTCACGGCGAGTTTCAGATCATGCAAACCGAAGGGCGTGGGCTCGGTCACCAAGATGCAGAAATCGCTGTCGCGCGTGGCCGCCACCACCGAACACGACGTACCCGGCGGCGCGTCGACGATAACCGTCTCATCGGCCGCCGTGGCGGCGCGCACCGCGTCGATCAAGGGCGGGCTCATTGCTTCGCCGACGTTCAGGCGGCCGCCCACGAAACGCACGTCACCGGCGTGGCCGAACAGCAATTCTCCCACGGGGCGCTTCTCTTCGTAGATGGCGTGTTCGGGACAAGCCAACAGACAACCGCCGCATCCCTTGCACAATTCGTCAAACACGATGACCGACTTGGGCAGCACGGCGATGGCGTTGAAGCGGCAACGATCGCGACAAATGCCGCAGTACGTGCACACTTGCTCGTCCACCCGAACGACCGGCACCCGCAGAGGCCGCGTCTCGCTTACTTCCGGATGCAAAAACAAATGACCGTTCGGGGCCTCGACGTCGGCGTCGGCGAAGGTGACCCCGCCCCCCAGCAAAGCGGCCAGCCCGGTGGCGAGCGTCGTCTTGCCGGTGCCGCCCTTGCCGGAGGCGATGGTGACAATCATGAAGACCTCGAACGAATTCGGTTATTCGGCACCTTGCGCATCAAGCTCGGAGAGCCGTGCTCTCACATCGGCTAAACTTCTCTCGAGCGCTTCACGTTCCTGACGCAGCCAAGCAGCTTCGTCTATGGCCGGTGTCGGCTCAGCGGGAACGACGCCGTAAGGTACGCTCCTCGCCGCACCGCGACCCATTCCGCGACCCATTCCGCGACCGAAACCGCGACCCTGGCCACCGCTGAATGAACGTGTATCGCCACCTCGGCAGTTACCTAATCCGCGTCCGGTCATCGGACCATACGCTTGTGGTCCAGTACCGTCAAAGCCGGGCATATCCTACCTCCTTAGTCGGTTTTATTCCTGTTTTTCAGCCTTTAGCGATCGCCACCTTGTCCGCGATCGCCACCTTGTCCGCGACCGCCGCCTTGTCCGCGACCGCCGCCTTGTCCGCGACCACCGCCTTGTCCGCGACCGCCGCCCTGTCCGCGACCGCCGCCTTGACCGGCGCCCTGCCCGCGAAATTGTTGCGTCGGTTCCGGAAACGCTTGCGGATCCGCCTCATCCATCGGTTCAATTGGAAACACGAATATCGCTCCTTCCACCAGGCTTTGTACGAGCTTGCGCCTGGCGTCTTTCACGGTGCGTTGAATGCTGCCGCGACTAACGCCCATGCGCTCGCCGGCCTCTTCCTGGGTCAGGCCCTCGACATCGCAGAGACGCAGCGCCTCCAACTCATCGGGCGTAAAGCGAACGATCGGCAAACCACCGGCCGGTACGCCCATCGGTTTGTAGACGCGCTCGCCGCTCAGCCAGCGACATCGGCGATGCTTGCGGGGACGTGGGCTCATCTCTTACCTCCGGCCCTTATTGTGCATATGCACATTATTAAGTCAAGAAGTAATACTCCGTGCTTATTGCGACATGGCGTGGTTCAGCACTCCACTTGCCGCTTTTCGTTTGCCTTTTTTTTGAAATCGCTAAGCGAGGAGCGTAGTAGCGCCCTCACGCTAGGGTAAAAACGGGACACGCAACAAGTACATGTCCCCGTTTTCCCAATCTCCTTAGGGGCAGGCGTTGGCGGTCGCTTCGTAGACCATCCAGCAGGCGTCGATTTCGCCTTGCAACGCGGTTGGGTCGGTGCCGAGGCAGTCGGTGACGTTGACCTGCAGGCAGCCGAAGAACTCGCACTGGGCGTTTTTCACGCATGGGTTGGTGCTGTCCCAATATTGGTCGAATAGTGTCATGTACGTATTGCAGAAATCTTGCGCAAAGGTGGCTTGATCCGCGCCCCAGCAGGAGTTGTACCAGTCGAGGCATTCCTGGTTGGTGTCGCACGAGTTGTACGAATTGTCGTCATCGTCGGCGGCGGCATCGTCGTCATCGACCGCGTCGTCATCACAATTGCAGTCGCACTCCTCACCATCGCATCCGTCGTCGCAGGCGGATAAAACCAATCCCGCGGCAAAAAGAACAAGTGTCAGAAGAAGTAACGTGGTTTTGTGCCAAGTCATTGTTGTGCCTTTCTCGGTTTCTCATCGGCGAATTTCCTGGAAGACCCATCCGGAAAAAGTCGCGGCTTTTCTCTGATTCCCGCATCGTTGTATCGGGATACGAGTTTTATGTTGACCCCGCATCCATGTGGGGCGGCGGCACACAATGCCGGAAGGCGGCCGTTGGCGCAACCGGGGTTGGGTTGGACGATGGACCGCGCGCCGTCGCGGTGACAACGATGTCGGACTGCACAGCCTCCCCGCCGATGGCGGTGAGACTATGGCACCCCGGCGTTTTCAGTACCGGACCTTGCCTGGATCGCGACTGAAGTCGCTCCTACGTTTTTTGTGCGAGGCTCGCAAAGGCGGCGAAGACGCCGGTCGCGGTGACAACGACGTCGCAGGATGCACCCGGTTTTGGGTCCAGGCACCGCCTGGGGCTCGCAAAGGCGGCGAAGACGCCGGTCGCGGTGACAACGACGTCGCAGGATGCACGCGGTTTTAGCACCGGACCTTGTCCGGTTAGAACAGGAACGAGAAGGTCAACTGTGTGTTGTGCGACCCTTGGGTGAATGTGGCGCTGTTGTATTCGTCGGCCAGCATGTGGCTGCTGGGCGCTTCGGAGGTGTTGGGCACGCCGTATTCGTAGGCCGCGTTGGCCTCAAAGATACCGTAACGATAGCCGATGCCGCCGGTTACGTGGTGCTCCAGCAGACCGGGAAAAACCGGCAGGGCGCGGTCTTCGGGCACCGGGTTGTTGCTGTAGTTGTACCCGACGCGCAGCGACAGCGGTGTGATGACGTCGTACTGCAGGCCCGCAGCGGCGACCAATTGATCGCTCCACTTGGTTTCCAGCGGCAGTTTCTTTTGGTCGCTGCCCAGGATGAATGCCGCGTTGCGGTTGTTGGCGCGTTTCACGATGACCTTCACTTTATCCATCGTCTTGGACCAGTTGATCCACTTCGCGTCCAGCCCGATAAGCAGCGACGCAGTCGGGCGAATCGCCACGCCGAGTCCCGCCTGGCGGGGCCGGTTGAGTTCGACTCGGGAATCGTAGTTCGACTCGAGGTCGGGATCTTCGATGCCCCAGAACACGAACTGCGTCCGCGCCGCCTCGGCGGCCTGCTCGGGCGAAATGCCCTGCGTGGTGTAATAGTCGGCCAGGCGCTGCTGAGCGTCATCGAATTGAGGTTTGAAATCGACGCGGGCGTGGCCGCGGTATTCCATATTGATTTGCATCTGGTACATCAAGCCGACGTGCACGATCTCGTGCGGCATCCACAAGGCGCCGACGCGGGCGCCCACGCCGTAGGCCGAAGCTTCCTGCATCTTGAGTTTGAAGGTGACTTCGTCGTACTCGAGCCCGTGCTCTTCGTACGGGTCGCTTAAGATTTCGCCGAACTCGCGGTTGCTGGACGGGTTGGCGTCGCCGTGGAGCCATTCGGTCGGCCGCGTGTAGGGCATTTCGTAATTCATGCGCGCCAGCAGTAACTGTGGCGAGAGGGAAACCGCGATCGTCGGGTGCGGCGCCCAGGCTACGGCGCCGGCGAACTTGAGCGTTTCGATGCGTGAGAAGTAATGGAGATCGCTTCCCAGCAGCGCGTGGTCCATTTTGAAATTGGACGCGCCGGAGCCCCCGTCGGCCGAAACGCCGAAACCGACCGCGATGAAATCGGCGGGTTTGAAGCCGTAGGCAATATGCGGGGACGGGAGATAATCGGCTTGTCCGTCCACGTCATTCAAGTTGTTTTCGAAATGCTGCTGCGGAATGAGCAAGCCACTGCCGAAGTCAATGCGGTGGCCGGTGAGTTGAATCAACCCGGCGGGGTTGCTCCAAATCGCCATGGCGTCGGTGGCGATAGCCAGGTCCGCGCCGCCCATGCCGGCGCTGCGTGCTCCGACGGCTGTTTGTTCCAGGCCGTTGGCGGCCCAGGCAACACTGCCTGCACTAAGGAAGAACACAACGAAGACTACAAACAACAGAGAGTGGCGTTTCATCAAACATCCTTTCCAAACGACGACTGCCGAGTGTTCAACCAATGGCGGAGTCTGCCGGAAATCGCCGGGAAAACGTCGTTTGTTTATAAATGATTATGAAAACTGAATGCAAGTTCAAAATCGACGTCGTGTTTCGGCCCATTCTTCTCCCGGCACCTTTGCCGCGCTCGTTGCCAGCGGTACTAAGTTATGCTAAACGGAATCGGCGGACAATCAAAGGAGTGCATAAATGCTGGAAACGTGGCGAAAGTGGATCCCGGACGCGATGTTGGCGCTATTGTTCGCTTACGTCGTGTTTTTGGGCTTCGCCACCTTGGATGAACTGATGGGATGGCAGATCGTCACTCCGTATTTCAAGTAGGAGAGACTCATGTTTTTCGGCGGACTCGGCCCCTGGGAGTTGATCATTATCCTGGTGATCGTCTTGATCATCTTTGGTGTCGGCAAGCTTCCGGAAGTAGGCCGCGGGCTCGGAAAAGGTATCCGCGAGTTCAAGGAAGCGACCAAAGACGGCATCCTGACCGACGGCGACAAGCCTGAAGACGAGAAGAAAGAAACCCCGGCCGAAGTCAAGGTCGAGGCCAAAGTCGAGGCCAAAGTCGAGACCAAAGAAGAACCAAAAGAATAAACGCGTTCTCGCGTGTTCGTTGCGGCGGCGGCCCCTCGGGTCGCCGTTTGCCGTTTAATCGCATGCTGACGTTGCGGCAGGCAAAAGTAGGAAAGTCGTCGAACGCACATCGGCCCTCGTCGTTGCACTTGTTATTCAGTACATCGGTAACCAAACGAACCGAACTTGAGTTCCGCGATTAGACGCGGCCGAGCGCCTCGTTCCACAACCGGAGGTGCTCGTCGATTTTCTCCGCCGGCATCTGCGGCGTGAAACGGCGATCTTCGCGCCACCGCTCGGTGACTTCGCTCTTGTCTTTCCAAACGCCGACGGCTAATCCGGCCAGTAGCGCCGAGCCCAGCGCGGTGGTTTCCACCATCGTCGGACGACTGATGTCGCAGCCCAGCACGTCGGCTTGGAATTGCATCAACAAGTTGTTCGCCGAAGCGCCGCCGTCCACCCGCAGCAGTTCGAGCTTGCTGCCCGCGTCGGCTTCCATCGCTTTGAGCACGTCGAAGTTTTGCAGCGCAATCGCTTCCAACGTGGCCCGCGCCAGGTGCGCCCGCGTCGTACCGCGCGTGATGCCCCAGATCACGCCCTTGGCTTCGGCGTTCCAGTGCGGCGCGCCCAATCCCACCAGCGCCGGAACGAAGACCACGCCGCCGGTATCCTCGACTTGCGCGGCAAGCGTTTCGATATCCGAGCTGCGTTCGACGAGCTTCATGCCGTCGCGCAACCACTGCACGGCCGCCCCGCTGATGAAGCACGACCCTTCGAGCGCATACACCACATCGTCGCCAAGCTTCCAGCCGACCGTCGTCAGCAGGCGGTTGGTGCTGGGAACCGGCTGCGAGCCGGTGTTCCACAACATGAACGAGCCCGTGCCGTACGTGCACTTGACCATGCCCGGCTCAAAGCACGCCTGGCCGAACAGCGCGGCCTGCTGGTCGCCCGCCATCCCCGCCACCGGGATGCCGTCGGGCAGAAAGTCGAGGCCCTTGGTGACGCCGTACTGTTCGCTGTTGCTGCGAATGTCCGGCAGCACCGAGGCCGGCACTTCCAGAATATCGAGCAGTTCCTCGTCCCAGGCCAACTCGTGGATGTTCATCAACAACGTCCGGCTGCCGTTGGACACGTCGGTGACGTGCGCGTCGCCGCCGGTCAGCCTCCAGGTGAGGAAGGTATCGATGGTGCCGATGGCCGCGTCGCCTTTTTGCGCCGCGGCGGCGAATTCGTCGACGTTTTGCAGCAGCCACGCCACCTTGGTTCCCGAAAAATACGGGTCCAGCAGCAACCCGGTCGATTGCTGGAAAATGTCTTCCAGACCGCGCTCTTTCATGGCTCGGCACATATCAGCGGTGCGCCGATCCTGCCACACGATTGCGTTGTGATAGGGCGCGCCGGTGTGGCGGTTCCACGCCACGACGGTTTCCCGCTGGTTGGCGATGCCGATGGCCGCGACGCGCTCGGGCCCCACCTGCGCCTTGGCCAGCACTTCGGTGATCGTGAGTCCCACGGTGGCCCAAATTTCCTCGGCGTCGTGTTCGACCCAGCCCGGTTTGGGAAAGTGTTGTGGAAACTCCACGTAGCCCTTGCTCACGACTCGAAGTTCCGGATCGATGATCAAAACGGTCGTCCCGGTTGTTCCCTGATCGATGGCCAATACGAGATCACGCATGGGGTCGCTCCTTGTCCGGAAGTTGAACGCGACTCGTTGTATCACCCCCCGCCAAGGCCTTCAAGCGGTTGACACTCGGCGTCCGGACGCGCATTCTGACCGCCCAAGGAGGCCACGATGAACGAAGCCAAACCGCCGAAAAAAGCGATTAAACTGGAAATCAAAGTCGACGAAACCGTGGGTGCGGGCACCTATGCCAACCTGGCGATCGTCAATAGTTCCGATTCGGAATTTGTGATGGATTTCGCGTTCATCCAGCCCGGGCGACCCAAGGCGAAAGTCGCCACCCGCATTATCATATCGCCGAAAAACGCCAAACGTATGTTGATGCTGCTTAACAAGCAAATCCAAGTCTACGAGAAGCGTTTCGGCGAAATCGATGTTCGCAGTCTGCCGCCTATGCCGACGCCGGACCCGATCGACGTCAATTGAGCGGCGATGAATCGCAGTGATGGCCGTCTCTTCATCCCGCAGTCGAATTTGGTGAAGACCGACGCAATCGCCCCTTGCCGGAAGGGGCAAGAAACGGTAAAAGGACCGAAAGCATTTGCCTGAAGAGGAGTGGGCGGGTGCTCGTCGCCGATTGGCCGCGGGCGAGGAGAAGACGTCACGTGGAGTCCCGGCGATCGGCTCGATAGGTTGTAATTGTTCTCGTTCGGTCCTGGTGGCAACGGCTTCCGGAACCAATTGTAGGAGGGACTGATGATCTTGTCTCGCAGGGGGAAAATGGCGTGCCTAGTGGCCGTGGCGTTTGCCGTGACACTGGTGATTGGTACGTTCACCGCAGCTTCGGCCGGCGACGCGGGGCACCACTTCGCGGTGCGCTTGGGCGGCACATTGTACAACGGCATGACGACGTTCAAACACAAGGACCTCGACTCCGAAATCGACATCAAGGTAGCGCCGTCACTGGTGACTTCGTTGATGCTCGGCGGGGGGATCGGTCCGGTCGTGTTGGGTGTGGAGGCGTTTCACACCACCACGTCTTGGAAAGAAGACGAGGATATGCCGGACGTCAGCGATTTCGCGTCGTTCGACCAAGGTTCGTTATCGGCCTGGGGCATCGGCCCGCATGTGCGCGTCTATTTCATGACCGATAAATGGCGTCCTTTCGTCGCGCTCTCCGGTACGTACAGCGAAGCCGTCCTGGAAGGCGAGTACAATTCGCTGGCCCAATCGGGTGTGACGGCCGACGACCTTGACCTTCCCTTCCTGGAATCGTTCAAGGCACACACGACATCGGTGGGCGGCGGCTTGTCAGCGGGCTTCATTTACAAGTTTGCCGACATGGCCGGCGTGGGCGCTCACGTGAAAACCGAATACTACATGCCGCTCAGCGACCATGAATTCACGTGGTTGCCGGTTTCCGGCGTGGGCGAGTTTACGCTGCTGTTCTAGTTTTCGTTGTATCGACCGGGCGGGTCGGCGACACAAGTCGCGACTCGCCCTTTTTGTATCCGCGCTAGGGCTATGACGGCGGCAAGCGCGATCACCGTAAACATGCCGAAGAAAAAAATGAACAGCCAAATGGAAAGCGCCCCCAGCAGTATCTTTTCCCCTCGACTCATCGCATTCGCCTCTACGATACAAGTCGCCGAAAACACCGCCCATAGAGTAGCGTCACCTTCGCTTATTTTTCGTAAGGCGATTTCATCCCGTCGGGCTGCCGCTTGTAGCGCCGGTGCAGCCACAGCCATTGTTCGGGGTGCTCGCGAATCACCTTCTCGATGACCGCCGCGTAGTTACGCAGATTGATTTTCAGTTCCTCTTCCTCGTCCTCCGGATGCGACACCCAGGGGATAATCTCGGAAATCTCCAGGTGGAATTTCCCCGGCGCCTTGCGTATCGCCCACCCGGCCAGCACCGTCACGCCGGTTTTCTTCACCATGTAAGGCAGCGAACGCAAAGTCGAAGCGACGTGGCCCATCCAATCGACAAACATGCCCTGACTTTTTCTCATGTTCTGGTCGATCGCGCTGATCACGCCCTCGCCCTGCTCAACGCCCCACATAATGCGGTCCATCGATTTGGCGGCGGGGATCGTGCCCAAAAGCATGCCGACCCGGGCGTCGACCAACATCTTGTCGCTAACCGGATCCGACTGCTTTTTGGCGATCAAGGCGATCGGATAGCCCGCCCAGCCCACGCGCCCGGCCGCGAACTCCCATACGCCGATATGGGCGCCGACAAACATCATGCCCTTGCCCATGTTGTAGGCTTCGCGCAGGCGGTCGAGGCCGTCGGTCGTAAAATCTTCCAACCAGAATTTCTCGTCCAATGCCGGCGCGCGCAAATAAGCGGCGACGTTCCGGCCGACGTTCTTCACCGACTCCTTGAGAATCGCCAACTTCTCTTCCCGCGTCTTGGTGTCGCCGAAGGCGATGTCCAGGTTCGTCATGGCCACGTGACGGCGAATGCGCAACGCGTAGATCAGCCAACCGATTCCGCCGCCGATCTTGTCGGCCGCGTTCCACGACAGCTTCTGAAAAAACCAGGAAAACGCTGCCACGAACGCCCGCATCACGTAGTGCCCTTTCACCTCGAGGTGCCGCGTGTTGTCGGCGACGTACTGCCGAATCTCGTCCAGTGACCACGGAAACGGACCGCCCCACTTCCCTTGCTTCTTGTTTTCACTTTCCGGATAAGACAATGCGACTCCCTTCACATGGCCGGCGCTGCCGGTTCCGCATTCAGTGCGGCAAATCAGTGTCGTCGAAATTGATGTCGCCCGCGTTGTGCAACGCCTGGTAGCGTTCGTCAAACGCGGTGGCCCAATCCTCGCGGTTGGCGGCCCGGCTGACGATCAACCCGAAGGGCAGCAGATAGTTTTCGAGCGCGACGTGCGCCGGCTCGATTTTGGCGTAGTCGCCCTGATAACTGTTGAAGAAACGCTGCGGCGTCTCCACCGGATTGAGCACCGGGTCGAACACCTCTTGGGCGATCGCCAGGTATTGCGGGCTGATGATCTGCCCGTACTTGCGGTAAAACGCCGCGATAACCCGCCGCCACAAACGCCGCTGCCCCGCGTCTTCCAAATCGATCAACTCCGGCGGCCACAAAAACAGCCAGTCGGCCATGGACACGTCGCTGAGGTAAAACGCCGTCAGGTACTGGTTGAGCGCCGTCAGGCTCGTATGCGCCGGCTCAAAAAGCATGGCGCTGATTTCCACAATCCCCAACGCGCGGCCGAAGGCAAACAGCGCATGCCCCAAATCGTGAAGGGCGTCGAACTGATGGAAGGTCTGGCCGGTCATCTCTTCCAAGCCGCCGTGCGCAAAATACACCATGAAGCTCAGATTCGGCGGATTCGCGCACGAACCCTCAAACAGGGCGTAGAACATATACTCGATGCCCCACTCCGGATGCAGATTCGACTGCCCAAAGAGGTAGTCGGTGATCATCGTCGTGTGTTCCACCACGTCCTCAAGCAATTCCTGCTCGGCCGCCGTACGGTCGTCGATCGCCGTCAACGCCTCCCACAACACGCGATACCCCAGCAACGCGCCGTAATACTGGTCGCGGCTCACGTTCTTGCGCTCACGGCCGGTATAGAGATCGACCACCGAATTGTTGTGGTGAAAGACGAACTGCCCCCCGACGAACTCGATTTCCATCAGGTTTTGCTCGTCCTCGTAGTAAAGCTGACGAGTCTTCGTGCCGCGCGTGATGCGGCCGTCCGGATCCTCCAACGCCAGCGGGTCGGGATCGTCGCGCGTGATGCGGTCGTAGTGCCGAAACGCCGCCGACATCGCCTGCAGGCGGCCCAGCGTACGCGGATCGCGGGTCACTTCGTACAGCGCCGCCAGCGCCGCCATGTTGTTGCCGGTAAACAGGGCGCAGTCTTCTTCTTTGTACCCGGCCTCCCACGACCACCACTCGTCGATGTAATGGTTGCCGCCGCCCCAGTCCGGGTTTTGCCACATGGTGTACTTGGTCGCCATGAGCTTCTCGTTCCAGGACAACCCTTCGTCGTCCCACACATCACGGGCGACAAACTGCCAATCGTGGGCTTGATCGATGCCCGCGGCCCCGGCCTCCTCGTCGATGAAACTCGCGCGGCCCGAATCGGCGAACACCCACTGGTAGTCGGCGTCGTCATACAACGCGCCCATGATTTCCATCCAGTGGTAGAACAACCAGAAACGGTCGACGACCGTGTCGCTCACATCCGGCGCAAAATAGTACGGTTCGAGGCCCACCGGCACGCCGTCCAACTTCCAATAGGGCGGCCGGTATTTCCGCGACCCCTCTCCCAAAAGCTTGGCGTGGTGGAGCAGCTCGCGAATCGTTTCGCCCTGCGGCCCAAGATCGCGCCCCTCGAGCGCCGCCAGCGCTTCGGTCGCCCGCGCCTCCAGACGCGGCCCGATGCGATGCAGAACCGGCGCGATACGGCGGTGCTTGGCAATCGCCGGGCGCTCCATGTCGTCGATGACGGCCTCGATGTCGGCCGCCGCCTGACGGATCGGTCCGCGAAATTCCGCGTCCAGAACCTGCTCGATTTGCGCTACATCCTTCGCCGCCGCCAATTTCGTGGAAAGCGAGGCGTCCTCGCCGACGGGGTCTTCCAGCGGGGTGTCGCAGGCGACGACGAGGGAAATCAGCACGACAAAAAGGGTTGCGAATTGACGCATGGCGATACCTCCCGGGCCGCACCGAGTGTAACGCGCCCGGCCCTTCATCGCCAAGGGGGAGAAGCGCGGCGGGGGGGGGAAGGCTTTGGTCTAGTCGGTGGCGGGGGGTAGGCCGAAACGCGTGGCGATCACCGCTTCCAGATGATCCTCCGGGCGGAAACCGCCGACCAGTTCCACGAGCTTGCCGCGGTGGAAAAAGGCCGTGGCGGGTACGCCGCGTAGGCCCAGGGCGCCCGCGATTGCCGGCACCTCTCCCGCGTTGGCATGCAGGCCCACGATGCGGTCTCGATGCCGCCCGAGCACGCTGCGCACGTTGTGGGCCATTTTGCGGCAATAGGGGCAGGTGTTGCTCCACAAAAACAGCATAACGGGCTTGTCGATGGCCGCCAATTGCGCCTTGAAGTCGGCGTCGGTGATCTGCTCAAACGACACGTCCGACTCCGTGTCGCCGCCGAATAGTTTTTTCCAGATGCCCATGTTCGCATCCCGTTTGGGTGATTCGTTCGCGCCTTCTGCCGTCCAATATAACCATCGTAACGCGCCGGATCGCCAGGGGCACGGCTGCACCATAATTGTGCAATTTGTGCTAACGCAGCGAAAAACATTGCAGAGGTCGCGCCGTGCGCTTGCTTATCCACAGACTTTTCCCCTGCTTCTGTGGATGAGTGAACAACCGTTAGCCGATTTGCTTCTTGGCTTCCTGCCACAGGCGTTCGAGTTCGTCGATGCTTTTGCCCGCGAACGACTCCCCCCGATCCAGCAAGCCTTGCTCGACCAGCGCGAAGCGTTCGATAAACCGACTCGTGGCGCGCCGCGTGGCGTCTTCGGCGCTGATATCCAAGTGCCGGCCGAGATTGACCAGCGCGAAAATCATGTCGCCCAGTTCATGCTCGATGGCCTCACGGTCGCCGCCGGCCATGGCCTCGGCCAGTTCCTGCTTTTCCTCTTCGACTTTCTCCCAGACTTGCGCGGTGTTTTCCCAGTCGAAGCCGGTCTTGGCGGCGCGTTCACTGATGCGGTGGGCGCGCAAGATCGCCGGCAGCGCGGCGGGCACCTTGGCGATGACGCCGGCGGTCGATTCGCTTTTCTTTTCCTGTTTCTTGATCTCGGACCACTGCGCCACGACTTCGGCGGCGCTCTCCAGTTTTTCCTCGCCGAAAATATGGGGGTGGCGGCGCACCATTTTTTCGCCCAGCAGTTGCAGAACGTCGTCGATGGAAAAGAGCCCTTCCTGCTCGGCCATGCGGGCCAAAAAGAGGATTTCCCACAGGGTGTCGCCAAGCTCTTCGGCGAACTCGGGCCAATCGTGGCGGTCGGCGGCGTCCAGGGCCTCGTAGGCTTCTTCCAAGAAGTATTTCAGGACCGAATCGATGGTCTGTTCGTTATCCCAGGGGCAGCCGTCCGGGCTGCGCAGGCGGCGCACGATCGCCACGCATTCGTCGAAGGTGTACTTGCTCACCGCGGCCTCCTTTGTTGCGCGGTTTCTACCGCAGGGGCGTGTTGAAGACAAGGGACCGGTAAACCAAGCGCCTCAAAAAGTTGGGGTCTGTCCCCATGTTTTTCTCGTAACTATTTGATTTATTGGAAAACACCCTTGGTGCCTGGCCCCAACTCTTGACAAAAAACCGGTGTCTGGTCGCCTCTGGCGTCGGCTTAGCGGTAGCTTGAAACGACCGCAACGGCGTGATACACGATGTTCTCGTAGCACGACGCGTATGAGGGAAGCCGGTGAAAAGCCGGCACGGCCCCGCCACTGTAAGGGGCGAGTTTCCCGCCACGATGTCACTGGGCCTTTAGCCTGGGAAGACGGCGGGACGCGCTCGCAGCCCCGAGTCAGGAAACCTAGCGTGTCGACTTTCGGCCTACCGGCTCTTCGAGGGAGAGAGCCAGGTCCCGGCAAGGCTTCCGCCGCGCCGCCCTGACCCATCCTCCAAACCCGGTCGGCCCATCGTTCAACTGCCAAAACAAAAGGAGAACATTATGAACAAGCAGTTGGATCGTTGGGTACGCCTGATCGCCTTGCTTGTGCTGCTGGCGATCATGTTCGCGCCCGTAATCGGATGTGACGAAAACGATGAAAACGACACATCTGGTGACGACGACGACACACTTGACGACGCCGATGATGACACAATCGATGATGACGACGACACAACCGGTGACGACGACACTGCGGCCGTCGTTGTCGAACTGGTCCCCGACTCCGAAATGCTGCCGGTGGGCGCGAGTGAAAACTTCGTGGCCTTGGTGACCTATCCGGACGATACCACCGCCCAGAATCCCGCCGAGATCGTCTGGACCACGGCCGATGAAACCGTCGCCACAGTCGCCGGCGGATCGGTTACCGGCGTCGGCTCCGGCGTCACCACGCTGGTCGCCACGCTGGGCGATGCCGAAGCCAGCGCACCGGTTTACGTGGCGCCCGACGTCTTCGCCTTCGACCTGTTCACCGGCACGATCGACACCATCGACCGCATCGCACAAACCTTCACCGTCGACGCCTTCGCCGCCGGCGCGTACGCCGCGGTGCCCAACCGCATCTTCGCCCTCGAAGGCATACTGTACGTGACCGATTCGGGCGATTTCGGCGCCGGTATCGTGGGTGAGGAGAAACTGGTTGCCATCGATGCCGTGGACGGCGCCGCGACGACCGTCACGCTCGATATGGATTCCCCGTGGGCGACGACCGCCTACGACGGCATGTTCTATACGGCGGGCAACTTGAGTGACCAACTCGCGCTGATCACGTCCACCGGCACGGTGAATTACGTCGATCTTCCCGCCGGTTGCGTCCCCGTCGATCTCGTCGGCGCGGCGGGTAAAATCTACGTTAGCTGCTCGGGTTTCGACGGCGCGAGTTACGGCGATTTCGTGGCGGTTTACGATTTGGCCACCGAAAGCGTCACCGAAATCACGCTGGCGGCCGGGCAAAACCCAGGGGCGATCGTGGCGACCTGGGACGAGGCGAACGTGTACGTCGTGGCTACCGGGAACTACGTCGACGTGCTGGGCGCGGTGAACAAAATCGACACCGCCGCCGACACCGTCGTGTCCAGCTTCGACCTGGGAACTTCGCCCGGCGGGGCGGCGCTTTCGTGGTTCAACGACGTGTTGTTCGTATTGGACGGCGTGAACATGTACGCCATCGACACCGCCGACGGCGACGCCATACTGCGCGGCCCGGACGATCCGATCATCGTGGGTGACGAGGGTGCCTGGCTCTCGGCGATTCATGTCCACGATGACACCGCCAACGTGTACGTCGCCAACCAGAACTACACGAGTTTCGTCAATGAAATCGAGGTCTACGACGGCGATACCTTCGCCTTCCTGCAGAGCTACGACATCAGCGCCTCCGGCTCCTCGCCCGGCGGCATCGCTTCCTGGTAGCTAATCTTCGAACGACGCAGCGGGCCCGGCTTCGGCCGGGCCTTTTCATTTCACGCCGGCGGCTGCGGATCCGGGTGAGGTCTCGCGCCTGATTGTGCTACTCTTTACAATGAACCATGAACACGTCATCGACATCACATCGACCCAAGGCGGTTACCGAGCGGCCCGCGCTGTGGTGGGCGGCGTTGTTCGTCTTCGCAGTGCTCGTCATGGTGCGCGCGCTCGGCCCCCTGCCGACGCAACTCACCTTTCCGCGGTACGAGGACGTCGACGCCGGCAATATCACCAAGGATATTCTCGACGGCACACTGGTCACCGGCGTGCTCGAATACGCCAACGCCCCGGCGTATACGCTGGTCAAAGGATTCCTGGCGCTGCCTCTGTTCGCCCTCTTCGGCAAGACAAACCTTTGCCTGATCGCTTTGACCTTTCTGATTTGCCTCGCGGCGCTCGCGATCATCTTGGCGCTGATTCGACGGCACGACCGCCCGACCGCGGCCCTTTGGGCGATGCCCGCCTTGGTTCTCATGCCCGACCTCATGGCGGCCAATTTCGTCAATTTCGACGCCAACCACTTGGAGCAATTATTGTGGACGGCGATGCTGCTCGCGTTGCTGTGGGCTTATTGGCAAGACGCTCGTCGCTGGTGGGCACCGCTGCTCTTCGGCCTGGTGGCAGGCCTGGCGTTGTTCAGCATCCTGTCAAACCTTGTGACCCTCGCCGTGCTCGCCGTCTTGGCGTTGGCCCTACTGGATAAACGGCGCGTCTTCCTATTCACGTGCTTCGCCGCTCCCGGCCTGGCGTTGTTCCTGTTGTTGCGGCTCGGCGTCGAGCGAAGCGCGTACGGGTTCCTGCCCGGCGACGTCGGCGGCTTGTTGACGAGGTTGACCACGACCGTCACGCAGGGTTTGCCCGCCGTCTTCGGCCGCGTGCCGACGCAACCGATCGCCGTGGCAGTGACTGTCGTTCTGGCCTTGTTTTGGCTGGCGCTGGCGGTGTTGCGCGGCCGCGACATACTGACCGCGCTCGGCAATCTCATTCGGCTGAAGCCCAAACCCATCGAAGCGTCAACGGCGATCGACCTGTTCCTGTTGCTTTTCGTGCCCGCCTGGCTTGCCGCCGGCGCCGTGCACGCCTGGGGCGTCGATTCCGCCAATGCCCGTTACCTGGTCCAAGCCGGTGTGGCATTGCTGATTATTCCGGGGCGGGTTGTGGCCCGCACGCGCTGGGCGGCGTTGGCGCTGGTTGTGCTGCTCGGCTTGCAGTTGGCGTCGATTCAAACCCGGCCCAGCGTGGCTGCATTCAACACGCCGGAGTTTCGGTCGTCCACACTTTTCGACGCGCGGGGCGTGCGCGGCTACTTTTACCCGCTGTACACCAAACGGGGCCTGGCCGCGCATATCGTGAGCGCCCACACGCCCGAGGAGAAATTGGCGGTGCTGCAGCGGGTTCCGGATCCGTGGAAAACCTGGGCGCTGCGCGACGCGGCCCATCGCGCCGCATTCGACGGTTACGAGCCGCTGGGCTTCGAATCCTTTGATCTGCCGCCCGCCTGGCAAACCGCTTGGCGCGAAGGCACGGCCGCCGGCGTTACCGAACGTGTCTTCGGATTTCGAAAAGGCGACGCCTGGCAGGTTCTGTCGGAAGTCGATCACTATCTCGGACGGTCGACCGCGACCGTCAACGGCCCCTCGGCGGCGGCGTATCAAGGGATGGGCTATGAATTAATGCGCAACGTTATCGGCCTGGGGTCTCCGGATGAGGCGATAGATTGGGCCGCGGGCGGGAGAACTTCGTCACGCTTCACCACCCACCTGGAGCGGGCCTCCTCCTTTATCGCCGCTTTGCCGCCGGACGGGCACGCTGCTCTGGCCATCGGCATGGGACGCTTCGTCGGCGAACGGCGCCTTGACGAATCGGTCTCCGCCGCACTGCTGGCCGCGTTTTTCACGGCGGCGGGCGGCCGCGTCGTCACAACGCCCTTTTACCGCGGCGTGGGTGTGGGACAGGCCGAGACGCAATTCACGCTGCGCCGTCAATGGACCGCACCCCTCGGGCACATGTGCGCCGATGTGCCGCCCGACGCGCAACGAGCTTGCGACGAAGCGATGCTTGACACCCTGGAGCGATACGGTTTCACGGTGTCGATCGAGGATACCCCGCCCGACCGATTCATTCGGCTGGAGGATGAGCCGCAATGAACGCCGCCGCCTACACGTTCCTGCTTGTTGTGTTTTTTCTCGCGTGGTCGGCGCTTTTGTGGTTTCGCCGCCGCCTGCGTTTTGCCGAAATCCTTCTGACCGCCGCCACGCTCGGACTGCTGCTTTGGCTTTCGGCCGGGTTCGACTGGGGCGTGTTCGACGAGGACGCCTACCCGGTGCCGCCGCCCGATCAAACCTGGAACATCGCCGCGCACACCGACCTGCTCAACAACCAGGCCGGATTGAAATTCCGGACGTTCCGCGGCCGCACCGTACGGACCGAAAAGCGAGGCGCGACGCGGCTGGTCGCGCTGGGATCCTCCAGCACCTTCGGATCGGGTTTGCCCGCGCGCGTGCCCGCCTACCCCGCCCTGCTGGAGCAGATCCTGGCTCGATCGGGCGGACGCTCTTTCGAGGTCATCAACGCCGGACTGACCGGCCACCACTCGTTTCAGTTGATGATCTTGCTGACCGAGGTGCTCGCGCACACCCGCCCCGACCTCGTGTTGTTTTACTACGGAAAAAACGAGGGGACGGGCAATTCCGTCAAGCGTTACTACCAGCACGCGGCGGCGATCAAACAGGCCTCGAGTTGCCGGAACCCCGCCTGCCTACGTTGGGCGATCGCGCACGGCACCGCCCACCCGTGGCTTTTGCGCATCGGTACGGCGCTGGAGCGCCTCGGCGGCTACCGATGGCTACGCAACCGCATTCTATCCTGGCGGCAGCGTTATCCGGCGGGCGTCGAACCCGCCCCGCAGGACATGGAACTGCCGCCCAACAGCGACGAAATTCTTGACCGCATGGCGACGGCCGCGCAAGAACACGGGTTTCGCCTCGTGCTCGTGCCCGAATTGCGTCGGGAGGGTGGTCCGGTCAATGGGTCGTACGCGGCGCGGATGGAAAAGCACGCTGCCGTCGCGGGCGTGGAGTTCCTCGACATCAGTGGCGCATTCGGCGTGCACCCCGAGCTATTTCAAGACGACATCCATCCCACCGGCGCGGGCCACCAACACCTGGCCGAGGTGCTGGCCGCGGCGCTGGCCGCCAACGAGTGGCTATAACAGAGTCAATGGATCAAAGGTCCGCGACGAACTTCTTGAGGTAGGAGCCGAGGCGCGCAATGCTCACCGAGTCTTTGCTGCGCCCGGCGAAGGCATAATCGCCGATGGTTTCCAGACGCCGCCGAAGCAAGCGAATCGCGGCTTCCTCCTGCGGATTATCCACGCCCAGATCGCGCGCCAAGCGCACGTTGAGGTAGAGCATCACGTCGGCGTTACCGGCCAATTTGTCCAGGTTCCGGTTGATGTCCGAGCCCATGCGAGACTTGACCCGCACTTGGTAGGCGCTGATGTCGAACGCGATATGAAGCAGATTGAAACGCCGCTGATCAACAAAATGCTCGGCCATTTTCAGGCATTGAAACAGCACGTTGCCCGCCAGCAAGTCATCCAACGACTCGCCGGCGCGACAAAGTTCGCGGTAAGTGTGCAGCGTGTCGTATAGGTCGGGGTAGTCTATGCGCGTGCGGTTGCGCTCCGCGGTGCGGCGATGCAGGTACAGCAAATCCGCCAATTGCAGTTCCATCATCGCACCGGCGAGCTTCGGGGAAATCAGCAAATCGCGCATGGCCGGGGCGACGATGTTCCATTCCAGATCGGTCGCCAGGGTGTGAAATACGCGGTAGGTGCGCTCGTGGTCCAAGGGCACGTTGTCGTTGGTAACATCCAGCAGATACCGCACAAGCGTTTCGATCTTATCGTATTGCAGGTCCGTGTCCTCGGGCGGCAGAATCTCCCGCGCGTCGAGGCTGCTGTATTGCAGCGCGCCGAGGAAAAAGGCGAGCCGCCGGCCGACTACCGCCTCGCGATCGGACTTCAAATACACGTGGCCCTTGTAGAAATCGTTGGGCGTCAAGTCGAAGCGGGTCCCCTTGCGCGTCTCGTGCACGTCGACTTTGCCGACATAACAGTACAAGTCATTCGTGCAAATATAGTTGTCCAGCAACGTGAGGTTGGGCAGCGCGGCAGCGCCTTCCACGGAATACCGGTCGCGCAGCACGGGCAGGAAAAGATGGCTGTAATCGATCTTCCCGGAAGGCAGGTCGACGAAGTAGCCCCGAAGAGTGTGTTCGCCACATACCGGGCAAGTAGCCGATTTCTCACGGATGTGCGGCTTAGGGTCCACCGTGTCGGGCGGGCGGCTTTGGGGCTTGTCCGGCTCGCTCATGTTGACGCCTCACTCGCCTCGGTAATCCTTCACTCCATCATTTGCCCTTATTATGCACAGTTTCTTCGTTTTTTTCTGTACGTGTCAATGCACGACGATATCAATAGTTCATTGTCTCCGGATCATACAGTTGTCGGCCGATGCGTTCGGCGGCCCGAAACAGATGGAACATCGCCCCTTCGATGATCAGCCGTTCCCACAATCCGCCCCAGGCACCGTTGGCCAACAAGACCACGCCCACACCGTCCTCCGGCCGATAAAACATCTTGGAAGCCACGCCCATGCCGCCGCCTTGGTGACCGAAAACTTCCCGACCGTCGTACGCGCCGTAGTACCAAAGCAGGCCCTGGTGCGGCCATCGCTCCGGGTACGGGCGGCGCATGATTTCCGCCACCGCCTCGCGGGAAAGTACGCGCTCACCGTCGATTTCGCCGCCGCCGTGCATCATGATCATCACGCGGGCGAGTTCCGGCGCGGTCGTGCGCACGGTTCCGGCCGGGTAGTACGGCATACCGTAATGCCCCAGCGCCAGGTAACCCGCCGGGAAGAACTCGTACTCGTAGGGCATGGCGACCATAGCCGAGTCCAGGTCACGCAGCCGATAGCTCGAATCGGTCATGCCCAGCGGGCCGAAAACAAATCGCTTGCAATAGGCGGCGTACGGCGTGCCGGTGATTTCCTCCACCACGTACGCGGCCAACGAGGCCCCGATGTTGCTGTACTTCCAGCGACCACCGGGCGGATAATCCCAGAAGTGGTTTTCCTTGTAGAGTTCGCCGTCCTCGGTCAAATAGGCGCGCAGGAAACCGCCCAACGGGAGATCGCTGTCGCCGGGCCCGATCCATTCGCGCATCGTGTCTTCTTGATCGCGGATGCCTGCGGTGTGGGTCAGCAGGTGCCGCAAGGTAATCGTCATCTGGGGAAAGCGTGGATGGCGCACGGCAAACGGCAGGTATTGATTCACGTCCACGTCGAGGTCCACCAACCCGGCGTCCCACAACTGCATCACAGCGGTGGCGATGATGGTCTTGGACAGCGAGCCGACCAGAAACAAGGTCTCGTCGGTCACGGGCCACCCGTTGTCCAAGTCGGCGGTTCCCAAATGAGTCGCCCAGACAACGTGCCCGTCGCGCAATAATGCGGCCGCCAAGCCGGGTAAATGGGTCCGCTCCATGATGTCCAACAGATACTGGTCAAGCGCATACCCTTCACGACGCGAAGTGCCGACGCGGTCGGTCGGCTCATCGTCATCGTCATCGTCGTCGACATTGTCGGTGATATCGTCCGGCGCGAACGGGTCGTCGTCGTCGCCGGTAACGGGCGAGTTGTGGTTATCGTCGGGCGGGGCGCACGCCGCAAGGGCGATCAGTAACATCATGACCAACAGGCATGACAGCGTTGTCTTTTTCCGTTTTCTCAGTTGTCGCACTATGTCATCCCCGGTGTTTCGGTGAGCACGTATCTTAACCCGGCTCATCGCCCCGCGCAATTTGGCCGCCGAAGATTTTGTGCGTCGTTGCTTTTCGGACTGAATATGATATGCCTTTTGTTAGATATTTTATGTTTTATAAAGGACTGAGCCATGATGGAAACAGTGCTGCGGTCCAACGGCCGCGAACTTGTGTGGAAGCGTTTGATTTTTGTTGTCTGCCTCACCCTATTGACCGTCGGCCTATCGGCCGTTCCCGCCCAAACCGAATCGATCTACGGCAACGTCGAGATCACCTGGGCCGACACGCTGTCGGGCGGTCTGAACTTCATTCACAAGGGCATTCGAGTAGTGACAGATCCCGACGGCAATGCCCTTGTCCTGAACCGCATTAGCGGAGCCTTTTTCCAGTTGACCAAATTCGCCGTGAACGGCGTGGAACAGTGGCGGCGGTACGGTGTGTTCGACGAGTCCTACATGTCTCGAGTCAACGATTTGGTAGTCGACAATGCGGGACGATCCTTCATCGTGGGCGAGGCGTTGACGAGTGACGGCATTTGGTACATGTCTTCCATGGGCGCTTCAGCCTACGACGCGGACGGCGACAGAATGTGGTCCGACGGTCAGATGTATGCGTTCGGTAAGACTACCGCTGCCGCACTGAATCCGGCGGGCGACTTGGTCGCCGTGGGTTCCGACGGCATTTTCAAACCCGGCATTCACGTTTTCACGATCCGTAACTACCGCGCCGACGATGGGCGGTTTCAATGGGAGGCGCAGCGCGACCGAAACTACCCGGCGCAGGAACTCGTCGTCGATGAAGCCGGGAATTCGTACGCGATCGGTGGTTACCGGGAATTCTATGTAGCAAAAGCCGACGCCGAAGGAAGCTGGGAGTGGACGTATACGCTCAACGACGGCGAAAAAGCACACCTCATTCCCGTCACCCTTGCCGTCACCGACGACCGGGTTTATGTCGGCGGCGAGGGCGGAGCTCCCAGCGGGCACTCCACGGGCGTTTTCGTCGCCCTTTCACCGGAAAGCGGCGCCGAACGTTGGCTGGTCTATTTCGTTTCGCCCGAGTACAGCGACACAACCATCGTGAAAGTCGCTGCGGCGCCCAACGGCGATGTGATTGTCGGCGGCATGGCAACCAAGTTGAACGGCGACCAGGACATCATGTTGGTGCGCATCACGAAATATGGCCAAACGGTGTGGAGTAAATACTACGACGGCGGCGAGAACGACACCGATACGCTCTCGGACATGATCGTCGGCGATGATGGTTCGATTTACTTGGTCGGCGGCACCCGGCGCGGTATGTACGACGATGCGATTACCGCGAAAATCGGACCGGCGGGCCGCCTGATCTGGGCAGCCGATTATGGCGGCAGCGCGCGCGACGCGAGGGCGTTGAGTATCGACCTAGTCGGCGAGGGCGGCGTGTATGTCACCGGCCGGGTCGCCGAACATGGCTTCGTGATTCGTTACGATGAGTACTAGTCGCTGAGCGCCGCGTCGCGGCCCATAAAGGCCATCAACTCGCGATACGTCTGGCTGAGCGGATCGCGGCCCACCTGCGCCTCGACGTGGTCGTGATCGCAATCGGGAATCTCCACAATCCGCACGTCGGCGCCGACCGAACGCATCGCCCGATAAAACTTGATGCTTTGTTCTTTCATCGACACGCCTACGTTCCAGTCGCGCTCAGCCCGCATGATCAGCATCGGCGGTGCCCCCGCGCGCACATGCCGAATCGGTGAGGCGTCGCGCCATACCGCGGTTCGGTTGGTGAACACCTGCCGCCCGCCCAGCGGTAGGTCGGCTACGTCGTACACGCCGGACATCACCACGACGCGGGTGAGGTCGCGATTCGGATCGAGCCCGACTTTCGCCAAGTGCTTTTTGTCCAACGCCGCCAACGCCACCGGCAGTGCGCCAGCGCTGTAACCGATGAGCGTGAAATCATCGACGTCGGCCCCGCGCTTGCCCATTTCCCGCTTGGTCCAGGCAACGGCTTGCACGACGTCGTTCACCTGCGCCGGATACCGATTCGCCGGGAACAAACGGTAGTTCGGGCACACCGTGGCGATGCCCGCCTGCGCAAACGCATAGCCGATGTTGTCGACTACGCTCTTGTCGTTGGTCACCCACCCGCCGCCGTGTATGACCACGGCCACCGGCCAGTTTTCGCCCTTCACCGGCAGATACACGTCCGCGCTGTGCCGCCACGCATCTTTTGCCTTGCCCTGAAAGTAGCGCACGTCGTGTTGCGGCGTGATGTTGTCGGGGTTGAGAATCGGCGCGAGCGCGGGCGGGCCACAAGCGATCATCCATACGCCGACCAGAGCCGCGGCCAGAATCAGGCGTAGTTGCATGGGATATCCTTCGCGTTTTTCTCTATCCGCTGATCGCGTGTTATATTGCGTCTTCCACCGACCCGGAGGCAAGTGAGATGTCGGGACGCCCGGCCGTTTTTTTTGATTTCGACAAAACCCTGCTGCGCACCGACAGCGGCTCGCTCGGCTTTCGCTACATGTGGGAACAGCGCGAAGTCTCCCTTTCGTTCTTGCTGCGGGTGATCGCCGCCAGCTACCTCTACAAATGGCGCCTGATTTCGGCCGAACGCCTGACGCAATTCGCCCTCGGCCATTACCGCGGCCAACCCATCGCCAAATTCCGCGAGGGGGCGAACGCCTTCTACCAAAACTTGCTGCGGCCCAATCTGTCGCCCGCGATGCTGGCCAAGCTCGAGGAACACCGCGACGCCGGACACGTGCTGGTACTGCTCTCCGCATCGATCGACTACTACCTCGAGCCGGTCGTCGAGGAGTTCGGTTTCGACCACCTCCTGTGCTCCCGCCTGGAAATGGTCGACGGCATTTGCACCGGCCGCTCCGCCGGTCCCTTGATCATCGGCCCGCAAAAGAAAACCGCGGCGATCGAACTATCGCGCGGGCATGAAATCGACCTGCAGGCGTCCTTCGCTTACGCAGACCACCTCTCCGACGTACCGCTGCTGGAAACCGTCGGCCACCCGGTGGCGGTTCGCCCGAGCGCGCCACTGCGCAAAATTGCCGTACAACGCAACTGGCCGATTATCGACGCGGAATAAAAAAACGGGCGCCGTAGCGCCCGCGTCACAACCTTGGTTCGTGAAGGCTTACAGGAAGCCCAACACACCGACTTTCAGGCCGAAGAAGCTTTCTTTGACGTCGAAGTCAACGTCGGACGCGCCACTGTCGGCGGTGCCCGAGCCGCTGTAGTAGCGGAAGAAAAGCGCGGCGTACAGGCCGACGTGCGTGTTCAGATGCCAAGCGCCACCGGCACGCGGTTCCAGGAAAAAGCCGCCGTGGTCCATCGTCTGCTTGCTGGCGCCCTTGGCGTCGGGATCGAATTCGCTGGTCGTTTTGGCATAACCCACGCCGAGCAGACCGAAAATCGAAAACTGACTTGCCACCGGGTAGAAATAACCCGCTTGCGGGCCGATCGCCCATTCGGTGGAAACCGTTTTACCTTTGTCTTCATCTTCGGATACGCGATCCACCATGAGCAGGCCGCCGATCTCCAGACTGTCCATCAGGAAGTAACCGCCCAGCGCACCCATCCCGAAACGGAAAATTTTGTTGTCGGCTTTATCGCCTTGGTCGGGGTCGGTCGTCTCGGTGCCCAATTCAAGCGAGAAATTCAAATCGCCGCCCAGCAGGATGTTGCCCTTTTCAACCGATGCCGCGGCCACCTGCCCGCCGCGAGCCCGCTTACCCTTCTTCTTTTTCTTGGCCATCGCCGGTCCCGCGCTCAAGATCAACAACGCGGATAACAGCACTGCCAGCACGAGTATGCTTCGTTTCATGCCACGACTCCTATTTTGTGTGATGTGCTTCGAAACGATCGTACCAAAAACGCCCGGCGGACCCAAAGGTTATTTCGAGTTGCCCCTATTTTAGTCCCGGCGAGGATTCCACAAAACGAATTTTGATGTCTTCGCCGTACTCGACGAATTTCAACTTGAAATCTTCGCCGTACTCGACGAAGTTCCACTCGCCGCACGAATCGGCGCTGTTGTCCACCTTCTTGACGCGCAAATCCTCGCCGTATTCCACGGCCCGCACTTTGATATCCTCGCCGTACTCCACGACTTTCACTTTGCCCCACAGCCGTTTGTTTTTAAACGTGCAGTCCGACGCAACCTCGTCCTCGGCCGTCACGCGACGACCGCTGGGTAGGCCGGGAAACGCCGTCACGAACTTCACTTTGACGTCGGCGAAGGCCTCCACAAACTGCACCTTCACGTCGCCGCCCGATTCGACCATCTGCCATTGGCCGCACTCGCTGGGAAACGAATTGACGATCTTCACGTTCAAGTCCGGAAAAGCCTCGACAACCTGCACCTTCACGTCGGGAGACGACGTGACGATCTGCACCCGGCCCCAAAGCTGCTTGCCGTTGAAACGACAATTCGAGGCCACAGTCTCACCCGCGCTCGCCGTCGCGGCCCAGCACAACATCACCGGCAAAATCAAAATCAACCACCGCTTCATAAATCGCCTCCGTAACTCTTAATGTTTAATCCACACAGCTCGGCCCACCACCGCGCCCGCCGACCCACATGACCGTAGCCGATCATCCAATGGTGGCCGAGCGCGTGACGCGCCACAAAATCTAAAAACTCACGCCCGCCGCCGGGCAGTCGCACCTTGGTCGGATTACCCGGGAAAACCATGTCCGTGCGCACGGCCTCGCCCTCCAGCACACCAAGCCGATAGCTGTCGCCGCCGCCTACGAGATTCAACAGCGTCACCGGACCGGGCTTGCCCGGGAACAGCACGCACAACCCCTCATCAGCCAGGCGCACCGGCGCCAAACGAATCTCCGCCGGCGATTCGGCCAATGACGGGTGCCCGCAGCCGCAGTGGGAAAACAGCGCCGTGCCCTCCGCCACATCGACATCGAGCAAATCCGTATTGTGCGTGGGGCCACCGGTCAAAAAGTGCGCCGCGACCTGCGCCACCGCGCCGTTGACATCGCCCTCGCACGCCACAACCAAATCTTCGCCCGCCAACTGCGAGGCCGCCAGGCAAAACCGGCCCATGAAGTCCGGGTAGCAATCCACGGCCACCGCGCCCAGGCGATGTTCCGCCATCCAGGCGCGCAAGGTCGCCAGTACACGCCCGGCGTATAACCCGGTTTCGTCGTCCACTTCCACGTTTGCGGCGGCTTGCGCCTGCCGCCACGCCTTGGTCGCCTCCGCCAACGGCGCTTGATCGACCGCCGTCACGAAACGTCGCATGGATAGCGGCACGACCTCCGGCCCCAACCGCCGCCGCAGCCCGATTTCATCGACCGCGATTTCCGTCATGCCGAAGGTGCGGTGTCCCAACAATCCGATCCGCAGCCGTCGCATCGCGGCGGCCAAAGCAGCGGCGAACGCGAAATCCGCCAACGCCGCGGCGGTTTCGGGATCGGCGATCTCTCCGAACCAAAACCGGTACGGTCGGCCGAGTTCCGCCAGCACCATGTCGAGTTGCTGCGTGCCGCAAAGCGAACCCGTTTCCACACCCCGCAACGCCCAGGTAAACACCGGCACACTCAGCCGCTCGACCAAACGCAAGGCGAGAAAATCGTCGCTCCACGTGGCGGTCAAAACCACCAAGCCGTCGATATCCGCGGCGCGCAAAACCTCCCCGGCCGCGTCGGCCGCCGCAATATCACTGATGACGTGGGGTATCAAGGAATTGGTAATCGGTAGCGTGGCGAGCACCGCCGCCGCCTGGTCGCGGCAACTTCCGGCGAGGTCGAAACCCACTTCGTTGGGGTGCCCGATTATCACCAGGCCGATGTGCGGTTTACGCATCGTTGCTTCCTTCTATCGCTGCACTGTGGTTCGCGCCCGACACGTTCATCAAGCGGTCGACATAGAGACTTCATACCAAAAATCACGGTCGCTTGTACATTCCGTGCAGCCGTTTATACTGGTTTTGTTACAGGATAGTAGAGCAACCAACCTTTCGACAGGGTAATATTCATGGCCAAAGCCCTTTTTGTGCGTGCCCATGCGCCATATTCTAGGTGGCAGGTGATGGCAACCTCGCCGATGGGCTTGATGTATTTGTCGGCGATGCTACGCCGCAACGGTCATGAAACCAAAATTATCGACGGCGTGATCGACCCGCATTGGATGGACCATCTGCAAAACCTGGTGAGTACCTGGCGGCCGGACGTCGTGGGCTTCTCCTTACTTAGTTTGGATATCGACTCGGTCGCCGAAAGCGTACGGCGCTTGCGGGAAAGCAGCGTCGACGCCCTGCTGGTGGGTGGCGGACCCGGGGCCGCCTTCGCCGACGAGAAGCAGCGCGAGTATCTGGATCTGGACGCCATCGTGCGGGGCGAGGGCGAGTTTGCGCTACCCGAGATGATCCAAGCCCACCGGCAAGGAGGCGGCCTACGCGGCGTCGCCGGGCTTTGGGTGAAGGCCGAAACGGCGTATGTCGATACCGGCCCCCGCCCCGAGATCGCCGACTTGGACGCCCTGCCCCTGCCCGATCGGGAAACGGTGGATCTGCCCCGGTATTTCGGCAAACCGTCGATGGACCTGATGTGGCGGCATCCGCGGTGGGCGTCGATTCTGACTTCGCGCTCGTGTCCGTTCAACTGCAGCTTCTGCGCCCACGCGATGGGTCGCGGCTACCGCACGCGCAGCGCGGAAAATGTCATGCGCGAGATCGATTGGCTTGTCGACCGCTACGGCATCGGCGAATTGCAGATTATCGACGACCTGTTCAACCTGGATCGCGAGCGCACCGCGGCCATCTGCCACGAGCTGCTCGACCGGCCGTACAA
Organism: Candidatus Lernaella stagnicola; assembly: GCA_030765525.1. Lineage (NCBI taxonomy): Bacteria > Candidatus Lernaellota > Candidatus Lernaellaia > Candidatus Lernaellales > Candidatus Lernaellaceae > Candidatus Lernaella > Candidatus Lernaella stagnicola. The sequence continues at coordinate 301,151 of JAVCCK010000027.1, forward strand.
GCTGCACTTGGTATTCCCCAACGGCTTGCGCCTGGATCACCTCGACAATGAGTTGATCCGCCTCATGCGCCGCGCCGGTTTCGACCGCCTGCTGGCGCCGATCGAAACCGCCTCGCCACGTCTGCAAAAGGCCGTGGGTAAAAACCTGAATATCGACAAAGCGCTGGCCGCTATCCGTGAGATGTACCGGCTCGGGGTGTTCGTCCGCGTGACAACCATGCTCGGGTTTCCGACCGAAACCTACGAAGAGATGAAACACACATACCGAACGGCTTTTTCTGTTCCCGCGCAGTGGGTCAGCATCAACCAAGTCATGCCGCTGCCCGGCTCGCAACTGGCCAGGGATTTCGACGCCGAGGTGGCGAACGGCGATTGGCGATACGTCAATTTCGTGCGCACGACGATCAACCTGAGTACCGTGCCGCTGCGCAAAATCAATCGGCTCAAAAGAAAAGTGCTTTACCGCATGCTGTTGCCGCACCGTATCTATCGGTTGCTCCGCGACCTACCCCGAAACAACCTGGCGTTTTATGTGAAAATATTTCTGCTCAAGCTTTTCCAGCATACCGTAGTCAAGCATCCGGCAAAGAAGCTCGACGGCCGGTCGGTCGCCCCCCCTCAACCCATCGCGTTGGCTGCTGATCGTCGCCGAGCTCGATGATCGCGTCGACCGCTTCGCAGCGGCGATCACCCAACACCTGCAAGCCGTGTACGCCCGTGAGCAACATGTAGGGACGAATGAACTCGACCACCTGCGCGTCGCTCATCCCCTCGCCTTTCTGCGCCCGCAGGCTCCGCTCCTGCTTGATCCGCCACTCGACGATTTTCGCCAAACTCGGCACACGCAGCAGCACCAGAAAATCGATCAAACCAAAAAGCGACTCGTAGCCGGCCAAGCGGTCGTTGATGATCCGTCCCCAGTGACCGTCCGGATCGCGCTCGCGCTCGAAGGCCAGCGCCTCGGGCACGTTTTGCTTCAAACGCGCCAACTCCTCATCCTCCAGACGCGACATACCCACACACCAACCTTCCAGAATGAACACGTCCGGCCGGCCCCGCACGGTCGGCCATTGATCCGCCGGTAGAGGGTCACCCTTGCCTTGGTGCCGCGACTTATCGAACGCCGGGATCGGCGTGACGGCCGCCTCGTCCGCGGTGGCGAGATGGGCGATCGTCGCGGCGCCGAGCGCCACGTCGTGCGTGCCTGGGTTGCCGCGCGACACCTGATAGTAGGGGTTGTCCGGTTCCTGTTCCTGCAAGCGACGTCGTTGCGTCCAGGGTAAATAGATATCGTCGATCGACATCGGTACGACGCGCAGCCCCCGTTCTTCGAGGACGAATTGCAGGATCTTCGCCAGGGTCGACTTGCCGGACGCTTGGGAACCGCTGACGCCGACGGTGAGCATCCGGCCGGGCCGGTGTGTTTCCAGGATGCGCTCGGCCAGCGGCAGATGGAAGCGAAGGAACGCGTCGCTGAGGTCCGCGTCGATGCCCAGCTTCTCACGCTGAAAGCGCCGAAATGAGGCAAGCTGTGGGACGGTGTCGGTCATAGTGCGGACGCCTCCTCGGTCTTTTCCATATCTTGATTATTACAACTTTCGCGCGGGCGGTCGCCCCCTCGAGGTCGAGCGGGCAGCCACTTGGTCTTCCTTCGCACACGTGGGCGCGGATCCCCTGGATTCCAATGTAGTTTTCCAGCCCCACAGCGTCAAACCGCAAGTGGGATCGGCCTTTCTGTCGATTGCCTGTTTACATATGAGTATGGTATGTTCACGCCGACGGGAGGGTGTTGCCATGGATAAGGTGCTTACCGCTTTTGTGTTTGTGTTATTTATCGCGACCGCAATGTTGATGACAGGTTGTTTAGACGACGACGACGATGATGACAACGACGATGCATCGCCCGACGATGACGATGATGACGACAACGACGACGATGATAATGACGATGATAATGATGATGACGACGATGACGACGATGATGACGATGATGATGATGACGATGATGATGACGACGATGACGATGATGATAACGACGATGATGATAACAACGACGACGCCTTCGGACCGACCTTTCCAGTAACCCAAAACGGCGTAATGAGCGAAATGGTGGCCGGGGGCTGGTATTACCTCCACGACTTCGCCCATCTCGAGCAGTTCGGCGACTGCGCGCTGACGCTGCTGAGCCGGCGTGTCGTCATGGTTTGCGACGACGGCGCGAAAATCGAGGAGATCCTCGTCGCGCCCGCCGCCACCGAAGCCGACTTTGCGCAGGCGCCCGACCAGAGCGTCCACGTCGCATTTGTTGCCGGCCACGATGCCGACCTGTTTCACGTCGATAACGAAACCGGCGTATGGGACGTGACGAGTATCCCCGGCAGCTACATGAACGGGGACGTCGATATCGCCGTGGGCGAAGACGGCGAGCCGCACATCGCGCGAATCGCCGGCACAACTGGTTATCAAACTGTGCTCGTCGTCAGCCGCCGCGACCAGGATGATTGGACGTCGGAGGAATTGAGCTCGATCGGCGGTTTCAGCTACGTGCCCAATATCGTGGTGGACGGCGACGGCTATGAACACGTGGTGTTCGAATACATCACCTCCAGTCGACCGCCGCAGATGTACGTCGGCTACGCCACGACGGCCTCGAAAAGCTGGCGGTTGTCTTTGTTGCCGAAACGCATGGTCGAAAGCAAAAACGCCTTGGAGGTCGACGCGTCGAACAACGTTCACTACGTCGGCACCGCCCGCTGGCTACCGAATGTCGAGATGAACACCAACGACGGCGAAGGCTGGCAAACCGAAGTCGTAGCTGCCGGCGTCGGGTTCCAAAATACCGGCGCGACGATGGCCATCGCCGCCGACCAAAGCCGGCACGTTTCCTATTTCGCCGGCATCAACCTGCGCTACGCCTATGAAGACGGCGAGGACTGGTGCAACGAATCCATCGCGAACAGCTTGCCCGAAGTGCCGACACACATGATCGACACGGCCGACGGAACCCCCCGCGTTGCGTACAAAGTCTACGATGGCGACACGATCCACCTGGCGCGACGCACGGCCAAGGGCTGGCAGCGTACCACCCTGGCCCGCGACCGCTCCGCCCGCGGCAGACCCGACATCGCAGTCGACGCCGACGCCTTCGTTCACGTCGCGTTCACCAACGAGTTCACCGGCGATTTCGTTTACGCCACCAATCGCGGCGGCTCGTGGCTGCGCGAGGTGATCGACTCCGATCCGGACATGCCGCTCGAGCACGCGATCGCTGCCGATGCCGCCGGTCGGCCCCATTTGGTTTACCTGGATGCCGCCGACGCCTTTCACTACCTGACAAAAGACGGCGACGTTTGGACCCGTGAAGTCATCGAACAGACAACCAACACCGGCCATGACCCCTCACTGGCCTTTGACGCCGAGGGACGATTGCACTTGCTGTTCGCGCGGCTGTACGGACGCGACGTGCAGTACGGCATCCGCGACCAAGGCTCCTGGACCTTCGAGCAGGTTACCGACGATACGGTCTACGCCATGGGCAAAGATCTGGCGCTCGACGCCGAAGGTTACGCCCACATCGTGGAGCGCGACTCCTTCGGTAGCCGCATCCTCTACCTGCACAACCGCGACGGCGATTGGACGATGGAGGAAGTGGTCGCCGATCTCGGTTCCACGAACAGCCGCGTGCAAATCGGGGTGGACGCATCCTTCGCGCCGACCATCGTTTACTACGGCCTGTATCCCGACGGATTGATGCTGGCGGAAAAAGACGGCGACGTCTGGGGGACCTGGGAAATCGACGACGACGGCGAATACAACTTCGCCCTGGCCCTCGACGGCGACGGGAACCGGCACCTCGCCTATGCCACCTGGGATGCCAACTCCTTCCGCTACACCACCGATGCCGGCGGTTCATGGTCGCACACGGATTTCGAACCCTTCAACATCACCTGGGCTTATGCCGGCGAAAACTGGGTCGATATGGTGCTGGGAAGCGACCAACAGGTCCACGTTGTCTACTACATTCACGGCGCCATTTGGCACGCGGCGTTCGCGCAAGGCTCAGTCGTCGCCGGGAACAAGTAACGCCGCCAAGCGCTCCGGGTCGGTCGTGGGTTTCTTGCACACGTACTTCTCACAGACGTACGCCGCCGCGCTGCCGTTTACCAAACCGTAGTCTCGAACGTACGGGGCGAGGTCGGCAATCGCCGGCGCCTCGTCGTCAGTCGGGCGAAACACCACGACCATCGCCGGTTGATACACCTTCCGCGCGGCCTGCAACAACGCCTTGGTGTCCGCCGCTCCTTCGCGGCCCGCAATCACAACTTCAAACGAGGGCCCGTAGGCGAAATCAACGGCGCTGAGAAAGTGCGTGAACTCCCCCGGTGTGCGCTTCACCGAAGATGCGAAGGCGTCGATGGTCTCGGCCGCAACCGCTTCGAGCTTGGCGTCGCCGGTCAAGCGGGCCAGCTTCACGAGCACGAACAGTGCCACGGAATTACCGGCCGGTAGCGCGCCGTCGTTGAGATCCTTGCGACGCACGAGCAGCGACTCGGCATCATCGGCGCTAAAAAAGAACCCGCCGTTTTCGGCGTCGTGGAAATGCGCCATGATGTGGCCGGTCAATTCCAAGGCGCGTTGCAAGTACGCCGTATTGAACGTGGCTTCATACAATTCGAGCAGCCCCCAGGCATAAAACGCGTAGTCGTCCAGAAAGCCGGGGATGTCGGCTTCGCCGTCCCGATAACGGTGCCGCAGGCGGCCGTCCGGTTCGCTAAGCTTCGCCTCGATAAACGCCGCGGCCCGCCGGGCGGTGTCGGTCAGTTCCGGCTCATCCAAAACCTGACCGCCGCGCGCGAAGGCGGCGATCATCAGCCCGTTCCAATCGGTGAGCACCTTGTCGTCCAAATGGGGCCGCACGCGCTTGGCCCGCGCCGCAAACAGCCGCTTACGAATGCGTTCCATGCGGGCTTCCAACTCCGCGTGATCGAGCCCGGTGCGCTTCTCAATTTCCTCCCGGTGGAAGGGCTGGTGCAGAATGTTCGTGCCCGTGGGACCGCCGGCGGCCTCGTCCACAAAATTCCCGCCGGGCCGCGCGCCGAATACTTCGGCGGCGAACGTGGCGTCTTCCTCGCCTAAAATCTCCTGCAATTCCGAGTGGGTAAACACGTAGAACTTGCCCTCTTCCCCCTCGCTGTCGGCGTCCTCGGCGCTATAGAAACCGCCGTCGGGCGAGCTGAGGTCACGCCGCACGTACGCGAAAATTTCCCGCGCCGTTTGCGCGAAATCCGCGCGGCCGGTCGCCTGATACGCCTCAAGATAGGTCGGGGCCAACAAGGCCTGGTCGTAGAGCATTTTCTCAAAATGCGGCACCAACCACTGGCGGTCGGTCGAATAACGATGAAAGCCGAAACCCACTTGATCGAACAAGCCGCCGGCGCGCATTGCTGACAGCGTTTTATCTACGATTTCAAGCGATTGAGCATTTCCAGTGCGCCGCCAATGGCGCAGCAAAAACGTGTATTTGTGGGGTGTGGGGAACTTCGGCCGATCACCGAATCCTCCGTGGAGGGTGTCGAAACGTTCCCACAGCACCCGCGCGCTCGCTTCGAAATGCCGCCGATCGAGTATCTCCGTGCCGTCAGATTGCCCAACCGCCGTCGCGCTTTGCAGATGAACGACGATTTTCTCCGCAGCCTCGTCGGCCTTCTCCCGCTCGTTACGCCACAGGTCGACGATACGTGGGATCAACTCGATCATCCCCAAGCGCCCGTAACGGTTTGCCTTGGGTATGTAAGTGGCTGCAAAAAAAGGCTTTTTATCCGGCGTCATGATGATCGTCAACGGCCAACCGCCGGAGCCGGTCATCATTTGGCAGGCGGTCATATAGAGGTCGTCGATATCCGGCCGCTCCTCGCGGTCAACCTTGATATTGATGAAAGCCTCGTTCATCAGCGCCGCGACCTGCTCGTCTTCAAATGACTCGTGCGCCATCACGTGACACCAGTGGCAGGTCGAATAGCCGATGGAAAGAAAGACCGGCTTGTCCTCGGCACGAGCGCGGGCGAACGCCTCCTCGCCCCAGGGGTACCAATCCACCGGATTCTCCGCATGTTGCTGCAAATAGGGGCTTTTTTCATCCGCCAGGCGGTTTTTTACTTTTCGTTGGAGCTTTTTTTCGTCCATTTCGGTATCCGTTTCCGCAGCTTCGGAAGCTTTTTTCGCGATTAACAGCCCGCCAAGGATCGCCACAATGACAAATACCCCGAGAAGACCGCTCACGATTTTTTTTCTGTTCATTTTTTTCTCTGAGTAAAACTAAGAACCCGCGCCGGCCGGAGCAAGCACGGGTTCGAAAAGAAAATTCTTCCTAATGGGGACTTTTATTTTTCTTGTTGAACGGCAATCTCAATACTTTTCCGGGCTTGATCCGACAAGCAAGGACCCTCGTGGCCGTTATCGGAAATGTGTTCATCCATGTGCGACACAATCGTATGCAAGTCGTGCAACTGCTTGTCACACTCGACGCACGGAGGACAAATTAATTCATGTATTTTCAATGAAATACGCTCCATAAGAGTGAGCGGTCTTTCCATTCCTTCGGATACAAGTTCCGAAGCTCTACGACACGAAATCCACATAGTATCCCCTCATACATTGTCCCTACCGAACCAGTTTTTCTCTAGACACCGGCGCAAGCCCATTCGCGCGCGGTGCAACCGAACCCATAGGTTATTCGGCGTAATATTCATTACCTTACAGATTTCTTCACTGGATAACCCGTCCACTTCCCGCAAAACGTAAGCTTGGGCCGTTTCTTTCGGCAGACCTTCCAGGCAGCTCTGAAGCGTTTCCCAGAACTGCTTTTGGTTGATCACTTCCATGGGATCGGTGTCCCATTTTTGCGGCCCGTCCGCCCAATGGCCGTCGGAGCGGAACTCGCCCTCGAGCGTCACGTCGGTACCCAACTCCTCCACGAGGGCGCGCTCGCGGTAGATTTTGCGCAGGTGATCGATGATCTTGTGCTTCAAAATCCCGACCAGCCAGGTGCGTTCGGAGGATTTTCCCGAGAAATTTTCACGACTTTTAAGCGCTGCGATGAAGGTTTCCTGCACGAGTTCTTCGGCGGTGTCCGGGTTGCCCAGTCGATACATGGCGTACCGGTACAGGTAGTTGCCGTATTGATCCAACCATCCAGAAGGATCGGTCATCGGCACAGGACTCTCGGTCACGTTGCCCTCTCTTCCGTAAAACGGTGCAGCACTGTTGTTGGGTAAATAATAGATAAGTCGCCACGGACCCGTTTTCAAGGAAAAACGCGCGGCGATGACTTGGCTGACTCGCGCTGAAGAAAAATGAGGTTAGCCGATCGCAGAGCGATTCCGGGCCGAAAACCCGCTGTGTGTGCTTACGATACTGACCGGCAACCTAACCGAATATCGCCTCGATGTTGACGTGTTTCTTCACCAGTTCGCAGACGATGTCCATTTTCGGCTTGTCTTCGATCGTCAGCAAGGCTTCGACCTGCTCGATCTTTTGCACGGTCGTGAAGGTGTCCCACGGTACCAGCAACACCGGCACCTTGGCTTCGGACGCCTTGGCCAGGATGTTGCCCGGCGGCAGCAGGTTGTTGGTCAACACGATGCACGAAGTGCCCGACGCGATCGCTGCCAGAATCATATCGCTGCGGTCGCCACTGGTGATGATCAGCTTGTTGCTCTTCTCAAACGACGGATGCCCCACCGCCGAGGATACGCTCATCGCGCCCAGGAAAATATGCTTGACGACATTGTTGATGCCGTCTTCACCGGCCACCACGCGGGCGAAAAGACGCTCGACCAAAAAACGCACCGGCAGGGTTTCCAGTTCCTCACTGCGGGGGATGATGCCCAGGATCGGCAGACCCGTTTGATCCAGTTCCTCTCGGTAGGTCGCTTCGAAATCCTCGAGGTCGGCAACGCGGTTGATCACGAAACCGGCCAACCGAGCGCCTTCGTCGTTAATGTAATTCTTGTAGAAATGGATTTCGTCCAGCACCGACGCTTCCCCGCCGCCGAGCACCAACACCAGCGGGGCGTCGGCGAATTTGGCCAGGCTGATGGCGTCCAAGTGAACCGACGAGCCGAACGCCAGGTTGACCCCCGCTTCGACGAACGCCGTGTCGCGGTCGCCGCCGACGGCCTGAATCATTTCCTGCACCTTGGCTTCGGTGGCGGAGCGGTCGTACATATAACGCAGCTTGCCGTGCTCGAAGCCGATGGTGATATCCTCGGGCTTGGCTTCCATCTTCCACATCTGTGCAAAGAGCGCGGCGTCATGGTCCCACAACCGCTTCTTGCGATACAGCAATCTATCGCCGATGGGTTTGACGTAGCCGCTCGAGCCGCCCATCACTTGGGCCAAGCCGACGATCAGGCTGGTCTTGCCGGCGCTTTTTCCAGTTGAAGCAACGACGAGCTTTTTCATCTTCAGGCTCCTTTAGATCACTGGCGCAACAGGATGCGGGCATCCACGGTCTTCGCGCCCAAACTCTGATCGTACACGACCAGGGGGTTGATTTCGATGTCACCGATATCGTCGAAGGTCTGTAAAACGGCGCCGACACGCAAGATCGTGTCCAGCAGCGCGTTAACGTCTTTCTGCTTTTCGCCGCGCACGCCCATCAGCAACGGGAAGGCGCGGATTTCCTGCACCATGCGCCTGGCCTCTTCCAGCGAAACCGGCAGCGCGCGGAAGGTAACATCTTTCATCACCTCCACGTAAATGCCGCCCAGGCCGAACATGACAATCGGCCCGAAGGACGGATCGCGGCGCGCGCCGATAATCGTCTCGACACCCTCTCTGACTTGTTCCACGACCTCGACGCCCTCAATGGCCGCATCCGGATTGTGCTCGCGGACATTGTGCATGATCGCCTCGAAGGCGTCGAGAACTTCGGCCTTGTTTTCCAAATCCAGGGCGATACCGCCGGCGTCGGATTTGTGGATGACGTCTTTGGAGACGATCTTCATCACCACCGGATACCCGATCTTCTCCGCCGCGATCACCGCCTGGTGAATGTTGCGCGCCAAGAGGCTCTGCGGCATGGAAATCCCGGCCGCGGCCATCAGCGCGCTGGATTCATGGGCCAGCAGGAAGCGACGATCGTCCGCCCGCACCTCGGCGAGAATGCGCCTGATCTCTTGCTGGTCGAAACCGGCGGCCAACTCGGCAATGACGCCCGGGTCGCCCGGTTCGATCTGGCGGTTGCGCCGAACGCCGTAGGCCGCGCCCAAACAGGACACCGCCTCGTACACCTCGTCGAACACCGGCTTAGCTTGCCGGCGCATTTGATCGGTGGCCGTTTCGATGTCTTTGCCGCCGAGAAACGAGAAAACCATCGGTTTGCGGCCGTCGTTGTAGTCCAGGGCTTTATCGATCGTGCGGGTCAAGTTTTTGCCGTCCAACACGGCGGTCTGGCAGCCCAGCACGATGATCGAATCGATCTTCTCATGATCGATTGCCGCGGCGATGGCTTTGTCGTAATCCTCCAGGAAGGCGCCGCCGGTAATGTCGATCGGGTTTTTCATCGACCCGAAATCCGGCGTCGCGTCGCGAAAGATTTTTTCCATTTCCGATACGTCGTCATAAAGATCCACGCCGTATTTTTCGCACGCGTCGGTGGCCAGTACGCCCATGCCGCCGCCGTTGGTGATAATCACCGTGGCGTCACCGGGCGGCGGTGCGGATGTGGCCATGAATTTGCACCAGTTGAGCGCGTCTTGAATGTTCTCGGCCCGCAACGCGCCGCATTGCCGCATGATGGCCGAAAAGACTTCGTCGGCGCCCGCGAGCGAACCGGTGTGCGACGCGGCAGCCGCGGCGCCGCGCTTGGAACGACCGCTTTTGAGTACGACGATCGGCTTTTTTCGCGTGGCTTCCGACAGAACGCGCACGAACTTGTCGCCCTGCTTGACGCCCTCGATGTACAACAGGATCGCCTTGGTATTCGGATCCTCCACCAGATGCTCAAGCAGGTCGGCCTCGTCCAAGTCACACTTGTTGCCCACCGAGACCACCGCGGACAGGCCGATGTTCTCCGACTTCGTGCGCCCCATCATGGCGATGCCCAGCGCGCCGCTTTGGGTGACGATCGCCACGCCGCCGGGCTGCACTTCGCGCGGGCCGAAAGACGCGTTGAGGTCCACCGACCGGCTGTACACGCCGAAGATGTTGGGCCCCAGCACCCGCATGCCGGCCTCGCGGGCGATTTCGACGATGCGCTGCTCGTCCTCCAGGTTGCCCACTTCCGAGAAACCGGAGGTGATGATCGCCACGTGCTTGACCCCGACCGCCGCGCATTCTTTCACCGACGCGATTACGTACTTCGCCGGAATGCAAATGCACGCCAGGTCGATCGGGCCGTCGGCGGCGGCCAAAGAGGGAATCATGGGTACGCCGCAGCACTCGCCGGGCCTGGGATTGATGGGGTAGAAGCCCCCCTTGTACCCGCTGGCCAAGATGTTCGCCACGACCTTGCTGCCGATCTTGTCGGGGTTGGTCGAGGCGCCGACTACCGCGACGCCGCGCGGTTCAAACAAATACTTCATCGAACTGCTGTCGCTGTCCATCATTGATCCTTGAACATCATCTTGAGTTCGTAAACGCCTTCGATCATATGCTTGGAAAGATCGAAGCCGGCCTTCTCAAACAGATGCATCATCGGCTTATTCTCGACCAACACTTCGGCCGTGAAGCCCAGGAGCCCCTGTTTCTTCGCCAAGTAGGTCAGATAGCTGAGCAACTCGGTGCCGATGCCCTTGTTGTGGTAATCGTCCCGCACGACGAAAGACACTTCGGCCGTGTGGCTCAACTCTTCGATGCAATATTGTCCCACTCCCGCGACCAGATCGTAATCCTTGTCCGGGTCAAGGGCGAGAATCACCAACTCCCTCGTGTAATCGATGATCACGAATTCCTGCAACCGCTCGTGCGGCATGTCTTTGCGGACGGATATGAAGCGCCGGTACAGGCTGTTGTCCGATAGATCGTAGAAGAAATCCTTGAGCAGCGTTTCGTCGCTGATTTTCACCGGCCGGAAGAAATACTCGTGCCCCTTGCGCGTCATGCGGAACGATTCGAGATCCTCCGGATATTCACCGCGCTTGCCCGATAGAAACGCCTGGTCCTTGTAGATGATGTGGTTCGCCTTGGCTTCCCGAATCAGCCACGGTCGAAACTTCGGATGGGCGATGGCAATCAACGCCATAGCGCGGTCGCGCACGTTTTTGCCGTGCAGATAGGCAATGCCGAACTCGGTCACGACGTAATGCACGTCGCCGCGATTGAGCGTAACGCCCGCGCCTTCGGGCAACTGAGGCACGATCCGCGAAATCTCGCCGTTCTTGGCCGTGGCGGGAATGGTCAGAATCGACCGCCCGTTGCGCGCCAACACTGCGCCGCGCATGAAATCGGCTTGGCCGCCGATACCGCTGTAGAACGAAGAACCGATGGACTCCGCCGTAGCTTGCCCGGTCAAGTCGATCGACAACGCGGCGTTGATCGCCACCATGTTGTTGTGCTGGGCGATGATCGACGGATTGTTGGTGTAGTCGATACCGCGGAACATGACCATCGGGTGGTCGTGCATGTAGTCGTACGTGATGGGGCTGCCCATGGCGAAACTGGCGACGGTTTTGCCGGGATTCAGGGTCTTCTGCGAGTTGTCGATGACCCCGGCCTTCATCAGCTTGACCAAGCCGTCGGAGATCAACTCGGTGTGAACGCCCAGGTGCTTGCGATCGCGCAGGGCTTCCAGGATGGCGTTGGGCGTCGCGCCGTAACCCACCTGGATCGTGTCCCCGTCATTGATCAGCCGCGCCACGTAATGCCCGATCTCGTGCATCGTTTCAGTATCGCCCGCCGGGGTATAGGTCAGGAGCGCCTCGTCGTACGGGACGCCGTAATCGATGTCGCTGATGTGAATGAAACCCGAGCCGTGAACCCGCGGCATATAGCGGTTAATCTGCGCAATGACGATGTCCGCCGCGCGCGCGGCGGCTTTGACGATATCCAGGCTGATGCCCAAACTCATGTAACCCTGGGCGTCGGGAGGCGACACCTGAATCAGCGCAACGTTCACCTCCACCAGGCCGCGCTTGAACAGACGGGGCACTTCCGACAAAAACACCGGCGTGTAATCGGCCAGGCCTTCGTTGACCGCGCCGCGTGACGGCGAGCCGATAAAGAAACTGTTGTGGCGGAAATTGGCCTTGAACACCGGCGCGGTGTAGGGAGCCACGCCCATCGTCCACACCTGAAACACTTCGGCGTCGAACACGGCCTTGGGATTGTCTTTCACCCATTCGGTCAGAGCCCGGATCAAATACTGCGGTTCGCCGCAGGCAGTGCCGACGAAGATTTTCGCGCCACGATGGATTTTAGAGAATATTCGAGCTTCGGAAACGAATTTGTCGGGATATTTCTGCCGCATAGCGTCCAGACGCTCGGGCTGTCTTGTCTCAACACCCATAACCCATCCTTCCCGGGTCACGTCGTTCGATTTCTTCCCGCCCTCGCCATCTGCAATAGCCACGACGGGTTTAATCGGAACAGACCCTCTTGTCAACCAAAACATAGCGAATTGTTCCCGGTATTTTCGCACCGTTATGTTGGGGGGTCACGTTCCTTTTTCTTCTTTTCGCATTTCATCCGGCAACCGATTTGCTTTTATGTGCGCTTCCGCATAAATTCGCGCCATGGCGAAATCGGTACTCGTTCTGCATGACTTAACCAAGCGTTACGGCGCCCTCGCAGCCGTCGACCGCGTGGCCCTGGAAGTGCGCGAAGGCGAATTGCTCGCCCTGGTCGGCCCCTCCGGATGCGGCAAAACAACGGCCCTGCACCTGATTGCCGGTCTGCTCGCGCCCGATCAAGGCGACATCGTGTTCAACGGCGAAAGCTGGCGCGACCGGCGGCCGGCCGACCGCAACGTCGCGCTTGTCTTCCAAGACGGTGCCCTGTACCCGCACCTGACCGTCGCCGAGAACCTCGCCTTTCCCTTGCGCGCCCGGCGGCGTCACGACGACACAGCGGTCGACCGCATCGCACAACGACTTGAATTGACCGAGCTGTTGCACCGCTTTCCGGACGAACTCTCCGGCGGCGAAAGCCAACGCGTCGCCCTGGGACGCGCTCTGATTCGCCAGCCCAACCTGCTGCTGCTGGACGAACCGCTCACCAGCCTCGACCTGCCGCTGCGCGAAAGACTGCGCGGCCTGGTCCGCGACCTCGTGGCCGAAATCGGCGTCACGACGATCTTCGTCACCCACGATCAGGGCGAGGCGATGGCCGTGGGCGATCGCGTAGCCGTCATGCGTAGCGGTCGCTTGATGCAGATCGACGCGTCGCAGGAGATCTACGACCACCCGCGACACGAATTCGTCGGCCGCTTTTTCGGCACGCCGCCCATGAACATGCTGCGCGGACGCGGCGAGGCGGGGCGCATCGTCGGCCCGTGGGGTTCGCTGCCCGCTCCGGAACGAACCGCGGGCCGCGAAGTGCTGTGCGGCTTCCGGGCCGAGGCGGCTTCGGTGCACGAAGACGACAAAGGCCTGCCGGGCGAACTGGTGCGGGTCGAACCGCAGGGACCGATCAAAATCGCCACCGTGCGCCTGCCGGATCATGAGGTGCGCCTGCGCCTGCACCGAGACAAGAACCTGCCGAGCGTTGGTTCGGCAGTAACGCTGGTGGTCGACGCGGAAGACCTGCATTACTTCGACGCCGTCAGCGGAGATCGGTTGTGATCGCCCCCACGTCGGGCTTCCCCACGAGATGGCTAACCCCGGCGCTCGTGTTGGCGCTGCTGGTATGGGGCTTTCCGCTGGCGTACGCGGTCGGCCTGTCGATGACCGACGCCGGACCGGGCGTAGGCGGAAGTTTCCTCGGCCTGCAAAACTACCTGCGCGCGTTCGCCGATCCGACTTTCGGCCGTTCGCTGGTGGTCAGCGCGATTTTCGCCAGTGGAGAAGTACTGCTCGGCGTGGGGCTCGGCTTCTTTCTGGCGCTGGGTTTTTATCGCGGCAAGCGGACGCGCAACTGGTTGCAGGTGGCGCTGCTGTTGCCGTGGGCGGTTTCCGAAATCGCCGTGGCGCTGGTCTGGCACTCCTTTCTCGGCGAGCAGACCGGGCTCGTCAATTGGTTCCTGGGTGGCCTCGGCCTGGCGCCGATCGCCTGGAAAACCAGCGCAGTGGGGGCGATGACCGCCTTGTGGCTCGCCTCCCTATGGCACGGCCTGGCGTTTTCCGTACTGTTCCAAATGGCCGGCCTGGCCTCGCTGCGCACCGAATTGTTGCAGGCTGCCGAGCTTGACGGCGCCTCGCGCTGGCGCATCCTGCGGCACATCGTGCTGCCGCATCAGCGGCCGACCCTCGTGGCCAACGCCCTGCTTGTCTGGATGAGCGGCATCATCGCCTTCAGCCTGCCCTTCGCGCTGACCGGCGGCGGTCCCCTCGGCGCGACGGAATTGGTGTCGCTGTATTCCTACAACGTCGCCTTCGGCGGCCAATACGAACTGGGCTACGCGGCGGCGTTGGGTATGATCGTCCTGGCGCTCTACGCCGTATTCGCGTTTTGGTACATCCGGCGGCGGAGGGCGGCATGAACCGGATGCAGCGCGTAACGGTCGTGGCGGCGGTGACGCTTTTCGCACTGACCCCGCTGCTGTGGTTGGCACGGCTGTCGATCACCCCCGAGGCGGATATCCACCACTGGCCGCCGACGCTCCTGCCCGCCATGCCGACGCTGGGCCACTACGCGGACATCCTGTCGGCGACGCCGTTCTGGCTGCAGTTGGTCAATTCGTTGGTCGTGTGCGTCGCCTCGACGGCGCTGGCCCTGACGTTGGGCGCGCTGGGCGCTTACGGCTTGGCGCGGCATCGCTTTCGTTGGCGGGACGTGATCCTGACCGGCTGCCTGGCGCTGCACCTGATACCGGGCGTGGCGAACATGACGGCGATCTACCGCGTCGCGGAAGGCTTTCACCTGTTCAACAGCCTGCTTTTCGTCTCGCTGCTCAAAGCGGGCGGCGTCACGCTGGCGATGTGGATCCTGGTGGCGACCTTTCGCAACGTGCCGGTGCGCCTGGAGCAAGCCGCCGAGCTTGACGGTTGCAGCCGCGCGCAGGTGCTCTGGCGCGTCACGCTGCCGCTGGCCGGACCCGGGCTGCTGGCCACCGGCCTACTCTTGTTCATTCAGGCTTGGAACACCTTCTTCCTGCCCTTTTTGCTGTTGGAAAGCCCCCGCAAAATGACCCTGACCGTCGGCGTGTACCGCTACTTCAGCGAACACGGCTTCCAGCCGGGCCACGTGGCGGCCTTTATGGTGCTCTCCATTTTGCCGGTGCTGGCGCTCTTCCTGGCGTTCCGCCGCCGCCTCTGGAGTCGTCTTGCGTTATAGAATGTTCGCCATCGCCCTGCTTCTGTGCCTCTTCGGCTGCAACCGGCCCGCTTCGCCGCCGTCCCACCTAACCGTGGCACTGCCCAGTTGGTACGCGCCTGACCGCGTGCCCGCCGTCGGTGCCGCCTTGGCCGAATTGGGCGACGCGGTCGAAGTCAAGGTGCTGTTCGGCAAGCGCGAGGCCCTGCAGCAAAAAATCCTGCTCGGCGCGCAACGCGGCGATTTCGCCGATGTGGCCCTGGTGCGCAACGAATGGCTCGGTCCGCTCGTGCGTTCCGGCGGCATTCTGCCGCTGCCGGAAAAAACCGCCGCCGCCGCCCGCGAACAAGCTTTACCCGCCCTGCTGCCCGCCATCACACACGAGGGAAGAATCTACGCCCTGCCCTTCGATGCCGACGCCATCGTCGTGTGGTACCGGCAGGATCTGGCCCGGCAAGCCGGGCTGGAACCGACGTTGGATTGGACGATCGATGAGTTCCTCGCCCTGGCCAAGGCGCTGTCGAAAGACAAGCCGATGGTCGCCTTTGCCGGGCAGCGTTACGCCAACGCGGCCCTGACATTTTTGCCCTGGCATTTTTCCTTCGGCGGCACGGTGACGCAGCAGAAACGCCTCGCCTTGTCGCCCGCCGCCGCCACACGCGCCCTCGCCTTTCTGGCTTCGTTGCCTAAGAAGAATCTGGCGCCCCGCGGCGCGGGGGGGATGGCGCAAAACGAAGTGTTTTCCGGTCTGGCAGGCGGTGTCTACGGGCTGACCGTCGGCGGCTCTTGGTCGCGCGGCATGATCGAAAAACAAAGCCGGCTCGCCGATCGGATTTCCTGCCTGCCCTTCCCCGGCAACGGCGAGCACCCCGGCGGGACGGTTGTGGGAGGTTGGTCGCTGGTGCTGTTGGCCGGAGGCGATCCGCAATCCAAGGAATTGCTGGAGCTGTTTTTCAACCCGAAAATCCAACGCGACAAGCTTACGCAAGGCGGATTGCTGCCCGCGCGGCGTGATCTGCTTGATGACCCCTGGTTTGCCGATCACCGCGACGGCCCGACGCTGCGGCGATCCCTGGAACGCGGCCGGGCCCTGCCGCTTCACACCGGTGTCGACGACTTTCTGAACCGGGTTGCCACGGCCCAAACCGAAGTATTGCTGGGCCGCAAAACGCCCTCCGAGGCCGCAGCCGCACTCGCGCCTTGACGATTTCCGGCCCCACGAATCGACCCTCTGCCGTCGCTTTTTTCACTTACCTGCTTGCCTTGACATAAAGGGCCGCCCGACCATAATGTGCATGCCGTAACATATATAACGATGACTCGTTTTATTGAACGATAACCAAGGAGATTCCCATGAAATGGAACCGCGCATTGTTGGTGCTTTTTGTTTTGATGTTGGCTTTCGCGTTTGTGGTCGCCTGCGGTGACGACGACGATGACGACGATGCCGCCGGCGACGATGATGATGACGACACGGCCGGCGACGACGACACGGCCGGTGACGACGACACGGCCGGCGATGACGACACCGGCGGCAACATGTGGGCCGGGACGCAGGAACTTACACTCTCGACCCCGGACGGCGACATCACCGTGTCGCTCAACGGACTGCCGATGACCACCTACACCGACCCGGAAACCAGCGACGTTTTCGACGCCGTGGCGATCCGTGACGTGGTCGAGCCGGCGTTCGCCAAGGCCTTCGACCCGGCTGACTACAAATTCAACTTCATCGCCAGCGACGGCTACGATATCTTGGCATGGAAACTCGACGGCGACTTCCGCGGCCTGCCCGGCTACGACGACTTGACCCTCGGCTGGTTCATTCTGTGCGGCGAAGATTGCGACGAAGACGACGATATCAAGGCCGTGTGGGATGAAAGCTTGGAGTTCCCGAGCCTCCTGAACGCGCGCTTCATGAAAAACGGCACGATGGCGATGGTCGAGGAAATCCTCTTCGACGAATCGGCCACGATTACCGTGCAATATGCGGCCACGAAGGCCAAAGCCACGGTCGATCTAATGGGTCTGCCCGCGTTCTACGATGGGGAAGATTTGGCCGTGTACGTGCACCACATCATTTTGGAAGCGGCTCTGGAAGAATTCGACCCGAAGACCTTTACCTACGCCTTCAACTTCATTGCGAGCGACGATTACAGCCTCCTGGAGCACATTGAGGGATACGGCGACGACGTGACGGACCTCCCCTGGTGGGAAGATTTCGCCGCAGGCAAAGACGTGCATCACGGCTGGATCAAAAACACGACCGATAGCGGCTTCCGCGTGTTCTGGGACGAAGCTTCGGCCCTCCCGAGCAGCTACGGTGTCGGTTACCTGGACGGCGGCTCGATTGAAGCGCACGACATTACCGATCTGATCGAATAACCTCGCAACGACCGATCCTCCCACTCAAGGCGGCCCCCACGGGCCGCCTTTGCTTTATCGGCGACCGTCGCGGCGGGACCGGATTTATCGTCTCGAGAATCGTTCGGAAAGCTTGGTGCGGCAGGAACTGCAAAATTCGGCGGATTTCTGGTCGACGTCTTCCACGTAGGTGGATGAACGCATGACGCAAACCGGGTCGTAGCAGTGAACGAGGCCGAAGGTGTGGCCCAATTCGTGCACCGTCTCCTTCTCGATGCGCTCGGCATAGAGCGGCGGGTCGTGGCGCAGCCCATAGAACTCGTTGTGCAGTCGATAGGTCGAAAGGATGGCGCCGAGGCCCTGTAGTTGGGCCTCCCCGAACACAAATGTGAAGATGGGCAGGAAGAGATCGGCTTCCGTCACGCCGACGATACGCCGGGCGTCGGACGGGGGGTCCTTGATGATTTCCATCAGCAGTTTGGAAACATGGTACTGGTTGCGCGTGCGGTCGAAGGCGTAGGCAATGTCGCGCAGCCCCGGGCCGATGGTGCTCGGCAGGCCGAAGGCGCGCTCGATGGCGGCGCTCATGACGTCCAGTACTACCGGCGCCACCTGCCCCAACGGCATCAGGTAGACAAGCGTCATCGGCCTTTATTCATCCTCGTCGCCACGCAATCCGTATTTTTTGATTTTGTTGTACAACGTGACTCGGTCGATCCCGAGCACCTCCGCCGCTTTCGAGATGTTCCAGTCCAGTCTTTCAAGCGCTTCGGTGATGTGTTCCCGCTCCATGTCGCGTAGCGAACGCAAGTCGGCGTTCTCCGGCGGATCCTCAGGCACATCGGACTCGATGTTGAACACGAAATCGCCCGCGTCGATCGTTAGCGACTTGGCCACGACCATGGCGCGCTCGATGGCGTTGCGCAGTTCGCGCACGTTGCCCGGCCAGGAGTGTCGCATCAGCTTCTCCATGGCGGCCGGGGTGAAGTCCTCGAACTGCTTGCTCATGGACATCGAGTACTTCTTCAGCAGGTAGTGTGCCAACAGCGGAATGTCGGCGCGGCGATCGCGTATGGGAGGCAGCACGATCGAAAACACGTTGAGGCGGTAGTAAAGGTCTTCGCGGAAGGTACCTTCCTTAACCATCGTTTCCAGGTTGCGGTTCGTGGCGCTGATGACACGGAAATCGGTGGAGATTTCCTGCGAGCCGCCGAGGCGGAAGAAGGTTTTGGTCTCCAACACACGCAGCAGGTCCATCTGCATCTTCTGCGAAATGTCCCCGATCTCGTCGAAGAAAATCGTCCCCTTGTTGGCCATTTCCAGCTTGCCCTTGCGGGCGAATTGCGCGCCGGTGAAAGCGCCTTTTTCATGGCCGAACAGCTCGCTTTCCAACAAGCCTTCGGGGTAGGCGCCGCAGTTGATCGAAATCAGCGGGAAGTAGCGCCGCCCGCTGTTTTTGTGGATGGCGCGCGCCACCAACTCTTTGCCGGTGCCCGATTCCCCGCGGATCATCACCGTCGCGTCGGTGCCGGCCACCTCGGCCACCATCGTGAGCACCTTCTTCATCGCCGGGGTTTCGCCGACGATCTCCTCGCTCTCGAACAGTTCGTTGACCCGCTCTTTGAGCGCCAGGTTTTCCGACAACAGCCGCATGCGTTCGATGGCGTTGCGCACCAGGTGGCTGAGTTCGTCGGGGTCGATGGGCTTGCAGATATAGTCGAAGGCGCCGTCCTTGAGCGCTTGGATCGCCGTATCCACCGACGCGAACGCCGTGATGATAATGGTGATGATATTGGGCGCGATTTTCTTGATGTGCCGCTGCAACTCGATACCGTCCATGCCCGGCATTTTGATGTCGAGCAGGATGATATCCCAACTCTCGTTTTGCAGCTTCTTCAGCGCCTCGTTGGCGTCGGCGGCGGTATCGACGTGATACCCGTCGGCTTGAAACCAACTGCACAGCGAATCGCGCACCGAGTACTCGTCATCGACGATCAAGATGCTTACGTCCTCGGGATTCATTCCTCGGCTCCTTCGTTAGAAGTTGGCGGTGAGATCGCTTCTTCCGGCGCCACCAGACCGCTCGGGACGGCGTCCGGCCCACCGATCTCAAACTTTTCGGTGGGTCCGCTGCGCGGCAGCGTGATCACAAACGTGGTGCCTTCGCCCACACGGGATCTCACCACGATGTCGCCGTCGTGCGATTTCACGATTCCGTACACGACCGAGAGCCCCATACCGATGTTCTTCTTCGTGTCTTTGGCGGAGAAGAAGGGCTCGAAAATGCGGGGCAGCACGTGTTCCGGGATACCCTTGCCGGTGTCGACCACCCGCATGGTCACCGCGGCCTTGGCGTCGAAGTCGACTTCGATGGTCAGCTTTCCGCCTTTGGGCATGGCGTCCAGGGCGTTGACTATCAGCGCGACGAGCATTTGCTGCAAGCCGCTGGCATCGCAATAGATCTTGTCGTCGCCGTGGCGAACGATTTCCTTGGTCAAGGCGACGCTTTTCATGTCGGCGGTGTGTTTGATCAGGGCGATGCTCTTATCGATGATCGCCGAAACGCTTTCCCACCGGAACTCGCCGAACGATGACTTCGAAAACATCAGCAGGTTCTTGACGATCTCGCCGCAGCGCTTCACCTCCCCGGCCGAAAGGTCGAGATACTGGTGAATCTTCTCGCCCTGGGTGGGCGGCGTTTCCTCGCGACCCAGCAGCTTCATGGTGAGCTTCAAGTAGCTCAGCACGCCGGATAGCGGGTTGTTGAGTTCGTGGGCGACCATCGCCGAGAGCTTGCCCAGCGACGCCATTTTTTCGGAAATCAACACGCTTTCGTGCGCCTTTTCCAACTCCTCGGTACGCTCGAGCACTTTTTGCTCCAGCGTGCGGCTCCATTCCAGAAGCGATTCCCGCGCCTCGGAAACCCGCTGCACCATCAGGCGGAACGACTTGGCCATCTGGCCGATTTCGTCGTCGGACGCGGTGGGTAGCTCCACGCTGAAGTCACCCTCGGCGATGGCCGTGGTGGCACCGGTCAGTTGCTTGATGGGCCGCATGAGGTAGCGCGAGACGATCAGCGCGAAAACCGCCACCGCGAACACCGTGACCAGCAAGAAGATCACGAGGAACCACAAATCGGCGTAGAAGGGCGCGAGTATTTCATCCTCGAAAACCGCCACGACGATGATCCAGTCGTAGGGTTTGAAGTAACCGAATTTCGCGATTTTACCGCGAGGCGTGCCGTGTTCGTCCGGCCACGGATAGCGCAGGGTCTTGACCGCGCCGGGTTGCATGCCGCCGGTCCGGTCCCGGATTTTCAGCAATTCGGAAATGCCCGTGTCCAGCTTGAATAGGTTCATGCGTTCGAGCTGCGGGTGAACCTGGAACACGCCCTTGGAATCCAGCACGTAGGCGTAACCGGTGTCGCCGACCTGGATGCTGCGGATCAATTCGCGCAACGTCAAGAACCGGTCGCCTTCCTGCCAGGCGGGCGAAGCGCCGGTTTGGGTATCGACTTGCGCCACCGAGGTCTCGCGAATGCGGTCCAACGCCTCCTGCGCCTCGCAAGCCAGCGCGATCATCTTAATAATGCGCTCGAGTTCGCTTTCGGCGCTGCGCAGGCTCACCTGGCGCAAATCGCGCAGGCTCCACGCCGCAAAGCCGATTATGGGCAGCAGCGACACGAGTAAAAACATCAGCGTCAGCTTTTGCCCAAACCGCCCGCGCGGCAATCCGAGTATCTTTTTTCTGCCTTTTTCTTCCGTCATGTTGATCCGGCGACGTTGCGCATACACCACGCGTTTCCAACCCAAAAACCTTCTTTTCGTACCACAGTTAGAACCCTATGGGTAGGCGCTCCGCGACGCGGACTGCCTAGATGAGGCCCGTTTGGCACCTGTCGAAATGATGTCCGTCGCCGCCAAGGCCATCACGCCTAACAACCTCAACAACGCACCGTTTTTGAGACGTCATGTTTTTGCCGATTCCGGAAAGCGCGTCGCTATACTATCATTCGGTGTTTCGCGCATCCGGCTGTTGCACAAGGAGAGTTCGGAGCATGCACATCTTCTCACCGCGAAGTTGGACGGCGGCCATCCTGATCGTGACGGCTTTTGCCGCCATCACCCAAGCCGCCGGAATGAGCGTTCACTGCGAAGTAAGCACCCGCGCCGCCCACTATTTCGACTTCGACCAATACCCCGCCTATCGCGATATCGTGCAAGCGCACCCCGAAGCCTATCAGGCCGGATCTCCCTTCCCCGATTGGGGCTACGCCTTCGGGTATCACGACCCTTCCGAGGACGCCCATTGGCCTCCTTTTCTGATCACCTTCGCCGAATACATTCACGATACCTATCCCAAGCCCTGGGACGAAGATACGAAAAAACTCGTGGCATTCCTCGCGGGCGTAATTTCCCACGCCAATGCCGACCTGGATTGGCACGGGCTCGGCGGCGTGGACGAGGGCACCATCGACGTGATGTCCGAGCAGGAATTCCACGGTGACTGGAACGCCGCGCACGGCATCGCCGACACCGGCGGCGAATTCATCGACCGCTACGAGCGCGACATGGACTGGCTGGAACTGCGCTGGTATTTCCCCTTCGCGGACATCGTCGCGGTGTACGAGCGCTACGGCTACGAGCCCGGGTACATCACCGAAGAAGTGTTGCGACCGCGCACCTTCATGCTCTTTCTCGGCGCGCTGGCCAATCGCCTCGGCGGCTGGCTGCTCTACCCCGATTACGCGCGGCAGTCGCCCTTTTTGGTCGAGGAACTCAACGATTATTTCATCGGCGGCCTCGACGGCATGGCGATCCGTGTGATGTGGCAATGGTGGGATTACTTCACGATCATCGAGGAAGGCGGTTCCGACGCGCTGTCGCCCGCCGTGGCGTGGGGGGAAGTGGAGCGACACGAAAACCCGCTGCTGCCTCCTCTCGAACAACTGCTCTTCGTCGCCAACCTCGCCGACATCGAAATTGAACGAGGCGAGCGCGGCGTGACTTACATCGCCCGCTTGCCCCGCCCCCTGGTGCGCAACGACCAGATCGATAAGCCCGACATCGAGCCGGTAACGCCGGCCGTGTCTTGGTTCGCCGACGAACCGTACCGCTACGTGGGGCACCGCTTCGCGCGCGGCGATTTCAACGGCGACGGCACAGCCGATCTGGCCCTGGGCGGACACGGCTACGGCGAGCCGGGCCTGCCGCAACTGGGCGAGGTGTACGTGTTTTTCGGCGGTGCGCCGCTTCTCGGCGAGGTGTCAATCGAGGAAGCCGATCTCGTGCTGCAAGGTGGTGAATCCCACGGCCGCTTCGGCTGGCAATTGGCCGTCGTCGATCTCAACCGCGACGGCGTGGCCGACCTTGCCGTCTCGACGCCCACCACCCAAGCCGACGCTACGGAATACCGGGGCGAAGTGTCGGTGTTCTTCGGCGGCGGCGATTTCGGCGGCGAGCCCGACATCATCGTGGCGGCGGCGGAAACCTACGCCAACCTCGGCCACAGCCTCGCCGGGGGCGACCTTAACGGCGACGGGTTCGCGGATTTGATCGTCGGTTCGCCTTATGCGCGAAGCAGCGGCTCGCAAAACGGGTTGGCTCTCGTGTTTTTCAGCGGCCTGGCGGCGGGGACGTACTCTCCTGCCGACGCCGATTGGCTTGTCTTTGGCGAGCAGCCCTACGATTGGTTCGGGTACGCCCTCGGACACTACGAAACGCCGACCGGCAGGCGCATGCTCGTGGTCGGCGCGCCGGGGTGCGACACCGACGACCGGCAGGCCACCGGCACGCTCTACGCCTACGACTTCACCGGCGCGATCCCGACGGAAGCGTTTCTGGAACTCAGCGGCCGCGACGAATTCGACAAGGTCGGAAGCGCCTTCACCTTCGGCGCGTACTACGGAGACGGTGAGCCGTGGCTCGCGGTCGCCGCCCCAACCCGCAGCGACGGAAGCCTGACCCACACCGGAGCCGTGTATTTGCTTCAACTCTCGTGGCTCGCCGGTGCGCAATCGATCGACGACTTCGCCGGCGCACAAATTCTGTTCGGCGAAGCAAACTGGTCGCGGCTCGGCCGCCGTTTGGTCACCGGCGACGCCAACGCCGACGGCACGGACGATCTGTTGATCGTCCAACCGTGGCACGGCACATGGACCAAACGCATGGTCGGGACCGCCTATCTCTATCTTGGAGGGCCGGGTTTTCTGGGCGACCACACTCTCGCCGACGCCACGTGGACGATCCCCGGCCAAACCCATCAGGCAATGCTCGGCGACGCGGCGCACATGTGGGATGTCGACGGTGACGGCCACGACGATGTGCTGCTCGGCGCCCCCCGCGATTCCCGCCACGCCAGGCACGGCGGCACTGCCAATATCTACCTCGCCCCGGTGCCGCGCCCGGCTGTCCTCACCCCGGCCGTGGCCTCTCCCGGCGACGAAGGGCGCTTCACGTTGACGGGAGCCGGCTTCTTCAACGGAGAGCTGACCCTGACCTTGGGCGGCGGCGACGTCCTGAAGCCGCGCAACGTGCAGATTGAAAACGTCGAAACCGTATCCTTCGATTTGCGGATTCCCGCCCGCGCACCGCTGGGCGCGTACGAACTGACGATGGAAAACGTCTTCGGCCAAGGCTTGCTGCCCGACGCCCTGACCTTGGTGGACGACCCACCCGCCGATGATGATGACGATGACGACGACGATGATAACGACGATCATGATGACGACGATGACGATGACAATGACGATGACACGGTCGACTACACGATTCACGGCGGAGACGAAAACAACAAGGAAGACGGCTGCGGTTTCTGAGATGGACGCGCCGCCGCACACTCGCCGCGCGCTCGCTGCATAACATCGCCTGATTGACGCAACGCATGTGCTCGCCTAATATGCCCGCCGAGACATAAATACACAAAACGGATGGCGCATGCGTCGCGTATTGATGATCTGCATAACCCTGGCCTGGTTGGCGGCCCTACCGGCGTGCGGGCCCGGTTGGGAAGGGTATGACGACCAATACTCCGACCCCGGTCCGGTTCCCGCCGAGCCCTGGGAAGGCGAGGAAAGCATCTTCGTCGAATTGGCTGATACCAGCGTGGAAGTGCCGCTGGCGGGCCTGGATACGCGCGACTACCTCGGCGTGCGTGCCGTGCTGATGGCTGATTTGATCGTCGCCTCCGGCCTGACGCCGAATCCCGAATCGTACTGGTACGATTTCACCGCCACCGACGGTTACAACCTTTTTCGCAAGCGTTACGAGGACGCGACGTTACTGCCGAGTTGGGCGGAAATGACGGTCGGATACTTGTACTTCGACGCACGTTACGACGATTTAGCCGCGGGCTGGAGTCAATACCCCTGGGGCAGCGCGCTTTCGGCTTATCAAATCAAGTGGATGAACGGCGGCACGATCACGCTGCTGCCCGTCGAGTAACATCATGAGGTATGCAATGAGAAGCTTGGTTCGGTTGTTCTTGATTCTCTCGCTGTGTTTCGCCCTCGCCTTCGTATTGGGCTGCGCCGAGAAAAGCTCCGGCAACGACGATGACGACGACGAAGGCGACGACGACACGCCGCCCGAATCCGGCGTCGGCTCCTACACCATCCACTTGAATATGGTCGCCACATTGATCGGTGAAAGCCTCGAGCCCACCGGCCGCGAAGTCTACGACGCCGCCGGCGACACGGCCAACGTGGAGGCCATCGCTCTGCAAGATTACCTCGCCGCGCTGACGCCTTTTGCCGAAGATGCCGACGGCTTCGACTACCTCTTTCTAACCGAATTCGAAGACGAGCAGGTCGGCCCGATTTCCTATGCCGACCTCGCCGATGCCGTCTTTTATGAAGACACCGCGGCCGCCGCGCTCTGCCTGGGCTTCCTCAGCGCGGGCCACGAGACGCAAAGCCTGTGCGGGCTCGAACTCGGCTGGATCGTCACCGTGCCGCAAACCGACGCCTTCGATTTCGTCGCGCTGTCCGACCTCAACACGCGCACCGGCGAGACGCCCGACCATTTGGGCGAGACCGTCGCCGTGCAGGCCATCGTGCATACGGGCACGAACACCGTGGTGTCGGGAACCTACGTCAAAGCCTATCTGCAGCAGGACGGCTACGGCGTGAAAGTGTTCGCCGACGCGGGCGCGACCGAAACCAACCAGGGCTACGACGGGCAACTGGTGACCGACATCGAAACCTTCATCGGCGACGAAGTGTTCGTGCTGGGCCGCGTCACGGTGCACGACGGCATGATCGAACTCGTGCCCAAAAGCGGCTACCACCTCGCGGTGGTGTCGATCGGTAATGACGTCGCGGCCCCGTCAACATTGACGATCGACGAACTCGCGGCCGATCGCTATCGCTACGCTGCCGCGTTGGTGCGACTCAACGACGTGGAGATCGTCGACGTCAATCCGGACATCCCCACGACCGACTGGCCGATGTACGGCACGAAGTCGAAGGACATCTCGATTCGCCACACGAGCGGCGGCGCGAAAATGGTGCTGCCGGTTTACGAGAACACCGGCCTGCCCGGTTCGGACAAACCGGCGGCGGGCTTCGATCTAGCCGGCGCATTTGAAGTGAGCGGCAGTTCGAATCAGGTCTACCCGCGGCGCATCGAGGATATCAATCCCTCGGCCGAACGCCTGGCGGGACAGATCAAAGTCAGCATCAACGGCGAAAACAAAAGCGCCGTCCTGCAACTGGACGACTTCCCCACGGGCTTGCAGCCCATCGGCGACGGCGGCGCGTTGGTGCCGGTTGTGTCGCTGGCCGAAATCATCCGCACGGCGGGACTGACGCGCAACCCGCGGGTCATGACCTTCAAACCCGTTGCCTACGACGACCGCCAACCCTTCCAAACCGCCATCTGGGAAGAGATGAAAAGCGGTATGGTGTACCAGGGCACGCGGGGAAGCGCCGACCAGCCGGACCCGATGCTCAACAGTTACTTCTGGCCACAGATGGGCCTCTCGGATATCTACTACCTCAACGGCGTCAACCGGGTCGCGGGTTTCCGGACCGTCGAACCGCCCGAAGAAGGCGAAGCGGATTACGGCGAGGGCATGACGCTGATCATCAACGGCACGTCCTTCGCCGTCCCCTTTGAAGGGTTGACCAAAACCGAATACGACGGTCAGGAAGCCATCGCGGTTTCGCAACTGATCAGCGACGGAGTGATCGAGCTGTTCACCATGAGCGGCAGCTTCACGACCGATCAAATCAAGCTGCTGTACGACTACCGCTTCGTGAATCAAGGTGGCAACGAAGACGTTGTGGTGCGCTTTGCGGACCTGGCCGGCGGCTACTTGCTGCTCGGCGACGACCCGCGGATCGTCTTCCCCGAACTGGGCGATTCCTACACGCTGGATGAGGTGCTCACCGTCGATATGATGCGCTACATTCAGGTGGAATTCGGTGACGGCAGCGACCCCGTCGTCGTTTACTTGCGCGATTGCGACACCGAATCGGTCGAAAACGACGCCGGCGAGACGGTCGAAGCTGTCTTCTACGACACAGTTGCCGTCGCGGCCGGCATCGAAGACACCGATTTCAACAAGTATCTCTACGATTACTGGCTCGTCTCCGCCGACGAATTCGTCTCCACCTGGAGCTACGGCCACGGCCACTTCGACCACCTGTACATCATCCCGTATGAGAATAGCGGCTTCACCACCGACTTCGGCGAGCACAGCGTCGGCGCCTACGGCGGCCGAGCTTCGACCAAAGCCGTGTACGAAATCCAACTCGCCGAGGTGCCGCGGGAAGCGCCCTCGATTCCGGTCGTCAGCATGCTCGACGGCGAAACCGTTATCTGGGGCACCGACGCCAACACCTGCGAAGGCTGCCACTGGAAAAGCGGCGAACTGCACTTGGAGGAAATCAACTGCTACTCCTGCCACGCCGAACCCTGAGCGCGGCGCTTAAAGCGCTGCTGATCGTCCTGCTTTTCGCCCTGCCCGCCGTCGCGCAGGACGACAAGGAAGACGACTCCGCCGACGACGCGCCCGTCTTCACCCAAGGCGAGGTGATCGTTACCGGCAAGCGTTCGCCCGCGGAATTGACCGCCTCCAGCCAGGAGATCACCGCAGACGACATCCGCGCGCTGGGCGCAAAAAATGTCGCCGAAGCCCTGCAACTGGCCACCGGCATGCGCGTGGACACCGCGCCCAACGCCCTGTCGGCCAACGGCAAACAGGAAACGCTGGCCGGGCTGCGCGGCTTCGACCCCCGCAACGTGATCGTGCTCATCGACGGCATCCCCGTCTACGAACCCTATTTCCGCGTGCTCGACCTGCGGCAGATCCCGGTCGGCGATGTGGCAAAAATCAAAATCATGAAGGGCCCCACCAGCGTGCTGTACGGCCCCAACGCCTTGGGCGGGGTGATCAACATCATCACCAAGCGCGGCGCCGGACCGGCCCGCGGACACGTCGACGCCTCCTACGGCGACGTGGAAAACTTCGCGGGTAACGCCTCGGTGCGCGGCGGGGCGCGCGGCTTTGAATACTTTCTGGCGCCCGGTTTCGCCAAGAGCGAGGGCTACCGCGTCTCCGACGACTTCGAGCGCACGCGCAACGAAGACGGCGGCCTGCGCGAGAACTCCGACTTCTCCGACTACTACGCCTCGGGCAAGGTCGGCTACTTCCGCGGCTTGACCGGCCTGACCCTCGCGGCCAACCACTACGAATTCACCGGCGGCGTGCCCTTCTCGATGGAAGCGGTCGAACCCTCGACGCTGTGGCGCAAGTTCTGGCGCAAAACCGGCGTCGCTATCTATGGCGACTGGGCGCCGGTCGACTTCCTCTACCTGCGCGGCAAGGCTTTTTACACGCGTTTCTACAACACGATCACGACCTTCGAAGACACGGCGCTCTCCACCATCGCTGCCGACGGCGACGCACTCAGCACCTACGATAACGACGTCTTCGGCTACCAGCTCATGCCCGAATGGCTGCTGGGGCCGGCCGGTTCGATCACGATGTCGCTGCTCTACAAGCAAGATCGCGTCGGCATTCAAGACGAAAAGGGCGGCGAGTGGACCGACTATGCCGCCGAAACCTACTCCGGCGGCGCCGAGTACGGCGTGTCGGCGTGGAAGCTGTGGCTGACCACCGGGGCGGCGTATCACTTTTTCCGCCGCGTGGAAACGCCCGGCGACGATTTGGGTAAAGACGACGGTGTGGCCGATTACCAAGCGGGCCTAGCTTTCGTGCCCCACCCGGCCATCGAACTGCACGCGGGCGCCGCGCACAAAACGGCCTTCCCGGATCTAAAATCGCTCTACGGCTCGCAGGGCAATCCGGAACTCAAGCCCGAGGCGGCGCTGAACGTGGACGCGGGATACCGGGCCTTCCCCCTGCCGCAGCTTTCCTTCGCTTCGACGTGGTTCTACTCCGACATCACCGACCTGATCGGCAAACGGGAACTGGGCAACGAGTTCGTCCTGGAAAACATCAGCGCGGCCACCATCACCGGCGTGGAAAACACGCTGGACCTGACTTTCTTCGACGACATCCTCACCGGTGGCTTCGCCTACACCTACCTGAACACCCGCGACGAGCGCGACGAACGCCACCTCGAGCGCCTCGATTTCCGGCCCGAGCACACCGCCTCGTTCGACGGCCGCGTCACCGCGCCTTTCGGTACTTCGCTCGCGGCGCAGTTCGTGTGGGTAAGTGAGCGGCAGTACGAAGAGCCGGGAAAGGACCGCGACAAGCAGGCGCTGCCGGAATACGGCTTGCTCAGCGCCCGCCTCGCGCACCGCCTCACCTGGGACGCCGGGCGTACGACGGCCGAGTTTTTCCTCGAAGGCAAGAATCTGCTGGATGTGTATTACGAATCCGCGCCGCAGAAAGCCGCCTCCGGCCGCATGCTGAACGGCGGCGTCGCCGTCGATTTCTAACGGGAAATATTCCCACCTCCCCCGACCGTGACAACACCGGCGCCGAACTCGTCAGGCAACGATCGAATCGTCGAGATATTTGATTCGTAACCGCAAATCGCCTACCGTTCGAGGGATCAGAAAAACCCACCTGGTCGAGGTGGATTCGGCATTATGAGATCGCTTTCTTTACCATTATGCTGTGACCTGTCGCCTTCCATCTCACGACGTGTAAAGGGGACCGCCATCAAGACTTTTTCCATCAAGATGATGTGGGTGTTGTCGCTTTGCCTTTTCGCCTTCTGTTTCGCTTGCGGCGGAGCGGACGACAATGACGATTCCGCCGAAATTACCGGCGACGACGATACCGGCGCAGAGAACGACGAAATGGAAGCGAACGATTTCGGCCCCCGCTTTTGCAAAGTCGACGAAGAGAAGGTGGAAGACGTCCTCGCGGGCATGACCCTGCGCGAGAAAGTCGCGCAACTCTATTTCGTCGGCATGCAATTGACTCCCTGGTTCGATTTACCGGAGACGCAAGCCTTGGTCCGTGACTTGGGCGTCGGCGGCGCGTACATCCAGGCGGTCATCGGCGTGGGGTTCTCCACGGAGTGGAGCGTCGCGAACATCAATCGCCTACAATCTATGGCTCTTTCGCGCGAAAACCCGATTCCTCTTATCATCACCATCGATGACGAAGGAGGCATCCCGCAAGCGCTAAACGCGATGATGGGCGGCACCGACGAGCCCGGCAATATGGGTCTTGGTGCGACCTTCGACCCGGACGCGACCTACGCCTCCCACCGGACCATCGGTCAGGAACTGCGGGCATTGGGAATTAACGCCAGTTGCGGGCCCGTCGCCGAACTCATGAACCGTCACGACGAATACTCGATGTACACCCGCTGCTTCGGCGAATCGTCGGAGGAAGTTTCGCAACACGTCGCGCAGGCGGTGCGCGGGCTTCAGGGACGTCTCGTGATGGCCACTGCGAAGCATTTTCCCAGCCATGCCACCGCACCGGGCGACGAGCATTTCATGCTGCCGGTGAACGACGCGGATGAGGAAACGGTGCGCCGCGAGTATCTGCCCCCCTTCATCGCGGCCATCGAGGCGGGAACCGACGCCATCATGACCACCCACGCCGTCTATCGCGCCTGGGAGGATACCCTCCCCTCCACGTTCAGCCGCCGCATCGTGACCGACCTTCTGCGGGATGAACTCGCTTTCGACGGCCTCATCATGACCGACGACCTCAACATGGGGTCGATCACCCTCACGGAATGGGACGAAGCGCCCGACGTACTGGCCTTCGCCGCGGGCGTTGACGTGATCCTTGACTGTTTTGGCAACGGTGAGTCCATGTTCGGCTACGCGAACGGCAATCTCGCATGGCCTTATCGAGTTGCGGAGCAGGTGGACACGGTGGTGGCCGCCGTGGAAAGCGGGCGTCTGAACGAGGCGTCGATCGACGAATCGGTGCGGCGCGTGCTGCGCACGAAGATGAAATATTGCCTCTTTGAAAATCCCTTCCCCGATAAAAACGAAGCCAAGCGCGTCGTGGGGAGTCAGGATCACGCGGCGGAATCGCGCCGCCTCCACGAGCGGGCAATCACTCTGGTGCGGGACGATGCGCATCTGCTGCCCCTGCCGGACGACGGGTCCGCCCGCGTGCATGTGGTGTGCCCCGCATTTGCCCAACTCGAGATGTATCCCGATGGGGCTTGGGGCAACATCGCTTCGACGGATCTGCTGCAGGAAATGAAGCGCCTTGCGCCTGACACGACCGGTGACGTGTTTCTCGTCAGCCCGTGGCCCCTCAATGCCGACCGCATCGTGGAGCGGGCGGAAGAATCGGACGCGGACGTTCTCGTCATTGGGACCTATAACGCCGCGAGCTACGAGTCGCAGATTGATCTCGTCCGCCGCCTGCTCGATCTGGATAAGCCGACGGTTGTCGCCGCGCTGGCCATGCCCTACGACCTTGTGGCATTCCCCGATGCTCCGACGTACATTGTGACCTACAGCAATCGGGATATGGCGCTGGCGACACTGGCTCGGATTCTTCTGGGCCGGTCGGAAGCGGAAGGACGGCTACCGGTCTCGATCCCCGGCTTGTACGACATCGGTTGGAGTGTCGGATACGCGCCTTGAAGCTGCCGCGGTTTTATTTCGCTTCCGCACGGTTTTTCCGACAAAGTGTGGGTAGGCTGGAAATTTACTAAAAAATTATCGAATCGCGCCACATCAATATCGCAAACATCATAATATTGATAAACATCAACGGAATAAGAGCAAGCAGCAATAAGCGGAACCGCCACCGATTGTGGCGGATATATCCAAATAGCACCGTGATGCCGAGAATCAGGACGAGGCCCAACGCACCGGCCGCCGTCCAGATGTGATTCGTCGTCCATACGGCTACGTGCGTGGTGAGCGGCCACATGCCGCCCCAATCGCCCATCATTTTTCCGTAGTACGATCCCCATCCGACGAAGGCGAAAAAGCCGATGGCAACGAGTAGCAAATCGACCCACATCAGCTGCACGCACCCCGGGCTGACCGGCTCGCGATTCGGCGGATTCAACAAGCCTCGGTAATCACTTCGCATGTCACAGGCCCCAGGTTGGAGTGACCATGGCCCCTCGTTTCTCTTCATGAGGATTGTTTCTCATTCCGTACCACACCGCAAACCATACATAAAAAACCCGAAGCCAGGCGGCTCCGGGTTCGTGAAGGTATCGCGTACGAGGATCTAGTGATCTTCTTCGGGGAAATCCGGCAGGCGGTAGAGCACCGGCATGCGGTTCATCACCCACTTGAACACGAGGACGCCGACCGTCACCAGCGTCAGCGAGACGACGATCTCCATCCAATGCGGCACGTAGACTTCCGGCGCGTCCCAGTTCAGGCAGATGATCACGACGTTGAAGCGGTTGAGCAAGATGCCCAGCACCGCAATGCCGCTCGCCCAACGTACCAGCGAAGCGCTTTCGCGGCGGACCGCCATCGTGTAAATCACCAGCGGCAACAGCACGCCGAAGCCCACTTCGAAGAGCTTCCACCAGCCCCAACCGGTGCCGAAAAGCATGCCCCAGTTATAGCCGCGCACCATCGAAAGCACCAGGAAGGCGAAGTAGGCGAACAGCAAAAACGCCGCCGCTTTGCCCAACCCGAGGGTGAGGCGGTCTTGCGTTGCGTGATCGGCTTTCTCGACGTGTTGGCCGAACACGCGGTGCGACAGCATCGACTCGAGCACCAGCATCGCCACGCCGCCGACCAGACACGAAACGAAGAAGAGCCACGGCAGCAGGTCGGTGTACCACAGCGGGTGCAGGCGCGTGGGCATCAGCAGGAACATCGCCCCCAACGCCGACTGGTGACCCATCACCAGCACGCTGCCTAAAATGACCAGCGCAATGTGTATCTTGCTCAGGAATTTGTGGATCCAGCGCAGGTTCAACCATTCCACCACCGCGGGTAGGAATTCGAAAAACTGGATCAACAGATACAGCGCCAAATGCTCGGCCACCAGGAAGAGCACCGACGCCGTACCTAGATAATAGAACGGCAGCGGCAGTGCCCAGTAGCGGCCCAAGTCCATCGCCAACCCGGCGATCGCGAAAAAGTAGCCGAGAAAACCGGTCAGAATCGCCGGGCGCACCATCGGCTGGTAATCCTTGCGGCCGAAGATGTAGACGCCCACGACCATCGCGAAACCGCCGGTGGCCACGGCGACGCCGAAGAACATGTCAAAGCCCAGCCACATGCCCCAGGGGTTGATGTCCGACAGGTTCGTCGTGGCGCCCAGGCCCTTGATGAAGCGCAGGGCGAAAACCGGTATGCCGACAGCCAGGATGGCGGCGGCGACCAGGTTCCACGGTGTGATCAGGCTGCGCACGTAATCCTTGACGGTCATGTCCAGCAGGATGTTTTTCTTGAACCAGGAGGATTTGCCTTTATCTATCGTCGTGCTCGCACTCATTGGCCGCCCTCCTGTTTCGCCTTGGCGGCCTTGGCGATCCCGCGGGTCATCACCCAGAAACCGGCCAGCAGCACGGGCAAGCCCATGTGCATCACCGGAATCGTCTTGAGGTAACCGTAGGTCAGTTTCGGCATGGCCGTGGTGCCCACATGCGTGTTGAAGCCGATTTTTTCAAAGGGCACCTTGGAGATGTACATCCAGCAGGTGCCGCCGACTTCCTTCTCGCCGTAGATGTGGTCGACGTAGCCCGAATCCTTGCGCCCGATGCGTTCGCGCGCGACTTTGATCAGGTAGTCGCGCCGTCCGAAAATCAGCGCGCCCGAGGGGCAAGCGTCGACGCAGCCGGGCACTTGCCCTTCGGTGAGTCGCGAGTAGCACATCGTGCACTTGCTGACCCGCGGCGTGAAGGCGTCGTGGTACTCGTACGTCGGGATGTAGAACGGGCACGCCTGTATGCAGTAGCGGCAGCCGATGCAGTGCCCGGCGTCGTACACCACCGCCCCTTCCGGGGTTTTGGTAAACGCCTTGGCCAGGCAGGCCGCGAAACACGCGGGTTCGTCGCAGTGCATGCACTGGGTTTTCACGAACGTCACCGCGCCGCCGGTTTCCTCTTTCCCATACCGATTGACCACGGTGTAGCGCGAGTAGTCGTTGCGTCGCCGGGCGTCGAATACGCTTTGGTCGTCGAAGGGTTTCTCCTGCTCCGGAAGATCGTTGACTTCGTTGCAGGCGGCCTCGCAACTGCGGCAACCGATGCACAAGCTGCTGTCGAACAATACGCCGAAGCGGTCGGGGTATCCCTCGAAGTCGTGCGCCGCGTCGGCTTTGCCCGGCACCCCGGCTGCGGCGGCTGCGCCTGCCGCGCCGGTTCCGACGGCCAGTTTAAGGAAGTTTCTGCGCGATATAGACATGATCTCTGGCTCCCTTGTCGACTCAGGGTTTCATTTTGGAATTACTTGGCTTCTTTCTTTTTGGCCGGCTGCTTTTTGGCGTGGCAGTCGGTGCAACCCATCGGTCCGCTGCCCATATCTTTGTGACAAGCCATGCACTGCTGATGGAATGCCGCTTTCAAGCCGGGCGATTTGTCGTCGCTCCGTACCCCGTTCTGCCCCTGGGCGGGTTTCAGAATTTTGCGGGATGAATGGCATTCGCTGCAGGCGGGATATTCACCGGCCGGGCTGTGGTGGTGGCACTCGGTACAATTCCCGGTGTACTCCACGTGGGCCTTGTGCGTGAACTCGGCGGGTCCGTACAGATTCTCCAGACCGTTAATTGATATTTCCTCCAGACCCATCTCAGTAAGGTCCGGAGGATTATCGGCCTTTTCGCCTTCGGCAACGGCTGCCACCCCGTAAAGGAGCAAGGCCGTTGCGAGAAGGAGGAGGATAACAACGGGCCGGCCACGGTTTGACGATCTCATGGCGCCTCCTCAACTTTCGAACAGTTGTTACTTAGTCAGGAAATACTCCTTGGCGATTTCATCCCAGGCTTTGACGTCGATCACTTTCGCCATGCCGCTGATCGGCGCACCGCCATCGGCCGCGACCGCGCCGAGTTGCTGGTTGGCGCGCGAAAACAGCGCGTCCACCGCGTGCTCGGTCCACGCCTTGGCCACAATACCCGACAACAGGTTCTTGAGATTGGTGGCCATGGACGGGGCCTCGATCTTCATCATCCAACCGGCGCCGAAGGGATCGTCCGCCGCGGCTTTCGCAGCCGTCTCGTTGATCGCCACGACCTTGCCGCTTACCGGCGCGAGCATTTCGACGGCTTTGCCATCGGCATACAGCGTCCAGGCGGGCTCACCCTGTTTGAGCTCTGTGCCGATCTCGGGCAGTTGCACACGATCAATCCGGCCGACCAATTTCGCCGCGAAGTCATCCATGCCGACCGTCGCCATCGCGCCCTCGGGCCGCGCCCAGGTATGGCCGGGATGGAAGGAAATATCCTCGGGTACCAGGATGCCTTTGACCTGCTCCAAAGCGCGGTCGAAAACCGACGCGCGGGCCACCGCGATTTGCGGCTGCGGTTTGTGGAGCACGCGGTAGAAAACCGCGAAGGCCGCCATGAACAAGAAAGCGACGCCGTATTCGAGGATCTTGGAGTCGCGGACAAAATCTACGAAGGTATGAAATTCAGTCATCGTTCTGCCCTCTTCGTACCTGTGTCGGTCACTTCGAACCGAACAGTTTCTTGGCAATCGCTTCCCACTTGTCGTCGTCAAGCTGGCTGGCCGCGCCGTTGATCATCTGCGCGCCGTCGCCATAAGCCATGCCCAGTTCAGGGAAGCTTTCCTGTACCAAGCGGGCTTTTTGCATGTCGATCCACTTGAGAAAGCGCGACGGAGTGTACAGATCAGGTACTTCGCTCGCAAGGGCTTCCGGCAAAATTTTCACGACCCACCCTTGGTAGGGCGCGTCGGCCAGCATGCCGGGGTTTTCCAGCAACTCGTGATTGACTTCAATCACCCGCCCGCTGATCGGTGCCATCTGCGTCAGGCTGCGCTCGCCGAAGTGAATCGTCCAGGCGCGCTGTCCCTTCTCGACCTTGGCGCCGACTTCCGGCACGTCGATCTTCGTGATTGCGCCCACGAAGCGATTCGTGAAATCGTCCAGCCCCACCTCGACCACGGCCCGCAACACGCGCACCCAAGTGTGTCCCTGGTGGAACAACAGATTCTGTTGCTCTTCGACCTTTGGGGCGAGGTACTGATCGATCGCCTCGTTCTTCGCAAGCTCCTTCGCTTTCCTTTCCGCCAACCTTTTGATGACCAATGCGTCCACCGCAATGGCCACCAGGAATGTGGCGAAGATCAGTGCGAATACCATGGCTAGTCCTCCTTATTTTTTCTGCGCGTGTTCATCACATAACTTCTGGTCAAAAGCGCCGCCGAGAATCATTCCCGCCGCTACCGTTACGAAAACCAGGATGGCAACCATTTTTAGCCTCCTTCACTGCGTCGTTCTGCCCCTCTGTAGTACAATGACCGTGCCAAAAAATGCGTTTCTCGAGTTCGCGGGAGAATTACATCAACAAATACAACCTTTTCAATGGCTTACACTGAATGGCCATTCACCCGGGTTTGTTGTATTTTTCTACACACAAAACTCGCTGTGTGTAGAATTTCAACACACTTTCAGAAAGCCCGCCGAAATCAGGTCGTAAGGCACTGTATTCGCTATGCTTTTCCCCATGTGATGAATTTATCAACACACTGTTGAAGTATTCTACACAAAAACCGGGTTTCTTGAGCGGTTCGGTAAACGAGAACTTCGAGCCGGAAAACGAGTGCTTTCGGCCTCAAATCGACAAATTCATCCTTTAATTAAAGGAAGGCACTTTTCCGATAACTCTTTGGCCGTTTCTTCGGTTGTGGCACGATTCGGCTGCCGGTGTTCGGCATTTGGCGCAAATTGCCCTACTTTCGAGGCTGTTTTTCGACTTTTTGGCGCAGTATCCGCAGTTTATGCAGTTACTCGGCGTCGGTTTTGTCTGGATCAGCCTACATTGCGCCGAAATGTGCGGCCCCATCGTGCTCGGCCTCGACCTCGGCGACAGCATGGCTTACCGCGAGTGGGATTCCCTTCGTAAAATCGATAAGTTCCGCCATTCAGCCAAGCATATTACCGCCTACCAAGTCGGGCGCTCGATCACCTACGCGATCATCGGCACGGCGGGCGGCACGGCGGTGCTCGTCTTGGCCGGGCGGGGTTTCGATTTTCGGCGCGAGGTCGGCCTGGCTGAGCGCGGGCTGGTCGTCGGGTGTTTGCGGGATGATCCCGCAGGCCTGCATTTGCTTGAAGATGTCGTCCTGGCGGAATGCTTCGGGGTCGCCGTCGCCGACGACTTCCACGAGCATGGCGTGGACGGGCCGGCACCCCGGGCAGCAGAATTCGCCCTCCCCCCGCACCGGCAACCCGCACAGCTTGCAGGGGCGAGCTGTCCTAGGTTCTGTAAGATCGCCTATGAATCATGAGTATCGTTTTCTTCTTCAATGCGGGCAAGCGGATATATTCCTAACAGGCGTCCAGACTTAGCATCGAGTAAGAGTCGCTACTCATCAAACTGGTTGCGATAT
Source organism: Candidatus Lernaella stagnicola (assembly GCA_030765525.1). Taxonomy (NCBI): domain Bacteria; phylum Candidatus Lernaellota; class Candidatus Lernaellaia; order Candidatus Lernaellales; family Candidatus Lernaellaceae; genus Candidatus Lernaella; species Candidatus Lernaella stagnicola. Next base: position 338,880 of record JAVCCK010000027.1, read on the forward strand.
GCCGCCTCGAATAGTTCGCGCAACAAGTCCCGGTTTTTTCGGGCGGCGTCTGTTGAAAGCTGAAAGGAGAGCCGCGGTTTTGCTTTCGCGCTCTCCAATACGGGGATGTTCTCGTCTTCAAGCCGGGATTTCCATGCTGCTTTATCTACGAGCCTTACTTCGACGCGCGCAAATGCCTTTTTCGCACGGAAAAGGACGAAAATCACGCTGCGCCCACCGATTGTCAAACCGATGTAATATTTGTTGAACTTGATTTGAATGTCCGCATCGATTTCTCGAAGTATGTCGAAACATTCATCAACGATCTTCAACGATTTCTTTGATCCTTTGTCCTCCCAATACTTTCGGTCGACTTGTTGACCTCCATTGTCATCGTCTTCGTCGTCACCCAATACGATCTCGTCCAAGACCTTCGTAAAACCCAACGTAATGTTGTCGCCAATCTGTAATGCGTTCACTTGAAGTGCAATCAACGGAATATGGCTATTGATAATATTGATGACGTTTAAGAACCGGGAGGTGATTTCCTCTGCCACTAGGACGGCGCAATGATCGAATTGAGGATAACGTTTTCTTTCGATATCCCAGTATTCGATGGTCCTAATGATATGGCTTTCATCAACCGCGCCCAGCATGATTTCCACCTCGTAGCGCTTCCCGCTGTCGGGGTCCCGAAGCAGAAGGTCTAATCTGCCGGCCTTCGGATGACGTCGCTCTACATCTTTGACTTCGAGGTCACCTAAACCGAGAATCGTAGGATCTTCAACTATTCGCTCCTGCAACCACTTTTCACTAAATAACGGATGATCTTTCAACTGAACCTTCGTTGGTTTTACATAACTGAGTTTTTGAGGCATCTGGGTCACCTATAGGTTTGTTATCGACTTGATAATTGTTCTTACTAGATACGACTTGTTGATTAGATGCGCAATGGGATTTCTTGGTCGCGTTTTCGGTGTATCCCTCACCCCCCGAATTTCTTATCGGCGGCGGCGCGGTTGCGGGCGCGGTAGGCGTCGAGCTTGAGGTGGCGGGTGGTGGTGTACTCGGGGTAGTAGGTTTTGATCATCTGTTGGCCAGCGGCGGTGCGGCGCATGCGCTCGAAGTCGATCGACAGCCACATGAGAAACGAGGTGACGGGCGATTTTTCCAAGTAGGCGGTGAAGTAGCCGTGCGTGGAGTAGGCCGAGCCGCCGGGCACTTCGTTCACGCCCCCGTAGTCCCAGGCGGCGGGCGGGCGGATACCGACGAAGAGGAAGGCCACCGCGCCGTAGGCCAGCACAAAGCCGCAGATCAGCATCACGACCAGCCACGTTTGCGATTTGGGAGTTTTGTGTTCGCTCATATCCGGATCCCCATCTTGGCCACGATGATCGTGACGGCGACCAGCCAAATGATGAAGCCGAGGTACAAGCCCTTGAGCACCAGCGGGATGCCCGGCTCGGCATGCTCGTCGGCGGCGCCGCCCTCGCCGGTCGGCTTGCGTTAGTGGCGCACGCCTATCTATTTCAAATAACTACGTTTTGTTTTTACAATAAGGTCGCGATCAAGTTATGTGCCCCATCAATAACCTTTTGTACTCAGCGCTCGTTATCTCAGCAAAATAATCGTTCCCGGATTCGCCCCAACGTTTCCCCTCCCGGAACAAGAAGCCAAATAATTTGCGTTTTCGAGACTGCATCTTACTTTTCATGCATGCCCCACGGGGGATGGCAACCACAAAAGAAACGCGATTCGGCCGGCGCTATGCCGACCCATCGCCCATGCAAAGCAAACTGAAGAAAACGAAAGGAATCGACCATGGCCTACGGCGGCAAACTCGTGGCCGACGTCTTACGCAACCAGCGCGTCGAATTCCTATTCACCCTGTGCGGCGGGCACATCTCGCCGATTTTCATTGAGGCCAAGCGCGCCGGACTCCGCGTGATCGACACCCGCGACGAAAAAAACGCCGTGTTCGCCGCCGACGCCGTGGCGCGTCTCAGCGGGACCCCCGGCGTGGCCGCGGTGACCGCCGGGCCGGGCGTGACCAACGCGCTGACGGCCCTGAAAAACGCGCAGATGGCGCAGTCGCCGGTGGTGCTTCTCGGGGGTGCGACCGCCACCTTCCTTAAAGGACGTGGTTCGCTGCAGGACATCGACCAACTCGCGGTCGTCAAACCGCACGTGAAATGGGCGGCGACGTGTAAGACCGTCCGCGAACTCGTGCCCACCCTGGAGCAAGCGTTTCAGCGGGCCGTCGACGGAGTGCCGGGGCCGGTGTTCGTCGAGTTGCCGGTCGATCTGCTGTACGACGAAGCGCTCGTGCGGCAGTGGTACGGCGACGCCAAAACCAAGGGACGCGGGCTCGTGGAAAAAGGAATCAACACCTACCTCGACTACCACGTCAATCGCTTGTTCAGCGGCGGCGATCCAAAAGCCGTCGGACCGGCGGCGCAGCGGCCGCACGTCACGCCCTCGGCCGGTCAGGTGCGGCGGGCCGCGTTGATGCTCGCCCAAGCCCGGCGGCCGGTGCTGCTGGCGGGCAGCCAAGCCATGCTCTGCGCGTGCGAAGCCTTCGCGATGGACCACGCCGTCGAGACGCTGCAAATCCCCGTCTACCTCTCGGGCATGGCGCGGGGTCTGCTCGGTCGAAATCACCCGCTGCAACTGTTTCACAAACGCCGCGAAGCCCTCAAAGAGGCCGACCTGGTGATTCTGGCCGGCGTGCCCAACGATTTCCGGCTCGACTACGGCCGCCACATCAGCCGCCAAGCGAAGGTCGTCGCCGCCAACTTCGACCGCGCCGAAATGAACCGGAACCGCCGCCCTACCCTCGGCGTCCAGGCCGACCCGGGGCTGTTTCTCATCGCCCTGGCCGACGAAGTCAGCCGTACGCGCCACGACCACGCCCGCGCCTGGCGCGACTGGGCGCGCACGCTGCGCGAACGCAACGATGCCCGTCAGGCCGACATTGAAAAGCGCGCCGCGGACCCGGTGCCGGGCATCAATCCGCTGCATCTGGCGATGGAAATCGATAAGGCCATGGACGATGACAGCGTGATCGTCGTCGACGGCGGGGATTTCGTGGCCTCGGCCTCCTACGTGATGCGACCCCGCGGGCCGTTTCGGTGGCTGGACCCCGGCGTGTTCGGCACCCTGGGCGTGGGGGGCGGCTTCGCGCTCGGCGCGAAATTGCGGCGTCCCGAAGCCGAAGTGTGGCTCATGTACGGCGACGGCTCGGCGGCCTACAGCGTGGCCGAGTTCGACACCTTCGTCCGGCACGACACGCCGGTGATCGCCGTGGTCGGCAACGACGCCTGCTGGTCGCAAATCGCCCGCGAACAAGTGGAGATCTACGGCGACAGCCTCGCCTGCGACCTGCGCCGCAGCGATTACCACCTGGTCGCCGAAGGCTACGGCGGCAAGGGCCTGCTGCTGAGCGATCCGCAAGACATCCCGCGCGTGCTCGCCGAAGCCAAACGCATCGCGAAATCCGGCACACCCGTGCTCATCAACGCCCACATCGGCGCGACCGACTTCCGCAAAGGCTCAATCTCCATGTAACCGCCAGGCTGAGCCTGGACCCAAAACCGAGAGAATCCGCCGACGATGTTGTCACAGCGACCGCTCCCGTTGGTCGCTCGGCGAGCTTCACACCAAACCGTAGGAGCGACTTTAGTCGCGACCGGGCAAGGCCCGGTGCTGAAAACGCCAGGGTGGCATAGTCTCACCGCCATCGGCGGGGAGGCTGTGCGGCTCAGCCTTGGAAAACGGGGACATGTACTTGTTACGTGTCCCGGGTTTTACCGCTCAACCCCGGCCCCTCTTACCCAAAGTGTACTCAACATGGGGGGTCGGGCACGGGGCGCACGCGGATTTTAACGAAATACTAAGCGATGATGATCCCGCCAAGAGTCAACGCGATCAGCAACGCCCAAATGGTTCTTTCAATTAGATTGTTCCAGGTCATGATATTTTCCTCCCGGTTGCAACAACTCGAATCGGCGCCGCGACGGGCGCATCTTCTATCTATTAGACGTACGGCGACCACCATACATTTCACTCAAAAACAAAAAATGCGGAAGAATCTCAAGAAGCGGCGGTAATTTCGCCGTTTTGCATCAACACGACCCGCGAGGTGAGACTCGCCAGATCTTCCCGGCGATGGGAGATCATCACCCAACCCACTCCGGTGCGTTCCAGCGCTGCGGCGACCCGCTCGCGCGCCTCGGTATCCAGACCGGCGAAGGGTTCGTCGAGCAGCAGAATTTCGGGTTGCATGGCCAGGATCGTCGCCAGCGCCGCCAAGCGCTTTTCGCCGCCCGATAGTTGATACGTAATGCGATCCTCGTAGCCGGACAGCCCGACCGCCTCTAGGGTGTCGCGCACGCGCCGCTCAACCTCCGGGCGCGGCAGGCCCAGGTTCAGCGGCCCGAAGGCAACGTCTTCGGCCACGGTGGGCGAGAAGAGCTGGTCGCCCGAATCCTGAAAAAGCAGGCCGATGCGGCGGCGCACTTCCAGGAAGTCCGCTTCTTCGCGGCGCTTGCGGCCGAAAATCTCGACGCGTCCGGCCTGGGGTTGCAGCAGGCCGACGATGATGTGGAAGAGTGTCGTCTTGCCGCAGCCGACCGGCCCCAACAGCCCCACGCGCTCGCCAAGCGACACGGCGAAGTCCAGGCCGTTGAACACGACGCGGTCACCGTAGGCGAAGCACACGCCTTGTAGATTTATCGCCCGAGCGGGCTCGTCCATTCCCAAACTCCCAGCGCGGTGACCGCCGCCATGAACGCAATGAACGCCGCCGTATCGGCCCGCCGCCAATGCGGATGGCGGTAGGCCGGTAGCGTGCCGGTAAAGCCGCGCAGCACCATGGCGTCATACACGCGGGCGGCGCGGTCATGGCCGCGCACCATCAAGGTGCCGACAAGGTACGCGTAGCTGCGGTAGGTGTGCAAGTTCGAACGCGGCACAAAGCAGCGGACTTTCATGGCCCGCCGCAGCCGTTGAAATTCCAGCGCCGCGTCGTGCAGGAAGCGCCACGTAAAAAAGAAGAGTTGGACCAGCTTGTGCGGCACGTGCAAGTGGGAAAGCCCGTGGGCCACGTTGAAAATCGTGCTCGTGGCGATCAGCGCCGTCAGTGCCAGCAGAATCGCGTTCGCCTTGAGGCTGATGTGCCACGCCAGGCGCACGCCGTCGGCGCGAACGGTCAGCGGCCCCAGCGAGTAAAGCGACTCGCCCACACCGCTCAGCGGCAGCATGACCCAAAGCAACACGATGAACACGTTGAGGGCGACAAGCCGCCGTAGCAGGTGCCGCAGGGGTGGGCGCGCCGCGATCAATAGCGCAATCGCCGCACCCATGGCGGCCAGCAACACCGGTGCGGCGTCGGACCCGGCCACGACGACGGCGAATGCGATCGCGGTCAGCAATTTGGCGCGTGAGTCGAGGCGATGCAGCCAGGTATCGCCGGCGGCAAAAGGTTCGGCAATCATGACGCCGCGGCTCCGGCCAGCATCTGCGGGCGCACTTTGCGCAGGAAGGCCACGAGGAACAACGTCAGCACGCCCTCCGCGCCGGCCAAGGGCAGGTGCGCGAGAAACACGACCTTGGCGGTGGCAACGAAGGCTTGTCCGGTGGTGATCAACACGAGCATAAGGAGCGCCGCGGCCGCCACGACGCCGACGACACCTGCCGCAAACGCCGCCGCGAGCGCAGTCGTGCGGTTATCGCTCGCGACCCAGCGGCGCAGCAGATAGTACACCGCGATACCCGGCAGGCCGATCACGCAGGTGTTGACGCCTAAGGTCGTCCAGCCGCCGTAACCGAAGAGAATCGCCTGGAAGGTCAGCGCCACGAGTACGGCGGGCAGGACGGCGCGCCCCAACAACAGGCCGACCAGACCGATCAACATGAGGTGCATGTGCACCGGGCCGACGGGCACGTGCACGAAGGAGGCGAGGAAAAAGACCGCCGCCGTCATCGACATCTTGGGTATGTCGCGCGGTTCGGTGGCGGCCAGGCCGAGGCCTACGCCGACCAGCGCCACGACGCCGCCGATCACCAAGGTCGGCGCGCCCAATACGCCGTCGGAAATGTGCAACGGTTACTCCTGCGTTTTTGCGTCGTCGGGCGTGAGAGTGTATTCGCAGCGGTGTCCCAGCAGATCTTGGATGACGATTTTTACACCGTACGGACTGCCCTCGACCTCGAACGCAAACTCGCCTTTGTCGTCGGTAACGCCCCGGACCATGGTTTTGCCGTGGATGTCCACGATTTTAAGATTGGTTTTCTTCATCGGGCTGCCGTCGTTATAGCATGCCGCGACGCGCACGGTTTTGCCGTCGATCGCCACCTTCATTTTGGCGGCGTGAGCTAAAGCCATGGTAAACACCGCCATTAATGCCACGGCTACAATTAACCACGTGTGTCTTTTGCTCAGCATCAACCCCCTCTTCGCTCCTGGCGGCTACGTTATCCGCAACCAAAGGGAAGGAAAAGAGCCGGCCAGGTCGCTTCGGGCAAAATTGCCGACGAGTGCCGAGCCACTATTGCGCTTCGTATTCGTTGTAGTTGCAGTGTCCCTCCCCCGAGTGCCCCAGGGTGAACAGCGCCGCGACAAACGTTGCGTAGTCATCCGGATCCATCTGGGCGGCCATTTCGTCCTGATCGATCTCCAGCGCTCCGGCGGCGGCGAGATCGGCGAAGGCCTGGAAGCCGAGTGCTCCGGGATTAACGCCTTCGGGATTACCTAGGTCTTCGTAGTCGCCGAAGAGGTGATCGGAGTGAAAGGTTGTTTCCAGCGTGCCGTTGCCGCCCGCGTCTACGACGCCGGCGAATTCGTCATTGACTTCCTGATGGCAACTGGTGAACGTCATCTGTTCGTTCAGTTTGATCGTAAAGGCGATCGCATCGCTGTCTTTGGTCGCGACACCCTGCATAACGATCGAGTAGCCGGGGAAAAAGTCGCCTTCGCTTTGCACCATGTTGAAGGCTGCGTAATTGTAATTGCCGGCTGGCGCGGCCAGCGAGCCCACTTCCTGCGGACCGTCGCCTTCGGTCAGGTCCAATGTGTGAACACCGTCCAATGCCACGTGGGCCGCACCCTCCGGGATATCTTCGTGTGGATGGCCGGCGTGGGCGACGGTCAGCGCCTGTTCGTCGGTTTCTTCGGCCACTTGGATGCCGGTGAGACCGCTTAGGGTAATGTAGAAGTGATCGAAGCTGATCAGCCAACCGGTCTTGTCAACGAAACCCTCACGGATGAACTCTTCGCCGTTGGCGGTAAAAGTCAGGGTGCCGGTCATCCCGGCGCCGTCATCGTCGTCATCATCACCGCAGGCGGTGACGAGCAATGCGGCCGTAGCGATAAGCAGAAGGCCGACAATCAACCAAGCATTCAAACTTTTCATCGATGGCTCCTTTTTTGTCAGAATTTAGCGGTTACCGTCAGCCGGGACGAGAACGGCGTGCCCGGCGTCCAGTGAATTCCGTTGAGTGTTTCACCGTTGGGCTCCGGCCGCGTTTCGTATGAAAACACGGCGTCTTCCCATTCGGTGTCCAACACGTTATCGATTGCCAGTTCGACTCCCCAGGCGGGGGTGTCGTATCCGGCCACGAGATCAAGCACGTAATACGGCTCGGCCCAATCGCCTTGATCCAATTCGCGGGGTCCCATATAGCGGCCCCGCACCATGCCGCGCAGGCCCAGATCGTGCGACCAGCCGACGCCGTTGGTCATCAGGGTAATCGGCCCATTGGGGATACGGTCGCGCGATTCCACAAAGCGAGCCTCGACGTAGGATGCGTCGGTCGTTAGATACAACCACGGCAAGGGACTAACGCGGATCTCGCCGTCCAAACCGTTTCGTTGTGTTTCTTCCTTGGTCACCGACAGGCCGGTTTGCGGGTCGAAGACGAGGTCTTTTTCTTTGTTCACAAACCATGCGGCGGCGGCGAAGGTGACTCGCGTACCCCAAAAGAACACGCGCGTGCCGATTTCGCCGCCCCGGACCTTGGGAATTGTGGATTCGGGGGCATTGGCCATTTGCAGCGTCGTATTGGAGAAGAAACCCTCGCCGTAGTTGAGAAAGATGTTCCAAGGCTTCAGCGGCGTGAACACAACCGAGGCCTTCGGGCTGGCAATGGCTGCGGTTTCGCTCCAGTCGCGGCGAACGTCCTGCCGCGTATCGGCCAAGTTCGTATAGATGTTGAAAAAACGCTCGTCCTGCGTGCCCTCGCCTTCGTAAAAAAGAACGTCGTAACGCACCCCGGGGACCACGGTCAGCCAGGAGGTCAGCATCAGGTTTTCGCGCAACCAGAGGCCGAGGGAGTTTTCCGAAAACTGTAAATTGTTGATGACGTTCCAACGTTCCCGGTGGGCGGTGTTGCCGAGCAATTGGTCGACGAGGTCGTAACGCCACTGCACACCTACGGCGGTATCCCAAACGGTTTTACCCCAGGCGGCAGTGTTGCTGTAGCGTAGATTGACGCCTGTGACCGAGCGGTTATCGCGCATTTCCTGTTGGTCGCCGCGTTCCGGATTAAGCAAGTAAAAGGTGTAGTTCGACCAGATCGTCGTGCGCTTGTAATCGTACCATCCCTGCAGGCGCAGGTTGTTGCCCCCGTCGGCCCAATCCGCGGTCAGGCCAACGAGTTGACGATTGGATGCGACGCGATCGGAGGTGTCCAGTGAGCCGTAGCGATCCAGTCGGCCGTCCTTGACCCATTTTTCGGGCACGACGTCGGTCGCGGCGCTGTCCTGGCCGTAGTGGTTGCTCATCAGATTGATCGTCCACTCGTCGCGCAAAAACGTGTGCCCGGTGTTGGCACGGTAGGCGTCGGAGTCCCCCGGATCGGTGTAGCCGTCGCTGTGGTCGGTTTCCGCCGCGCCGACGAGCAAGTAGGGCTTTTCCACACTGAACGAGCTCATCACCCGCGCGGTGCCGAACATGCCGGCGGTGGCCCCGATCGTATTTTGCGGCGCGTGTCGACGCGGCACGAAATTGATCGCCCCGGCGGTGGCGAAGTTGCCGAATTCGGGGTCGTACGGTCCCTTAATGACACGGATCATGTCGATGGTTTCGGGTATTAAGAAGTGCAAATCCAGGTAGCCGTGCCCATGCACCTGCGAAGGCTCGTTGAGTGGGATGCCATCGAGGTAGGCGGCCAGGTCTTGTCCATGCTCGGCGTCGAAACCGCGCAGGAAGTACTGATAGGCTTTGGCGCCGCCGGTGTGCTGGGAAACGTGGACGCCGGGGATGACACGTACGAGGTCGCTCGGATTGCAGCGGGGAAAATTCCGGAAATCACGGTCGCGAACTTCACGGTCCGAGGCCGCCGTCCAGTCGCGTTTTTCCTGAACGGTGACTTCCTGCAATTCGATATCCCCCGGCTTCTGGGCGGTATCGACGTCGACGACGGTTTGGGCGTCTCCCTCATCTTCGCCGATCGGTGTGATCTGCGGCTTGCCGTCGGGTCCGAACCGGGTTTGAAGATCCGGCATGCCATCCGCGTTCAAATCCTCCAACACCAAGCGCGGCTTTTCGTCGGCGTCGTAGAACGTCCAACGATCGACACGCCCGGCGGCGGACCGATCCTCCTCCGTACGGACGTGGCGGTTGCCCTCGATATAATGCGTGGTTTCAAAAATCCCGTCGCCGTTTCCGTCAAGCGCCTGGCGGGTTAACAAGCCACCTTCGTAGCTTTCCCGCACGTCGACGCGGCCGTCGCGGTTGACGTCCATGCGCCCGCGTACGATCTCTCCATCCTCCACGTCCAACCAGATATCGACGCGGCCGTCGAAATCGCCGTCGCGTTCCTGCCGCACCAGGTTCCCTTGTTGGTAGTGGTTGAATGCGTCGGCGCGACCGTCCCCGTTGGTGTCCCACTCCATGTAGACGAGACGGCCGGCTCCATCACGCAGGATCTTGGCTCCCTGTGTTGGAACGGAAGAATCACCGGATAGGGCCGGAGCGTGTCCGCCGTGCGCCTGGGCGATGGACACTCCAGCGGCGACGAAGCACGAAATTACGATCCACAAGGCGAAAAACTTTCTCACGATGTCACCTGACCCGTAGCAATTACCCGACCGGGTGTTACGATTATCATAGACGTGTTATTGAGTCAACTCGCTTAATTAGCGTTTTCACTGAAAACATGCAGATTGCCGAGATCCAGTCACACTTCGCTTATTTTCGTAATACGGTTTTTACCCGCGGCGTCGGACGCGTGGACCGCCGGACGCTTTTCGACATACAATATCGGTTATGATTTATCTTTTGATTGGCAGCGTCTTGTTTAATGTTGCGCTATTGGCCGCCTGGTTCTACGCCGGGTGGCAGCGCAGCGGCGGTCGCCCGGACCAGGACGTTTTACAGGCCAGCGAAGAACTGTACCGAGTGGTGGCCGAGAATGCGACGGACATTCTTTGGACGATGGATTTGAAGGGGTGTTTCACGTTTGTCAATTCGTCGGTCAAACGCGTGCTAGGTTACGAGCCGGAAGACGCGTTGGCAATGGCGATTGCGGACATCCTGACCCCGGAGGCTTTCGCCGAGGGCTCGCGGCTGACGATCGAATACGAGCGACTCCATCGCCCGGCGGAAATGCGGGGGCAAAAGCCGCTGGTGCTGGAATTGGAGCACGTTCGCGCCGACGACACGCTGGTCTGGTGCGAAATCAACCTTCGTTTTCTCGTCGACGAGGACGGCACGCCGCGCGGTTATATCGGTGTGACGCGCGAAATCAGCGAACGCAAGAAGACCGAAGCGCAGCTTCTTTCGTACCAAAAGCAATTGCGGGAAATGGCCTCGCAGATGTCCTTGGTGGCCGAGCGCGAGCGCCATACGATCGCCGAGGAGTTGCACGACCGCATCGGTCAGACGCTGGCGGTGGCGAAAATTCAATTGCAGACGTTGCACCGAAGCGCCGCCGATAAGCAGTTGGCTGATTCATTACGCGGCTCGATCGAACTGGTCGACCAAACGATGCGGGAATCGCGCAGCCTGACGTTCGAACTAAGCCCGCCGATTTTGTACGAATTCGGATTGGTGGCCGCCACCGAATGGTATCTGGAAAAAATGGAACAACGGTATGGAATACGTTGTACCTTCGTGTCAACGGCGGAACGTCGCAAGTTAAACGACGAATACCGACTGCTTTTGTTTCGCGTGGTGCGCGAGCTATTGCATAACGTGATCAAGCATGCGCAGGCCGATCGCATCGACGTAACCGTTCGCACGGAAAACGATCGGCTATTGATCGAAATCGCCGATGACGGTATTGGATTTGTACCGGAATCGCTCAATGAGCGCTATCAAGACGCCGATTCAGGGTTCGGCCTATTCAGTGTCCGCGAACGCATCGAGTATTTGAACGGCAACGTGACCATTGATTCGCAACCCGGCACTGGTACGCGAGTGGTGATGGACGTGCCGTTTTCGGCGGGATTCGATCCGGAGTGGGAGGGAGAATGAATATCAGAATATTGCTGGCCGACGACCATCAAATCGTGCGAGAGGGGTTGCGCGCCTTGCTGGAAACCGAACCGGATTTCGTCATTGTCGCCGAAGCCGAAAACGGCATGGACGCCATCGCCATGACCCACCGCCTGGCGCCGGATGTGGTGATCATGGACATTGCGATGCCGGATATTTCCGGTATCGAGGCCACGCGCGGCATCAAACGGGATCTGCCCGAGGTGAAGGTGATCGCGCTTTCGATGCATGATGAGAAACGATTTGTCCGGGAAATGCTAAAGGCGGGGGCCAGCGGTTATCTACTTAAGGACGCCGCATTTCAGGAACTTACGCAAGCGATCAAGTTGGTCATGGACGGCAAAACCTATTTGAGCCCGGAAATCAGCGGCGTGCTCGTCGAGGACTACGTCGACAGCGTAGACAACGGCGTGAAGGGGGCCGATATCCTGGGGCCGCGCGAGCGACAAGTGCTGACCTTGCTGGCCGAAGGCAAGGCGACGCGCGAAATCGCCGAGCATCTCGCCATTGGCGTGAAAACCGTCGAGACCTACCGGCACCGCATCATGCATAAACTCGGTCTGCGCACGGTGGCCGAACTCACGAAGTTCGCCATCCGCGAAGGTTTGACCACCCTCGACCGCTAACCCAGCCCGCCGGAACGCGCGCACAAAGGAAGGCACCCGCCGTGCCTAGGTGTTGTTCAGATTGGTGGCAAATGGGAGGAGAAGGGAGGTCCCGGGTGTCAATGCGGTGGTGCGTAATCTAAGATGTACCCGGGACCCATAAGGCATTGTGTGACGGGTTGCCTTTGGTGTCGTAATAATGAGGTCGCCGCGTTGTTTATTCCTAGCTGCTATTACCGTCCGGCGCCCGATGGCTTTCCGGAGCGGCGACCCGTCTTAAAGACCGAACAAACCGAATTTTTTCTCGATGCTTAATCTCTGTCGCTTACAATCTCGGTGTTGTTCAGACCTTATCTTCCTATGGAGCGATGGTCATCCAATAAATCCCTGATGCTCGTTTTCAATGCGCTTTCAATTGCGGCTATTGTCATCCGATGCGCTCCGATGCTATACACTATTCACGGATCATGCCAAAAACTCCGAAACAATAAAAAAAACAGTAATAGCAACTATTTGTGATTTGTTGGAGCGATTGAAGTGGTTGAAACCAACGTGCGTTTTTTGAGCGAGTGTGCGAATACGGCACACTTTAGTTGTGCCGTTTCCGCACACCCTCGGTAGGAGGAAGGTATGAGAACCCGCCCTTCACGCGCCGCAATTATTTCATTTATCCTATTGTTTTCAATAGCTTGGATGGAAACTCCGGCTGCGGGAGGATCCACGAGGGTGATCGACGGCTCTTTCTCCCACGCGGGCCGGACACGGCAGTACCGGCTCGTCATTCCTCCGGCCTATGACGGCAAAACCGCACTGCCGTTGGTCATGGTGTTCCACGGCGGTGGCGGTAATGCCAGGCGCGCGGAACAAACCACCGGCTTTTCTCAAAAAGCGATTCGGGAGGGCTTTTTCGTCGTGTATCCGGAGGGCGTCGGCCGGCTGCCCACGCGCCACAAGCTGCTGACGTGGAATACGGGAAATTGTTGCGGCTACGCAAAGGAAATCAACAGCGATGACGTAGGGTTTGTGCGCAAGCTGTTGGTCACCCTGAAACAAGACTACCGCATCGATGCCAAGCGCGTCTTCGCCACCGGCATCTCCAACGGCGGCATGATGGCCTATCGCCTCGGCTGCGAAATGGCGGGGGAGATAGCGGCCGTCGCGCCGGTGGCCGGGGCGATGAACGTCTCCACCTGCGGGCCGGGAGCACCGGTTTCGGTGATCGTTTTTCACGGCGTACGCGATAACCGCGTCCTGTATTCGGGCGGCGCGCCCCGCGTGCAAATCGACCCTCATCCGCGGGTGGATCGTCCCGTTTCCTACGCCGCGTCTTTTTGGGCGGCTCACAACGGCTGCGATGCGCAACCGCAACGCCTCGAACAGGGGATGATCCTGCACGAGACCTACACGAGTTGCCGACCGGGCGTGGGTTTGGAAGTCTATACGTTGAAAAACGGGCGCCACGCCTGGCCCGGCGGGCAGCGCGCCTGGGTGGGCGGCGACGAACCGAGTCGGGAGATCTCGGCGACCGATTTGATGTGGGACTTTTTCCGCCGGCATCCGCGGCCATGAACGCGGCAGGACGATTCCTCGGTAAAAACCGCGCGCCGATTCAAGCGTAGGGGACGATGATGCAGCACGAAATCATGGAATGCGGACCGTTATTGAACGAGCGCGGCGAATTGGCGCAACGCGGTTTTGCGCGGCGGCCCTTGCTCGACTACAACCCGGAAAACGTGCGCGTATCGCGATTCGGTTTCTGGAACCGCCTCCGCTTGAAGGAATGGGATTACTACGGCATCACGACGCACGACTGGTTTTTGGGCACCGCGGTTTCCCATGCCGGTTTTGCCGGTGTGGTGTTTGTCTATTTCATCGATTTTGCGGTAGGCACGATCGAAGAGGGACTGGTTGTCACACCGCTGGGTCGCGGGTGTCGACTGCCGCGGCAGAGCACCGAGGGTGATGTCGCGTTTCGCGGCGGCGGCGTATCGCTTCACTTCCAGCGCGAGGCGGAAAGCCGCACGCTACGGATCGACTGGCCGCGCCTGAAATCGGGCCGCGCCCTTCACTTGGAAGCAAACCTCGCTCATCCCACCGGGTGGGAGTCGATCGTGATGGCGACTCCGATCGGCGAACGCGGCTTCTACTACAACGAGAAAATCAATTGCCTGGCCGCCCGCGGCGAGCTGACCGTCGGCGAACGGCGCTTCACGTTGGAGCCCGACAGCGCGGCGGGTACCATCGATTGGGGTCGCGGGGTCTGGGCCTACCGCACGTTTTGGAACTGGGCCAGCGCGTCGGGGCGTTTGCCGAACGGGACGCCCTTCGGGTTGAACCTCGGCTCGGGCTTCGGGGACCTATCGGCGGCAACCGAGAACTGCTTTTTCCTCGACGGCCGCTTGCACAAAATTGGTTGGGTGAACATCCGTTACAATCCGGGCGATTACCTGCAGCCGTGGCGCTTCACCGACGAAGAAGGCCGTTTGGACCTCACGCTGCACCCCATCTACGACCGCATCGACAAAACGGAAATGGGCATCGTGGCATCGCAGGCGCACCAGGTATTCGGCCGCTACGAGGGCCGTGTGGTGACCGACGAGGGCAAGACGGTGGACGTGCGCGATTTGACCGGGTGGGCCGAAGAAGTGCGGAACCGGTGGTGAGGCTCAATCCACACTAACGCGATTGCGGCCCTTCTTCTTACTGCGATACATCAACTCGTCGGCGCGACTCACGAGCGTTTCGGCGTCGTCGGAATCCTTCACCAAGCTGGCGCCGACCGAGACGGTAACCGAGAGCTTTTTTTCGTTCCACGGCAAGAAAGACTCGGCCACCAGCATGCGAAAGCGCTCAGCCAATCCCTCCATCGCGCTGCGGTCCACGTTGGCGGCCACAACGACGAATTCTTCGCCGCCCCAACGGCCCGGAAAATCATAGGAACGGCTCGCGCCGCGTAAGGTTCCGGCCACCATTTTCAGGACGGCGTCGCCGGCCTCGTGACCATAGCTGTCGTTGAATGTTTTAAAATGGTCGACGTCGAAAAACATCACGCCGAAGGGCCAGCGCAATCGTTCGTATTCGCCGAACCGCCCATCAAGGACCCGGCCGGTGGCACGGCGGTTGGGCAAGCCGGTTAATGGATCGATCATCGCCTCTCGCTCGAGCTGCACCAACTGATCGATTAGTTCGATTTTCTGGCGGTTGTCGCGAAATACCTCGACGGCGCCGATGATGTTGCCGTCTTTGTCGCGACGAGGGCTGACCCGTACGTTGACCGGCACGCGGTGGCCGTCTTTATGATGCAAAAACACGTCGACCTCGCGCGGTAGCCCGTCTTGAAGAGTGGCATGCAAGGGGCACCCCCCGAAGCACAATTGGTTACCGTCCGCATCCACATGGCACAACAGGTTATCGGCGCAACTGTGGCCCACAACCTCGGCGGAGCCGAAGCCGGAAAGCTCTTCGGCAGCTCGGTTCCAATATTGAATACGGCGATTGTGGTCGACGAAGTACACGCCGTCGTATAGCGATTCCAACAAATCGCGATAGAAATGGTTGTCACTCATTAATTTTCTCTCCAGCACACATGCCGATTAACCTTAGGATCGCGTTGCCAACCAGGCAACGCCTAAGTACATTGGTTTTCGGAGTTTTGACGAAAGACCATGAGTATCTTGGCGCCACTATTGTTTCGTTGTGACGCCGGGCCGCAGATCGGCCTGGGGCACGTGGTGCGCTGCCTCGCGTTGGCCGAAGCGTTTTTAAACCGCGGGCATGCGGTGGAATTCGTTTCCGATTTCGGCGGCTTGGAATGGCCTGCGCGGCAGCTTGCCGAACGCGGCCTACCGCATGCGCCGCCGCAAGATCCCTCCCCGGCCCACCTGGTCGCGTACGCGGCGGAAAAAGGCGCGGCGGCGGTGATCGTCGATTCCTATCAACCGACGAGCGACGACTTGGCGGCCCTCTGCGGGCATGGATTTGTGGTCGCCGCCCTCGACGACGAGGCCAAGCGCGCCCTGCCCGTGGATGTGCTGATCAACCAAAACCTCGGTGCGGAAAAGCTGCCCTACGAAACCCGCGCCGATACCATGAAGCTGCTCGGTTCGGAATACGCCCTGCTGCGTCGCGAACTCATCACCGCGCGTGAACGCGGCCTGCAGCGCGAGCATCCGCTTGTGGCGATGAATGTCGCGCTGATGATGGGCGGCACCGACCCGCGCGGCCTGGCGGTCACGGCGTTGCAGGCGCTGGCCGCCACGAAATGGCCGCTGACGGTGCGCTGGATCGCTTCCCGCCTACCGGCCGATGTGCCGGATTTGCCGACACTGGAAATCGAAGTAGTAGCCGGGGCCGACGACGTCGCGCCGCATTTTCTGTGGTGCGATCTGGCCTTGAGCGCCGCCGGTTCCACCGCGTGGGAGCTGGCCTGCCTGGGTGCGCCGATGGCGCTGGTATCGGCTTTCGCCAATCAACAAATCATCTATGACAATCTATTGCGCGCCGGGGCTGCGGCCGGGTTGGGCGGCGCGGCCGATGCCGAACCGACCGCTTGGTGCGACAAGTTGATACCGCTTTTGGAAGACGCGACGCTGCGGGGCCATTTATCGCGCACGGCGGCGGTGCTCGTGGATGGCAAGGGCGCCGAACGGGTGGCGGCGGCAATTTGGTCTTGCGTGGAAAAGGAGAAGGCATGAACACGACGGTGCGCGTGAGCGATAGAGAAATCGGGCCGGGGCTTCCGACCTTCATCATCGCGGAGATGTCGGCCAATCACGGCCACGATTACGAACGCGCGGTGCAAGTCATTCGCGCCGCCAAGCAGGCCGGCGCCGATGCGATCAAGCTGCAGACCTACACGCCCGACACGATGACATTGGACTGCCGCGGCGAGCATTTCACCGTGCAGGGAACCGCGTGGCACGGCCGCAACCTGTACGAGTTGTACGGCGAGGCGTACACGCCGTGGGAATGGCAGCCGAAACTGCAAGAAGTGGCGCGCGAGGAAGGGCTGATTTTCTTCTCGACGCCGTTTGATGCGACGGCCGTGGATTTTCTCGAAGAATTGCAGGTGCCGGTATTCAAAGTGGCGTCGTTTGAGATCGTCGATATCCCGCTACTGCTGAAAATCGCCGCGACCGGCAAGCCCGTGATTATGTCGACGGGCATGGCGACACTCGCCGAGATTACCGAAGCCGTGACGGCGCTC
This sequence comes from Candidatus Lernaella stagnicola, assembly GCA_030765525.1. Lineage (NCBI taxonomy): Bacteria > Candidatus Lernaellota > Candidatus Lernaellaia > Candidatus Lernaellales > Candidatus Lernaellaceae > Candidatus Lernaella > Candidatus Lernaella stagnicola. Next base: position 356,168 of record JAVCCK010000027.1, read on the forward strand.
GCGGACGGCGGCTGCCGCGACTTGGTGCTGCTCAAGTGCACGAGCGCGTATCCCGCCTCGCCCGAAGAGATGCACCTGCGCACGATCACCGATTTGCGCGAACGCTTCGGCGTTCCCATCGGCCTTTCCGATCACACCCTCGAAGTGACGATGCCCGCCGCGGCGGTGGCCCTGGGCGCGTGTGTGGTCGAGAAACACTTCACCCTCGATCGCGGAAGCGGCGGACCGGATAGTCATTTTTCCCTGCAGCCCGATGAGTTCGCGGCGATGGTCAAAGCGGTGCGCACCGTGGAGAAGGCGCTGGGCGAAGTGCGCTACGGCGTCAAGGGTGAGGAAGACAAGCAGGTGATGTTCCGCCGGTCGGTGTTCGTGGCGCAGGATATTCGCGCCGGGGAAACGTTGACTCCCGAAAACGTGCGCGTCGTGCGACCGGGTGTCGGGCTGCACCCGCGCGACTACGCAGCGGTGCTCGGCAAACGCGCCGCCGTAGATATCAAGCGCGGCACACCGCTTTCGTGGGAGATGGTCGAGCGCGAGTCGTAACCGGCCTCACGGTGCGATGGGACGGGCGCGCCACTGGTCCCACACCTCCAGCGCGGGCTTGGGCGCCAGTTCGAAATCCAGCATGCCCATGCCTCCCCAATGCAGCCACGCGGGCAGCAATTCGGCCTCGTAAACCGCCTCGTACAAGAGGCACCACAACCCCGCCGATTGGCACGGGCAGTTTTCGATCATGTGCGCCGGAAGAAAATCGCGAAACGACCACCACGTGACCAATTCCGAGTCCATGGCCTGCGCGTCGGCCAGCAGTCGCTCCAGATACGCGATCTGCTCCGCGTCGTCGCCGTTCAACAACGACATACAGGGGTCGGCAAGTTCCGGATACGGGATCGTCACGGGCCGGTTGCTGTAACCGGTTTCGCCGAACACCACGGGCAGACCGCTTTCCGCGCCGATGGCGGTGAAGTAGTCGGCGGGAATTTCGAGCCAATCGTATTGCGAGAAGGCCGGGTAGGAACTGATGCCGATACGGTCTTGCTGCAGATCCGCGACCTTGGCCAGGTTCGCCCGCAGGCACGCGCGGTCGCCGATGGCGCACGCGTCGTCGATGTACCCCCATAGAAAATCGGCGGCGAAAGTCCCGAAAATCGGCAACTCCGGCGCCAGCGCTTTTTCTTGCTCGTACACCTCGTTGAGCAAATCGACGAGCGACGCGTACTCGTCGGGGCAGTTGTAATCGTAGATATCCATCTCGATGCAATGGGTCAGCCACTGCGGCTCAAACAAGTCGACCATATAGCGAACGTAGTTCTTGTAAGCGGTGCGCAACCCCGCCGCATCGGGACCGGTGCCGAAGTCGAAGCACCCGGCTACGGGGTACGGTTCTGTTTCCAGGTGATCGCTGATGATCTTAGTCAGCGGCGCTACGGCGCTGCGCATGCCGTCCAGCGGGGTGAGATTCAAGTAGACGACGACGCCCAGATCGTCGGCCATCTGCTTGATTTCTTCCATCTCGGCGACCCACAACGGCGGCAGGGGATCGCCGGTCGCGAACTCCCGCCAGGGCTTGCCGAAGAAATCCATGTGGACCGAAAGCGCGTCGACGTGGCCGGCAAAACCCGCGGTGTCGTATTCGTCGGTGATGTAATCGGAGCCGAATTCATACTGGTACCCGGCCGCGGCCAAATAGAACGAACGCGGCGGGCCGGTGTCGTTGTCATTGTCGTCATCATTGTCGTCGTCATCGACCGTATCGTCGTCATTGTTGTCATCGTCATCGTCGTCGTCGTCGTCGTCGTCGTCGCAGGCTGTCACCGCAACGGTCGCCGCTAAAGCAAGCAAAAGCAGCAAGATCACGAAAAACACGCGTCGCATCACAACACCTCCTCGGCGGCTGCAATTCTAACCCATTTCACGCGACTACATTAGTGTGCAGGTGCGCTCGGTCGCGCCAAAGATCCGTAGGATTAAACGCGCGTCGGTTTCACCGGCACCACGACGCTGGACCGCGGCGATTTCGGCATGAACTACAACCGCAAATCGAACACCGAGGGCGTAAGTGTGTTGGGCATGACGGTCGAGATCGTGTTGAACATTCAGGCCGTGCGCTAGCGTCCGCAACCGTCGGCGTCGTCGTTGTTGTCGTCCGAGGTTGACGCTCCGGCATTGTCGTTGTTGTCGTCGTCATCGTCGGTGGGGCCGTCGTTATCGTCGGTGGGGCCGTCGTTATCATTGTCGTCGTCGTCGGACTCGCCCGCGGTGATGGTGATGTTCAGCGGATTGCTCGTCATCTCGCCGGTGCGGGCCAAGACCGTCACGTTGCCCGGCGTAAGCGCCATAAGCGTGCCGTGGTTCACTTCCGCCAAACCCGGCGGCGACAATTCGTAATCCACCCAACCCGCGACGCACACCGCCCGGCCGGTGGGATACTCGCCGCGCACGTCCAACGCCACAGCCTCGCCCACCACAAGCTGCGTCACCGGCGCGCCGAGCGTTAGCTGCGTGAGCCGCGTCAACAGCGGCCGCTTCCAAGAATAAATCCAATAGCGGTACTGCGAGAAAGACGCGGCCCGCTGAATCGGCACGTTGACCAGTTCGATATCAACTTGCGATTTGCCGCGCGTGAACGCCGCCGGTATGTCGAAAACCTCGTCGCGCCACCGCTTGAAGATATTGCGATACGCCGATCGCCACAGGCCGACATCCTGCCCGTCGACCACCACCCGCACTGCCTCGCGACCCAATAGCTGGTCGCGGCGTCGCACGATGCGCAGGCCGTCGTTATGCGGATTGACCGCCGCCGTGAAGCCGACGCGCCCCGCCGAGCGGTACCCCGAGTCGATGATCGGATCCAGATCGTGATCGCCCTCGTAGCAAAACAAGTCGTAGCCGGTGGGCGCATCGTCCGTGCCGTAATAGGCGAAGCGGTTTTCCGCCTCGGGTTCGCCGACGTCGAAGGTCGCCTCCAGCACCAGCGCGGGCTCATCCACGTGGTAATGAAAGGTGACGCTGCGGTAATCTTCATCGGTCAAGCCGTTCGCCGAATCGTGCTCGATGGAGAAGACGACGCCGTTGAAATAGGTGAGCGCGTCGCCCACATGCAACCGATACATCCCTGCGGTATCCCAGTCGCCTTCCCGCACGTGCATGGGGAAGCCGTGGGTCGGCAGCGAGAACATGCCGCGGTCGAAATACCACCCGCCGTTGTAATAGTCCTCGGTGCCCGTGCCGTGCAGCGTAGGCGTGCGCAGGCCGTCGGGATAGAAGCGCTCGTCCCCCTCCAAGTAGCCGCGACCGTAATCGGCGCCGGAGATCTGCACGACGCCCACGATCTTCCCCTGCCCGCCGGTGCGCAGAAAGGGGTGGTCGGCGCCCATCTGCGGCGGGCGGCTCTCGGAAACCGTGGCCGTGAACGTTCCCGCGTAATCGTCCGGGACGGCGTCACTCACGCCGACTTCGATGGTGAACACGCGGGAGTTGTCACCGTCGTTGATCAAGGAAATCTTCGCGGCGGTGAAATAGGGCATCGGGAAAAAGGAATAGAGCGTGCCCTCGAACTGCCCGACAAGCAGGGACGTCACGTCGTAACCGGCATGGTCCGCGCCGAAAAACAGCCCCAGCGGCACATCGACCGTCGGCTCCAGCGCACCGTCGAAGACGGCCACGAGACGCACATCGGTCAGCAGGTCGTTGTCGAACGCGTTGGGCGTGAGTCGTAACGACGCGATTTGCCCCGCGCCCTCGGCCTCCAGCAGCGTGACCGCGCCGCCACAGGGGACCGTCACGCTCGTGGCCGCGTACGCCACGCCGGTGGTGTCCTTGGGGTCTTGTCCGGCGGCGTCGGGATCGTACAACGCGCGGGCCTCATCGTAGTTTTCCTCGCCGGAGAATGCGTCGACCGGCGTGCCGGGCGGGTATTGCTGCGCGTTGAAGTTGTAGAAGAATATACGCCCGGTCGTGCCGATCACCAGGCGGTCCTGGTAACAAATCGGCACGTAGTTGACGAACCCCCCGCTGGAGGCGTCGTCGTCCCAGGTAAGCGGCGGCGCGAAAGGAGCGCATTGCCCGGCGAACAATCCCTGGTGGTCGAAGTCGACGACCGGCGTGTCCATGTCATCGACGTAGATCACGAGGTTCGCCCATTCGTTCAATAACGTGAACCACATGCGATACACGCAACCGGGCCCCTCGGCATCGAAGAGCACATGCATATCGGGCCGCCGGTAGAGGCGTGAAAAGACGCTGGTGAAACCGTCGTTGTTCCTGCCGGAGCGGTCGAAACTGGAGGCGCCAAAGGAGTGAACGCCGAGTTCGATTTCCGGCAGCGCCCACAGGTCGGTCATGCGATCCAACCCGTTAACCTGCCCGGCAGCCGGGACCGCCGCGATCAACAACAAAACAGCAATGAAGAGACGTCGCATCTGCGTAATCCTCACCGGAGTTGTTGTTGTGAATGCAATGGCTAATATAGCATGAACAAACAAACGGGATACCAACGTGATGAATAAACGCCCCCAACGACTCCAACTAATTTTGATGGCAATCCTCGCAATTCTGTTACTGATGGCCGCGTGCGCCGATGATGACGACGACAACGACGACGACGCGATTGACGCGGGCGACGACGACGATGACGACAACGACGATAACGACGACGACAATGACGATGATAACGACAACGACGATGACGACAACGACGACACCGCCCCCGCCCCACCGCAAAACGGTGCGCTGCGCTGGGGAAAGTACGTCTGCCCCGACGCGCATGCCGGTACGCCCGTCCGAATGGGAACTTACAACCTGCACGGCGGCAACGAGGCGACGGCCGCTGAAATCGCGGCGGGCCTGGCCGACCACCTACCCTTCGATTTGCTGGCGCTGCAGGAAAGCTCCCTTGACTACGCTACGGACATCGCGACGATTCTCGGCATGGACCTGTTCTTCTACGACGGGCGCGCGCTGCTTTCGTTTACGCCCTTGGTCGACCCCTTCGGTCACCCCTTCGTCAACGGCCGCAGCATCGTGCACGCCACGACGACCATCGGCGGCGCGGAGATTTCCGTCTACGCCACTCACCTGAGTTGGAACGACGACGGCGACCTGCAATGCCGCGAGTTCGTCGATGAATTCCTCGCGGTCGATACCGTGCCGCGGGTTCTTGTCGGCGGCGATTTCAACGACGAGCCGGGCTCGACGCAGTTCGACATTCTGTTTGAAGTTATGGCCGACGCGTGGTCCTCGCTGGGCTTGCCGCCCTCTCACCGGGTGAGTTGGCCCGCCAACTATTTCTACGGCAGCGAAGGCCAGCAACTGATCGACAATATCTTGTTCAACAAAGACGCGGGCGCATGCGCCACGGCCGGGGATGTCATCAACTTTTCGCCGCCGCTTTCGGACCATAAGCCGGCCTTTGCCACGATCGTGTTTCCCGACACACCGGCGGCGTCCGCGCCCATGCTGCTGGACGTGATGTTCGGCCTCGGACCTGACAAAATCGGTCTGGTGTTCGACAAGCCGCTGGAGGAAATCGAAGTGAGCGGCGGCGACCGTTGGAGCGTCGCAGATGCCGTGCCCCTGGGCGACGGCTTCATTATCGAAGTGCAGGCCGAAAACGCCTTCGCGCCCGACGCGGTTTACACGGCGGTGGTCGCTTCGGTGGTCGACGCGGACGGCGGCGTCTGGCAACTCAACGAAAGCCGGGACTTCACCTATCGTGAAAACCTGCTGGAAAACGGCGGCGCGGAAGGTGGCGATGCCGCGTGGGCGCTGGACAACATGCAATCGCACGACGACTTCTGGAACGTGTCGCCCTTGGCCGGTGAACGGTTCTTTGCCGGCGTTTCTTTGCTGCACGACCGCGGCTATGCCGTCCAGGAAATCGACGTGAGCGCCTACGACGCCGCCATCAATGAAGGGCGGGCGTACGTGGAGTTCAGCGGCGCATGCCGGACGGGCTACATGACCGATAACGGCTCGAGCGTCGCCCGGCCGTACGACGAAGCCGAGGCGATCGTCGACCTGCTTGACGACGCCGGCCGCGTGTTGCGCTCGGTTAGTTCGCGCCGCTTCGACACACTTTACTGGCAACCGTGGCGCGTCGAGGCGGAAATGCCCCCAGGAACCCGGCGGGCGCGTGTTCGCTTGCGGGCGATGGGCGGGATGTTCGGCCTGCTGTACAACGCCGCGTCCTTTGACGCGCTGGCGTTATCGGTGGCGGTCGTCGACGAGCCGCACGGCGTCGTGGGCCCCAACCTGGTTGCCGAACCGGCTTTCGATCAGCACTTGGCGGCGTGGGAGCGTGACGGCCTCGTGTTCGCCGGGCGCGACTTGTGGCTGGGTCCGATTTCGCCGGCCAATTTTCAATCGTATTCGGGCGACTACTGGCTGGCGGGCGTCTATTTCAGCGACGACGCGGCATCACCGCGACTGAGGCAGTCGATCAGCCTCGCGCCTTACGACGAGTGGATCGAGGCCGGGCGCTTGTCGCTGCGTTTCGGCGCGGCGCTGCGAAGCCTTGTGGGGTGGGCCAAAGTGTCGGCTACGTTGCAGTTGTTCGACGAGGGTGGCGACCCGGTGACGACGCTTCTCGAATTGGGTCCGTCGGCCGCCGCGGAATGGTTCGCGTTTGAACAAACGGTCGCGGTGCCGGTGGCTGCGGCGAGTGCCGAAGTGGAATTCCGCGTCGAGCCGGTTGCCGGGCAGCCGGTCGATGTCGGTCTTTTCAACGTGCCGCTCCTGCTGCCGTTAGTGGACGCGACGGCGGATCGTCGGTCATACTGAATCGATCACACGACAACGACCCGGAGCCGAATATGCTCGAATCGCTCGTTCGCCGGTTTCTGTATTACCCGACGCAACTGGACCCGAACGCTCTACCGCCGCCCTACGCCGCGGGCGCCGAGGAAGTGTGGATCGACACGCCGGAACAAAACCGCATCCACGCGCTGTACTGGCCTGCTGCTGCCGAACGGCCGACGATTCTGTTTTTTCACGGCAACGCCCAAACCGTGTTCGAATGGGCGCTGATTCGCCAGGAACTTGCGCCGCTCGATTGCGGCCTGCTGCTGGTCGATTACCCGGGTTACGGCAAGAGCCACGGCGAACCCAGCGAGCCGGCCAATTACGACGCCGGGCGCGGCGCGTTCGCTTGGCTGACTGAGTCGGCGGGCGTGCCGGTGGGGCGGATCGTCGTGTTCGGCAAAAGCCTCGGCGGCGGCGTCACAACCGAAATCGCGCAGGAGCAAGACCTGCTCGGCGTGATTCTCGAATCGACGTTTACCTCCATCCCGGCCGTGATGCGGCAGTTGATGCCCATGCTGCCCGGCGGCGGCTTGATGAAATCCGAAATCTACGACTCGCAGGCCAAGATCAAATCGATTCATGTGCCGGTGCTGGTCGTGCACGGCACGGTCGATGAGATCATTCCTTTTGAAGAAGGGAAGAAACTGTTCGCCGCGGCCAACGAACCAAAAGAAAATTACTGGATCCCGGGCGCCGGTCACAACGACGTGTCCTACACCGCGGGCGCCGCGTACGGGCAGCGTTTGCGCGCGTGGCTCGACGCCCTATCCGGGTGAGCCATCAGCAGGGCCGGTGACGCCCTCGATTAGGTACACCCGCCGCTGTCATCATCATCATCATCGGCGTCATCATCGTCATCGTCGTCACCGATAGTGTCGTTATCGTCATTATCGTCGTCGCCAATTGTGTCGTCGTCGTCACCGATTGTGTCGTCGTCACCGATTGTATCGTCGTCATCCACCGGCAACGGCTGCACCCTCGCCGATGCAACTTGCCGCGGCGGTCGGTCGTGCTAGTATCGGACGATTTTTTCGCGGGGGAACGACGTGCCGCACCGCTTGGCTGCCTTCATTTACGATCGCGCGTGGTGGATCATCGCCGCCTGTCTTCTGGTGACACTGGGGATGGCGTCGCGGCTACCGCTTTTGGAAGTAAAGGACACCGTCGAGCATTTCTTTTTGGATGGCGACCCCAGCCTGAATTACTACCACCGTTTTTTAGACCAATTTGAGTCGGACGAGTTTTTCCTCGTGGCGTTCGCAACCCAGGACGCCTACGGCGAAGAGACGTTGGCGGTCGTCCGCGATCTGACCGCGCGCCTCGAGAAGATCGAGAACATCGAGCAGGTCATCAGCTTGACCAATGTCGATGACATCCGGTCCAGCGGCGATGAACTCGACGTGGCGCCCTTGATCGGCGACCGAAGCCTGAACGCGGCGGAGCGGGCCGACGTTCTTCAGCGCGCCCAGCGCAACCCGATGATCGTGGGCAGCATCGTCGCGCCCGACGGCCGTGCCGTGGCCGTGTTCGGCCGCACCAAGCGCATCCCCGACGACTCGCAATACCGCAAGGCGCTCACGGCCGAGGTGTACGAAGCGATTGCGGCGGCGGTTCCCAAAGACACGCGCGCCTTCGCGGCGGGCGGGCCGGTTTTCTACACCGAATACGTGCAGTTCGTGCAGCGGGACTTAAGAACCTTCACGCCGCTGAGCATGGCGGTGCTGTCGCTGCTGATGATTGTCGTGTATCGCAAATGGCGCGCCGTGTGGCTGCCGATGGTGTGCATTTTGATCGCGCTGATTTGGACGCTCGGCGTGCTGCAACTGATGAACCGCTCGCTGAATCTGGTCACGAACATCATCCCGCCGCTCGTGCTGGTCATCGGCCTGGCGGTGATCGTACACGTGCTCAACCGGTACGAAGAGGCGTATCGACGCATCG